>NZ_CP058350.1:3269536-3590542 GCF_005860795.2 Peteryoungia desertarenae
CATAGTCTTCGTCCAGAAGCTGCGGATGATTGACGATCGTCAGCGCCAGAACGCTTTCCCTGAGTGCCGGCTGCTCCTGATGACCACGTACCAGGCCCGAACGGGCCAGTCGGTCAGACACAGACGCGACACCGCCAAAGGCCTGTCCCTGGCCTGGGCGCCCGGCGAAGCGTCCGCCACTGCGATCACTGGACCGCCCGCTCTGCTGGTAACCAGGGCCGCGCCGATCATTGCGACCGGGTTGTGACGACTGGAAGAAGCCATAAAGCCGGTCGCGCATATCCTGCTGGTAGTGACGCCGTACACTCTCGTCGGCGATCACGGCAACGACCTGCTTCAATCGTGCCTCGAGCTCGGCCCGCTTCTCCGGGCTGTCAAAGCCACCGGCACCCACTTCGCGCCGCCACACCATCTCGGCCAGCGGCCGCGCTTCCGCCATAACTCGATCAAAAGGCTCTCGCCCGTCGCTTTTCACCAGATCATCGGGATCCTTGCCGTCCGGCAGCATGGCAAACCGAAGAGACTGGCCGGGTTTCAGATGCGGCAATGCAAGATCCACCGCCCGGAAAGCGGCCCTTTGTCCGGCACCATCCCCATCGAAGCAGAGGACAGGAACCGAAGTCGTCTTCCACATCAATTGCAGCTGGTTTTCCGTCAATGCCGTGCCCAGCGGTGCCACTGCATTCTCGATGCCCGCCTGATATAGCGCGATGACATCCATATAGCCTTCGACCGCAATGAGCGTTTCCGCTCCATCCGCTCCCTGCAACGCACGTTTGGCGCGGGCAAAGTTGTAGAGTACGTTTCCCTTGTGGAAGAGCTCGGTTTCATTGGAATTGAGATACTTGGCCAGCGCATCGGGCGACATGGCCCGCCCACCAAAGGCAATCACCTTGTCGCGTGACGACAGGATCGGGAACATGATGCGATCACGAAACCGGTCATAGGAGACCGGAATATCCGGTCCATGCACGACAAGACCACAGGCCTCGATCTGCTCTTTGGTAACCCCCTTGCCTGCCAGATACTCCTTGAGTGCATTGCGGCTTTCCGGCGCATAGCCAAGCCGGAACGTCTCGATCGTCCGGCCAGAAAGCCCCCGCTCCCGCAGATAGGCCCGCGCCCGGGCTCCGCTTGCCGTCTGCAACTGGTCCTGAAAGAACTGGGTTGCGAGCTCCATCACATCCTGAAGACTAGTCCGCTCCTTTTCCCGCTGCTCGGCCTTCAGGTCCGGCTGCGGCATCGCGATACCGGCCATATCGGCAATCTGTTGCACCGCTTCCGGGAAACTCAGCCCCTCCAGGTCTGTCAGAAACCGGAAGTGGTCACCGGACACCCCACAGCCGAAGCAATGATAGCGTCCCTTGCGATCCTCGCAGTGGAAGCTCGGGCTTTTTTCACCGTGGAAGGGGCAGCAGGCCCAGTAATCCTGACGCGACACATTGGTTTTCTTGCGATCCCATGTCACACGCCGACCGATCACGGCCGAAATCGGCACGCGGTCACGGATCTCGTCAAGAAAATCATTGGAAAAACGCATGGGCGCCCCTGGGTCTGCTCCTCCATATAGGCGCCTGCGCTAGGGGATGCCACGGCTTTCGCCACTCATACCCACTATTCACAACGACTGAGCAGCAAACAGGCTTGGCAATAGTGCCGAGTGTCAAAACGCAAGACGCCGCCCGAAGGCGGCGTCAGATAATCGGGAGCAAGTCACTGCCTACTTCAGCATTTCCTTCACCACGCCGGAAGCCTTGGCAAAATCCATCTGGCCCGGATAACGTTCCTTCAGCGTGTTCATGCATTTGCCCATGTCGCGCAGACCCTGGGCGCCTGTCTCATTGATGACAGAGGCGCAGAGCTCTCGCATTTTGTCTTCAGACAGCTGCTCGGGCATGAAGGTCTTGATGATGTCGATTTCCTCAAGCTCGCCTGCGGCAAGCTCCGGGCGCCCGTTTTCGGCATAGATCTTTGCCGACTCGTCGCGCTGCTTGATCATCTTCATCAGCACCTGCATGATTTCATCGTCCGAGACGGGGTCCTTGCCGACACCGCGATTGGCGATGTCCCGGTCCTTGATTGCCGTCTGGATCAGTCGGACCGTGGAGGTCCGGCGTGTATCTTTCGCCTTCAGGGCTTCCTTAAGCGCATTGGCGAGGGTATCGCGCATCATCATTTTCTCCGTGGAAAGCCGGTTGGTTCTTGTGGCTTTTCCCTGTCTTTTGAGAGGTTCTCATAGCCAGACGCGTAGTGCAGTGCAAACAAAATGCACAAACTATTGAAATGCCTTGGGACAAAACCCTTATGAAACCGAACTCGATAATTGACCTTGTCGTCCGATCCGTCTATTGCTCGGCACCTGCACGAAATCGACATAACGGCTGAACGCGCGCGTCCCGACGCGCGAACGATTTACCACACAAGATGGCCTCTGGACCCTGCCCTGACAAGAGGGACGGCACCAAGGGCGAACAAGGAATAACCATGACCGCGACAGCTCCCTGGACAACCCGCAAGCCGACCGCCCTCCTTGTTCTGGCAGACGGAACGGTCATCGAAGGCCACGGTATCGGCGCGACCGGCAAGGTTCAAGCGGAAGTCTGCTTCAACACCGCCCTGACTGGATATGAGGAAATCCTGACCGATCCGTCTTATCTCGGCCAGATCGTGACCTTCACCTTCCCGCATATCGGCAATGTCGGCACGAATGAAGAAGACATTGAAGATCTGACGCCGGCCGCCCGCCACGGAGCCGTCGGCGTGATCTTCAAGGCTGATATCACGGAGCCTTCAAATTATCGTGCCTCATCCCATCTCGACGCCTGGCTGAAGAGCCGTGGCGTGATTGGCCTGTCCGGAATTGATACCCGCGCGCTGACCGCCTGGATCCGTGAAAACGGCGCACCGAATGCCGTGATCGCCCATGACCCGAACGGCGTTTTCGACGTCGAGGCGCTGAAGGCCGAAGCCAGGGCCTGGAGCGGTCTGGAAGGGCTCGATCTCGCAAAGGTAGCCTCCTCCGGTCAGTCTTCGGTCTGGAATGAGAAGGCCTGGACCTGGGAAAACGGCCACACCACACTGGGTGAAGCCGACGCCAAGTATCACATCGTCTGCGTCGATTTCGGCGTGAAGCGCAATATCCTGCGCCTCTTTGCCGGCCTTGACTGCAAGGTTACGGTCGTTCCGGCCACCACTTCGGCGGAGGATATTCTGGCGCTGAACCCGGATGGCGTCTTCCTGTCCAACGGTCCGGGCGATCCGGCAGCAACCGGCACCTACGCCGTGCCGACGATCCAGAACCTGATCCAGTCGGAAAAGCCGGTCTTTGGCATCTGCCTCGGCCATCAGATGCTAGGCCTGGCCCTTGGCGGCACCACGGAAAAGATGCACCAGGGCCATCACGGCGCAAACCACCCGGTGAAGGACTTCACCACCGGCAAGGTGGAGATCGTCTCCATGAACCATGGCTTTGCAGTTGACTCCAAGTCACTGCCGGAAAGCGTTGAAGAGACACACATTTCGCTCTTTGACGGCACCAATTGTGGACTTCGCCTGAAGGGCAAGCCGGTCTTCTCAGTCCAGCATCACCCGGAAGCGTCCCCCGGCCCTCAGGACAGCCACTACCTGTTCCGCCGCTTCATCAACATGGTGCGCGAAACCAAGGGCGAACCGGCGCTTGCCGAACGCTGAACCCTGCTAAGATAATCACGTCATCGTCGCGGCCCGGCTCACATCCGGGCCTTTTGCATTTCGCCACGGACCTTGAGATAGAAGCGACCGCAGAGCATCACGGCAGCACTTCCAAGCCCCATCAGGAAGCCGATCCAGATACCGATCCCGCCGACACCGAGCGGAAAGGCCAGAAGCCAGGCAAGGAAGAAACCGATCGGCCAATAGGCGATCAGCGCCATGAACATCGGCACACGCGCATCTTTCAATCCGCGCAGGAGACCCGCAGCTATCGCCTGCAAACCATCGACAAGCTGGAAGATACCGGCGACGGCGACCAGTGGCACGGCATAGGCAAGAACGGCAGCGGCATCCGGCGTCGTCTCATTGATGAACGCGCTGGAGAGCTGGAGCGGGATCGTCAGGAACAAGATGCCGCCCGTGAGCGACAATACACTCGCGATCCCAAGCACCGTGATTGAAGCCCGAACCAGTTCAGGGTAGTTCCCGCGCCCATGGGCCAGCCCCACCCGGACTGTTGCCGCCTGGGACAAGCCGAGCGGGATCATGAAGGCAATCGAGGCAAGCTGGAGGGCAATGCCATGGGCTGCAAGCTCGATCGTGCCGATCCGCCCCATCAACAGTGAGGCGGCGCTGAACAGGCTGACCTCGGCCAGCACCGTGATGCTGATCGGCAGGCCAAGCTGAACCACCTCGCGAAAAGCCTGCCAGTCAGGCCGCCAGAAGCGAACAAAAAGCTCATAGCTCTTCGTCTCCTCGCACGTCTGGATATAGGCAACCATGGCGATAAAACTCACCCACTGCACTATGACGGCAACAATGGCAGCACCGGTCATGCCCATGCGCGGCAGGCCGAAATGGCCAAGCACCAGCGCATAAGCGAGCACAGCATTCAAAACGAGAATGCCAAGGGTGATATAGAGCACGATCTGCGCCCGTCCGGTTGCGCTCACCAGCGCCCGCAAAACGGCAAACAACAAGGCCGGCAGCAGACCAAACTGGCTGATCATCACGTAATGCGCCGTCAGCGCTGCAACTTCCGGCTTCTGGCCAAGCGCCAGCAGGATGCTTTCCGCATTGAAGAACAGCGGCGACATCACCAGCGTGTAAAGAATGGCAACCCACATGCCCATGCGAATGGACCGGCGCACCGAGACGGCGTCTCCGCGGCCATAGGCCTGCGCGACCATCGGAATGACGGCAATCGAAAAGCCGGAGCCGAAGACAAAGATCGTGAAGAAGAACTGACCAGCAAGCACCATGGCGGCGAGTTGTACCGCACCCAACTGCCCCACAATGATGACGTCGGTCGTATGGATCCCCAATTGCGCCAGCTGTGCGCCGATCAACGGAATGCCCAGCGAAAGGGTCGCACGGATATGCGACACCCAGCTTCCGGCGGGATGATCGGCATATGGCAGAGGCATGGTCTGTGACATGACATTTCCACAAATGCAAAAAGCCGCTTCCAGACAATGAAGGGAGCGGCGACCGCAAAAGGATTAGGCCAGGTGTTGGCAAGCGGCAAGCAATGATCACGACCCAGTGAAAACTTTGGCCGAACAATCAGAGATGTTGATAAGAAGGTGATCCCCTAAAGATCGGCAGAAAATGTATCGCAGGCGGACGCGTCACCCGTGTCATATCCCCGCTTGAACCAGCGCATACGTTGCGCTGAAGTACCATGGTTGAAGCTGTCCGGCACAACATAGCCCTGGGCGCGCTTCTGTAGTGTATCGTCGCCAATCTGATGGGCCGCATTCAGCGCCTCTTCCAGATCACCGTCCGAAAGCAGGCCCTGTTTGTCGGCGGCCTTGGCCCAGATGCCCGCATAGCAATCAGCCTGCAGCTCGACACGAACGGAAAGCCGGTTGGCCTCTGCAGCCCCCAGGCTGCGTCGCTGCCGGTTGAATTCAGGCAACACGCCTGTGAGGTTCTGGACGTGATGACCGACCTCATGGGCAATCACATAGGCCTGGGCGAAATCGCCTGCAGCGCCAAATTGTTGCTCGAGTTGACGGAAGAAATCCGTGTCGAGATAAACCTTGCTGTCGGCAGGGCAATAGAAAGGCCCGGTCGCGGCAGAAGCCAGCCCACAAGGCGATTCGGTCCGTCCCGCAAACAGCACCAGTGTCGGCTCGCGGTAGCGGGCGCCGGATGCCTGAAAGATCGCATTCCAAGTATCTTCGGTTTCGGCCAGCATAGTGCGAATGAAGGCTGTCATCTCGTCATTTGCCGGGCCGCTGCTGGGAGCGCGAGAGACCTGTTGCTCATAGCCGGCACCGGAAGGATCGCCGCCTTCCATCACCTGCAGGAGATCGATCCCGACCATCTTGAAGCCGAAATAGATCACCACGAGGATGATGATCGTCCCGAGACTCAGCCCGCCGCCCCGTCGTCCACCACCAACCGGAATGCGAATGCCAGAGCGACCGAAGGGACTGCGCCCGGCGCCGGACCCTGATGACCCGTGACGTCTGTCCTCGATATTGCTCGACTGACGTCGCCCCTTCCATTCCATGACCGGTCTCGCTCCCCTGTCGATCTCGGCGCAAAGATTAGTGGATGCCGGACGGCTTGGCTATCGGTCGCGTTGAATTCACGACTTCTGGAAAAGAGGCAGGGAGAACCGTCGATGACCCAGCCTGACGAAGACAAAGGCAGCGACGAGCAGAATGGCAAACAGCGCAAGAAAATAGCCATTTCCGTCATCTCCGCCAAAGAACACCCGATGCATGGCGCGACCGGGCAGCAGGGTGAAGGCGCCTGCCCCGAGCAGCGCCATGGCATAGAGGGTGGTCACATGGCGGCGATGGGCTTCGATCTGGCCGCGTCGTGCACTGTAGACCACCTCCCCACACCCGTGAAGCACCAACACGGAAAGAAGATGGATCGGACCAAAACCAAAGACGACGTCAATCGTCCGAATGAAGAAACTCGACAGGGCCGTTGCGATCATCAGCGCAATCCACAACCGTCCAAGCAGGCGATGGACCCCTGTTCCCTTTTTCCCAGCCAGCAGGAATACCCCGACAACAAGCGCCAAAAGCGCTGCGAGAACATGCAGTTGAATGGCATGGGAAGCATCAAGAAGGGGATCGATGGACATGCGGCTTGCCTCAGAGGTTGGAAACAGTTTTGATCGGTCGCCGAAAGCAATGACCGACAAGCGGGGATCAACCAACCGCAACCCCGTAAACGGAAGAGGAAATTCGTGACTGGACGCGTCCTGCAATCCACGCTTCGTGAAGTGCACGAAGTCTTGCGGTCAAAACGGCTCTGGGCGACTTTTGTGATCGTCGTGTTGGTATTCGTGATCACTGGCCCGTTTGGGACCGTGGACAAGATGGGCCTGGCCGAACGCTTGGCCTTCTGGTTCTGCCTGCATGCGATCGCCTGGCTGACCACGATCACCGTCATCACAGCCGTTGAGATCAGATTGGCCGAACGCATCAGTCATGACCTTTTGCGCCTAGCGCTGTCCGCCGCCGCCGCAGCACCGCTGATCGCAGCCCTTCTCGAACTCCTGATGTGGTCCTGGATCGGGCGAACACCGAGCCTCGCATCTTACGGACTGCAATTGTCCCTGTGCCTCGTCTTTGCAATCCTCTTCAGCATTCTGTCGCATCTCACGGTCAGCGCACCACAAACCGCATCGAACGGTATGGTCTCTGATCAAGGGCCGGAGGTTGCGGGGGCGGAACAGACGTCGTCGCGAGCGGAGATCCCGTTGATCCGACGGCTGAGGCATGATCTGCGCGGCCCGCTTCTGCATTTGACCATTGAGGACCATTACACCGTCGTCACGACGATCCACGGACAGCAATTGCTCTTGTTGCGGTTTTCCGACGCTCTCGCCGAACTTGGAAGCGCAAAGGGTCTGCAGGTGCATCGCTCCCATTGGGTCGCTGACCATGCGGTCGATGATCTGGTCAAGGAGGGCGAAAGGCTGATGATCAGGCTGAAAAACGGCCAGCGCATACCCGTCAGCCGTCGCTGCGCCGCTGCCGCCAAAGTCCGTTACCAGACTTGAGACTGTGGTTCATCTGCATTGGTCAACTTGTAAAGTTGACTTTGCAATCATATGAAAAATTTCAATTTTTCGAATAACCATAGTCGCCGCCCCGTGCCAGTGCCCGCTGATAGGCGGGACGGGCGCGAATGCGCTCCATCCAGGAACGGAGAACGGTGACATCGACACCGCGGGCAATCCGGGTAAGGCCAGCTTCGACCGGAAAACTCATGGCGATATCGGCCGCTGAAAAAGCACCTCCGGCGAACCAGCCATCGCCTTCAAGCTCGGCTTTCCACAAAGCAACATGGTCGGCAAGCTGCGGGTCGATGAAGCTCTTGCCGACACCTTCGGAAATCAGTCGGGCGATGGGTCGGATGAAGAAGGGTACCTCCCCGGGAATGCGCGAGAAGATCAGCTTCATGACCAGAAGCGGCATGGCCGAACCTTCGGCATAATGCATCCAATAGCGATACCGCAGATGGTTATCGCTGCCTTGCTCAGGATGCAGCCATCCGCCCTCATGGCGCTCGATCAAGTATTCCATGATTGCGCCGCTTTCGGCGATCACCCGCCCCTCTTCTTCAATGACCGGCGATTTGCCAAGCGGATGAACAGCCTTCAGGCTTTCCGGTCCCCGGTAGTCGCGACCGCGATGGTACAGCTTGACCTCGTAATCCTGCCCAAGCTCCTCCAGCAGCCACAGGATGCGATGCGCTCGCGAATTGTCGAGATAATGAACCGTGATCATGGGCCAGAGTCCTACTAGAAATTGCCATGACCTATCTAGCGGCCGCAGAAGATGCAGTCGACGAAAAAGATTGATCGTTCTTGGCGGATACCTGCCTGCTCACGAGCCTTGCGATGGCGCTTGCACTCCATTTCTGACACTATCCGCCGGGGCCAGGACCATCATTTTGGGAGGAATGATCGTATGCGGGCTATCAGATTGGAAGATATCGGCGCGCTGCATCTGAGGGAGGTCGACAAACCCGAGCCCGGGCCTGACGACCTTCTGGTCCGGATCGAGGCCTGTGGTGTCTGTGGGACCGACCGTCACCTCTTCCACGGCGAATTCCCCTGCACGCCCCCAGTTACACTTGGTCACGAATTTTCCGGGATCATCGAGGACATGGGAGCGGCAGTGACCGGCTTCCGCCTTGGTGACCGCATAACGGGTGACCCGAATATCGCCTGTGGCCGCTGCAGCCATTGCGTCAACGGACGCATCAATCTCTGTCGCAATCTGAGAGCAATCGGCATTCATCGGGATGGAGGCTTTGCCGACTATGTCATTGTCCCGCAAAAGCAGGCCTTTCTTTTACCTGCATCGCTCAATCCGCTTCATGGCGCTTTCTGCGAACCGCTGGCCTGCTGCCTGCATGGCATAGACCTGGCAAAAATCGAGGCGGGCAGCTCTGTCATCGTATTGGGCGGTGGCGTGATTGGTCTGCTAACGGTTCAGCTGGCGCGTCTGGCAGGCGCAAGTCAGGTCGTGCTTTCGACAAGGCAGGCTTCGCGCCGCAAACTGGCCGAGGAGCTTGGCGCAACCGCCAGCATCGATCCTGCTGATGGTGACCTCATCGGGCGAACGACGGGCGAGAAGGGTCTCCTTCCGGGCGGAGCTGACGTGGTTATCGAATGTGCCGGTGTTCCCGATACGATGATGCAGGCCATGAAGCTGGTGCGCCCGGGCGGCACGGTCGTCATTCTCGGTGTCATGCCACAGGGGGAGAAGATAAAGATCGAGCCCTTTGACCTGCTGTTTCGCGAGGTGAAGGTGCTCACGTCCTTTCTCAACCCCTTCACCCACCGCCGCGCAGCAGACCTGATTGCCTCGGGTGCAATCGTGGTCGAACGGCTCATTTCCCGGACCGTCGGCATGTCAGACGCCGCAGCGGTCATTTCAAATCCACCGGCTGCGGGAGAGGTGAAAGTCCTGATCGTACCCGATTAAGTGTGCAGTCGACCTCTTCCGATGACCGGAAAAGCTCACAGAGGAGGACGCCGGTCCTTCCAGGGCCGCGCTTCTTCAAGCTGACCCGCTAGCCGGAAAAGCGTGTCCTCATCGGCAAAACGTCCGACAAATTGCATCCCGATTGGCAGGCCTGCGGTGGTCCAGCACAAGGGTACCGACATCGCCGGTTGACCGGTGACGTTGAATACGGGTGTCCATGGCATGTATTCAAACGTCTCTGCCGCGAGCTTGTCGGCAATCCCGAGGCGACGCAGCAACCAGCCACCATTGATGTGCCCCAGCGCCGTCAACAACATCTTCTCGATTGGAGACGGCTGCAGGCTTCCAGTCTTGACCGGCAGATCCGCAAGAACAGGGGTCAGCAGCACATCATAACTTTCGAAGAAGCGGAGGACTGAACGGGCTGCAAACTTGAGATAGCGATGGGCCGCCGTGACATCAGCCGCCGAGAAGGCCTTGCCAAGAAGGCCCATGCCGAATGTGGAGGAATCGAAGTCGCCCGGTCGAACTGGGATCTCGAAGGTCTCGGAGGTCCACTCCATATCGGCCCGGATTTCGCCGGCAAGCGCTGTCAGGAAGGCCAGGGAAAATCTTTCCCGCTCAATGGCAGGCGCGGCTTCCACCACCTCATGTCCGAGATCACGCAGCAGACTGACGGTAGCCTCGAAGGCTGCAAGAACATCAGTCGAAACCGCCTTGCCCAACATGGGTTGCGACGAAACCGCGATACGAAGCCGTTCCGGAGGCTGTGAGACGGATGCCAGGAAGGAACCGTGATGATCGGCAAGACGATGCAGACTACCGATATCCGCGCCATGCGTGGCATCAAGCACTGCCGCGCTGTCACGAACCGAGCGTGTCAGCACATGCTCGACTGCAAAACCAGACCAGGCGTCGCCCAGGAACGGCCCATAGGGTGTACGTCCGCGTGTCGGCTTCATCCCGAAGACGCCACATGCCGAGGCGGGAATCCGGATCGAACCACCGCCATCACCTCCCGAGGCGATAGGGACCATGCGAGCAGCCACGGCAGCAGCCGAACCTCCCGACGATCCACCGGGGGAGCGATCAAGATCATATGGATTGAAGGTCGGACCATGAACACCGGGTTCGGTATAGGGTGTCAGCCCAAACTCGGGAGTATTGGTCTTTCCGAGGATGACGAGGCCGGCACGCTTCCAGCGATAAACCAGCTCCGAGTCGCCAGACGCCGCCTTGTTCTGCCAGTGAACATTGCCGTTACCGGTCGGGACACCCTCGATCTGGGACAGAAGATCCTTGATCAGAAAGGGCACTCCAGCAAGCGGAGCATCCGGTGAAACCGAGCCAAGGCTTTGACGAGCAAGGTCGAACAAAGTGCGAATGACTGCATTGATTCGCGGGTTCACAGCCTCGATACGATTGACCGCCGCTTCCAGAACCTCGTCGGCAGAGACTTCGCGCCGCCGGATGAGCTCGGCAAGCCCCACACCGTCATGATTCTCATAGTCAAACTGCATGCAAGCCGTCCCGTGATAGTCGGCGGCACGTTAGCAGGAAGAGGCCCGGATGCAACGCAGGGTCGCCCAGGAAAAATACCGACGCCCAAAACGAATGCTCCGAATATATACATATGCTTAACCACGTCCAGCTACCATCCCGTCCGAACTGTGGCGACATGCGCGCCCCGTTCTGGCTGCAACTTCTGCAGAAGGCACCGGCCAGACAATCTGCTCGAAAGGACGTTTCATGATTTTCAAATCGGCAACGAGCCGCAACATCTTCTCAACGGTGGCGCTGGGAGTGGTGACCACCATGGGTGTCGCAGCGACGCTTGTGTCGCTGTCCTATGACCAGATCCGTAGCGCAGGGCTGAACCAGATGCAGATGGCCGCCTCCGAAGCAGCAGCCGAGGTTGAGGACAGCCTGCGGGTCGCCCACCAGATGGTCGCCGGCATGGAAATGTCGATTGCCTCGCTGAAAGAAAGCGGTGTCGCGACGCGGGAAAACGTGACGGCCTTGATGATCAAGACGCTCGAAGGCTATCCAGACGCCATCGGCGTCTCAAGCGGCTGGGAACCAAATGCATTCGACGGCAAGGATGCCGAATTCGTCGGTCAGCCGGCCCATGACGCCACCGGTCGTTTCCTGCCCTATGTCTACCGCTCAGGCGGCCAGATCGCAGTTGACGTGCTCGTCGACTATGACAAGCCAGGGGCCGGCGACTATTACCTCCTGCCTGTCCAGACCGGACAATCGGTCCTTCTTGAGCCCTACGTCTATCCGGTCGACGGCAAGGACGTGTTGATGACCACGATTTCGGTTCCGACCAAGGTCAACGGTCAGACAGTTGGCTATGTCGGCGCCGATATCGATCTTGACAAGACCGCAGCCGATCTCGCCGCCAAGCGTCCATTGGGTCACGGCTACATTGCCCTGCTGTCCTCGCAAAATGCCTTTGTCAGCCACCCGGACAAGGCCGTGATGGGCAAGGCACTAGCTGACAGCGGCGTTGATGCCGGCGCCTGGCAGGCAGTCTTGAGAACGCCGGGCACGGCTCAGACCATTGTGCAGCCCGATGGCAATGAACATCTCGCCATCGCCGTTCCGATCGAGCCTTTCGCAGGCGCGGTCTGGAACGTCGTTGTTTCCGTTCCGAGTGCAACGGTCTTTGCCCAATTGACCCAGACCGTCTGGACCTCGGCAATCATCATCATTGGCGCATCGATCCTGCTCACCCTGTTCGGTTGGCTTCTGGCTCGCCGCTTTGTGCGTCGGATCAACGGCGTTATCGCCCAGACCAGCCATATCGCCAATGGCGATCTGGATGTGGAACTGACTGACAAGGATAGCGCCGACGAACTCGGCGAACTCTCCCGCTCGCTCGCCGTGCTCCTGGAAAACAACAGGAAGAAGGTAAAACTTGAGGAAGAAGCAGAGGCGCGGCTTGCCCAGGAAGAGGCCGACCGGGTCGAACGCTCGATCGGCCACAAGGCCCGCGAGGAAGAAATCCGCTTCGTCGTCACCGAACTCGGCAACGGCCTCTCTCGCTTGTCGGATGGCGATATGACGATCCGTCTGGACAAGCCATTCGCACCGGCGCTCGATTCGATCCGCCTCAACTTCAATGCATCGATCGAAAAACTGCAGGAGGCCATGGTCTCCTTCCAGGACAATGCCCGCACCATCGAAAACGGCTCCAATGAGATCCGCTCCGCAGCGGATGATCTCGCCCGCCGCACCGAACAGCAGGCAGCATCGGTCGAGGAAACCTCGGCGGCTCTGTCCCAGATCACCCGCTCGGTGAAAGAATCAACCGCCCGCGCGGAGGAGGCCGGCCAGCAGGTCAGCCGCACCAAGCAAAGCGCCGAGCGTTCCGGCGAAGTTGTCCGTAGCGCCGTCGATGCAATGAGCGCCATCGAACAGTCCTCTCAATCGATCTCCAGCATCATTGGTGTCATCGATGAGATCGCTTTCCAGACCAATCTTCTCGCGCTTAATGCCGGCGTGGAGGCAGCACGTGCAGGCGAAGCCGGCAAGGGCTTTGCTGTGGTGGCGCAGGAGGTGCGTGAACTCGCTCAACGCTCCGCCAATGCGGCAAAAGAGATCAAGGCACTGATCACCGCCTCCGGTGATCAGGTCAAGCATGGCGTCTCCCTCGTCGATCAGACCGGCGAAGCCCTGCAGGCTATCGTGGCAGACGTCCAGCAGATCAACACCAATGTCCAGGCAATCGTCGAGGCCGCCCGCGAACAATCGGTCGGCCTGCAGGAAATCAATACAGCCGTCAATGTCATGGACCAGGGGACCCAGAAAAACGCCGCTATGGTCGAGGAGACCAATGCCGCGTCTCACACGCTGGTGGCCGAAGTCTCGGCCCTGTCGGCCCGCCTTGCCCAGTTCAACCTTGGGAACCGGTCGCAGCAGCGGCACGCCATGCCGACGGCAGGTTCGACCGGCACAATGGCGTCAGAGCGCACGGAACCCTCGATCACACGCTTGAACGAACAGCTCAAGGCCAGCCAGGCCCGGACCGCAACCCAGGCAAGGCCAGCCCCCAAGCCGCTCGCTGCGGCCGGATCCGGGACAAGACCCGCCCCCTCGCCGGCTCGCGATCTTGCAAGCAAGCTGGCCTCCGCCATCGGTGCGAAGCCGGCACCGAGCGGGCAGGAATGGGAAGAATTCTGATCCCCGACGGCTAAGGCAGAGATCTCAAATACAAACTGAAACAGGCGGGCCAATCCCGCCTGTTTCATTTTATCCGCCTCGCGAACATCACCTGTTTCTATTGGCTCGCCAGCGCGACGGTTCAAGCACCAGCAATTCTTCAAAGTGGTTCATATCAGCGAAGGAGCAAAAGGCCGGCGGATTGAGTTCGATCAAGGGCGCGCGCTCACGGATCTCGCGCACAAGATCCGCCAACATGTCTTGCCAGCGGAGAATGGCCTCATCACCGAACCGCGAGAGCGGATAGGCGAAGGTGATGTGGAAGATGTAATCATCATGATCGGGGTGGCGATAGCCGAATATATTGGCCAGCCGGTCACGCCACAGCTTCAACGTCGCGCGATCTTCGGGCGTCACACCATCCAGCGCGAGGCCCGCCGGGGTCGCATCGGTGACTTCCACGGCAAAGGGGCCAGGGGCTTCGAACCCGGCAAGCCGATCCAGAAAAAGTGCCGTCATGTCGTCAATCGGCGTCTCCAGCGGAAGATCCTCCGGCCAGTAGGGTTGCCGACGGCGATATTCGATAATGCCCTGAAACAGGGTCATGTGCAGGCTGGAGACAGGCGTGAAGGCCAGAAGGTTAGCGTCCGGCATGGCCAGAAACCGCTGCCGGGCGGCCTCAATTGCCGCGTGACTGTCCGACCCTGAAGTCAGATGACAGACAACCGTATTGCCGGGTTCCGGGAGGAAGACCCCATCCTCGTTGTAGCGCGTCCCCAGATGCGCCGGGCGCACGGGATTGAAACGGGCGGCATAGGACCGCAACTCGGGTCGCAGGTTTTCGATATCCATGAAGTCCTCTCAGATCGGCAAGGCAGACCCGGCTATCAGAGGGATGCAAAGCGGATGTGACAGGAGAGCGGGCGCGCAACAGCTATTGCAAAGACAATCACGGTTGTCGGCATCATGGCAGTCTTGGCACGACCGATATCTGATGCAGGCTATTTCTCCGTCATTTCGGGACTGTCTGCGAGTCTCGTGAAAAGAGAAGAAAAACAAGAGCAACCGTGAGCACAACGGGGGCAATGGCAAACCCAAGAGACACAGAGATTGACATGTGCAGAAGTGGAAGCAAGGCAACGGTGGAGAATAGCAGTCTCCTTTGACCGGCATGCGGTGCTTGGGTCACTTCCTTATGGGCCCATATCGCAGCAACTGCCGAAACCGCACCGAGATCGTATACCAGGGAGTAAGGTGACACGACAAAGCTCGCCAAAAGTAAGCTGAGGCTTCGCTCAGCAGCGCCTTTCAAACGCAAGAGGCTCACCGCAAATGCCACAACCGCAACACCGGCCCAGGAAAGATGAACCATCATGGCTGTCGTGGCATCGTAGTCCCAGGCTCGCATGGAACCGAAGACCGAAGGCATCATGTGGAGAAAAACACCTTCAAACTTGGTCATGACCAGGCTTTGATAAGGCACATTGTGCTGCAGATAGCCGAGCCAGCTTTCCACTCCGAAGATGATTGCGGACAAAATGACAATCAAGGTTGTCGTAACACCTGCAGCGGCAATCACAACCCACCTTCGTTCCCAAAGCAAAAGCAGCGGGATCAGAAGACCCAATTGTGGCTTGATGGTCAGCAGACCAAAGGCAACGCCTGCGAGAATGGGGGAGCGGCTTCTCAAACCAAGACCGTAAAGCATCAGCGCAGCGGTGATAAAACCATTCTGCGCAGCAATCACATTGCAAAGAATGAATGCAACAAGGAGAACGACCGTTGCAGGCGCAATCTTTCTTTCAAACACCGTCACGCCGTGAAGGAACAGAAGCAGCGTAATCCAAAGAAACGCGACCATCGAAAGGGCATGGGGCAGGAACCCCAAAGGCCAGATCATCAGCAAAAAAGATGGCGGATAACTCCAGTTGTGCCAGGGATAGTTTTCGCCGAAAGCCGCGATCATGTGAGCAAAATAATTCTCTTGCCCGCTGAACAAATCAATTACGCGCCCCTCTAGGACAAGCCGCGACGCGATCCAGTAGTTGGAGAAGTCTGTGTTCGTCCAGGTCAGTGTGTCTGTCTCGACGGTCCCGGAAAAAATCAGGAAGAATAACACCAGCCCAAAAACTGTTGATGCACCAGCAATAAGGATCAAGGGCGAGGAGAACGCTTGACGCAACGAAAGGAAGACTTGCGAGTTCATAATGCTATTGTGCCTAGATTGCCCGTTGAGACATCTTGCAATTGAAAGATGAACAAATCTTATGGCGTCGGGGGGCCGGTCAATCCGCACGGATCATGAGAAGCCAGTTACATCGGATTCGCCAATGCTGACACGACTTCTGTTTTTTGTGTCCATTGCCCGCGATTCGGGGTTCCTTCCCGAACAACATTTCCCTATAAGCCGCTTCTAGCCTGAAAAGACCATCTTCCTGCGCCCGGCCGGTGACCTCCCTCACCCAGGCCGGTTTTTCGCGCAGGCGCAAGAACGGATAGAACCCATGCCCAAGCGCCAAGATATCAAGTCCATCCTCATCATCGGCGCGGGGCCGATCGTCATCGGTCAGGCATGCGAATTCGACTATTCAGGGACCCAGGCCTGCAAGGCGCTGAAGGAAGAAGGCTACCGGGTCGTCCTGGTCAATTCCAATCCGGCCACGATCATGACCGATCCGGGTCTGGCCGACGCCACTTACGTCGAGCCGATCACGCCTGAAGTCGTTGCCAAGATCATCGCCAAGGAACGCCCGGACGCCCTGCTGCCCACCATGGGCGGCCAGACGGCTCTCAACACCGCGCTCTCCTTGAAGCGCATGGGCGTGCTCGATCGCTACAATGTCGAAATGATCGGCGCGAAGCCCGCTGCCATCGACATGGCCGAAGACCGCGCCCTCTTCCGGGAAGCCATGGCCCGCATCGGCCTTGAAACGCCGAAGTCGATGCTCGCCAATGCGACCGAGATCAAGGACGCCGACCGCAAGACGCATGAGGCCGCCCGCGCGGAACTGCGCGCCAAGCTCTCCGGCGACGCGCTCGACAAGGCGCTCGACGAGCTGGAAAACCAGTGGAACCTCGGCGAGACAGACCGCAAGCAGCGTTACATGGCCCACGCCATGGCGATTGCCGCCCAGGCGCTTGACCATGTCGGCCTGCCCGCCATCATCCGCCCGTCCTTCACGCTCGGCGGCACCGGCGGCGGCATTGCCTACAACCGCTCGGAATTCTACGAAATCATCAATTCCGGCCTCGACGCGTCTCCCACCACCGAAGTCCTGATCGAAGAATCGGTGCTCGGCTGGAAGGAGTATGAAATGGAAGTCGTCCGCGACAAGGCGGACAACTGCATCATCGTCTGCTCGATCGAAAACATCGATCCGATGGGCGTGCACACCGGTGATAGCATCACAGTTGCCCCGGCACTGACGCTGACGGACAAGGAATACCAGATCATGCGCAACGCCTCGATCGCGGTTCTGCGCGAGATCGGCGTTGAGACGGGCGGCTCCAACGTTCAGTTCGCCGTCAACCCGAAGGACGGCCGCCTCGTCGTCATCGAAATGAACCCGCGCGTTTCGCGCTCATCTGCTTTGGCGTCGAAGGCCACCGGTTTCCCGATCGCCAAGGTCGCAGCCAAACTCGCCATCGGCTACACACTCGACGAACTGGAAAACGACATCACCGGCGGCGCGACGCCTGCCTCGTTCGAACCGTCGATCGACTATGTCGTCACCAAGATCCCGCGCTTTGCCTTCGAAAAGTTCCCGGGCGCCGAGCCGACGCTGACCACCGCGATGAAGTCTGTCGGTGAAGTCATGGCAATTGGCCGCACATTCGCCGAATCGCTGCAGAAGGCCCTGCGCGGCCTCGAGACCGGCCTGACCGGCCTGGACGAAATCGAGATCCCCGGCCTCGGCTCCAATGGGGATGGTGGCGACGACAAGAACGCCATCCGCGCCGCCATCGGCACTCCGACCCCGGACCGTCTGCGCATGGTTGCCCAGGCCCTGCGTCTCGGCATGTCGCCGGAAGAAGTCCACGAAGGCTGCAAGATCGATCCGTGGTTCATCGCCCAGTTCAAGGCGATCATCGACATGGAGGCCCGCATCCGCGAGCACGGCCTGCCACAGGATGCCGAGAACCTGCGCATGCTCAAAGCCATGGGCTTCTCCGACGCCCGCCTCGCTTCGCTCGCCGGCAAGCGCCCGAAGGAAGTCGCGGAACTGCGCAACGGCCTCGGCGTCCGCCCGGTCTTCAAGCGCATCGACACCTGTGCTGCCGAATTCGCCTCGCCGACGGCTTACATGTATTCGACCTATGAGACGCCTTTCGTCGGCGTACTCAACTCAGAAGCCCAAGTCTCCGACCGCAAGAAGGTCGTGATCCTCGGCGGCGGTCCGAACCGTATCGGCCAGGGCATCGAGTTCGACTATTGCTGCTGCCATGCCGCCTTCGCGCTGAAGGATGCGGGCTTCGAAGCCATCATGGTCAACTGCAACCCGGAAACCGTCTCGACCGACTACGACACCTCCGACCGCCTTTATTTCGAGCCGCTGACGGCCGAAGACGTGATCGAAATCCTGCGCGCCGAGCAGGAAAAGGGTGAAGTCGTCGGCGTCATCGTCCAGTTCGGCGGCCAGACCCCGCTAAAGCTCGCCGAAGCGCTGGAAAAGAACGGCATCCCGATCCTCGGCACCGCGCCCGACATGATCGACCTCGCCGAAGACCGCGACCGCTTCCAGAAGCTCCTGATGAAGCTCGACCTGACCCAGCCGAACAACGGCATCGCCTATTCGGTCGAGCAGGCCCGCCTCGTTGCCGGCGAAATCGGCTTCCCGCTGGTCGTGCGCCCGTCCTACGTCCTGGGTGGCCGCGCCATGCAGATCATCCACAACGAGGGCATGCTGCAGAATTACCTGCTCGACACCGTGCCGGAACTCGTGCCTGAGGACATCAAGCAGCGCTATCCGAACGACAAGACCGGCCAGATCAACACGCTGCTCGGCAAGAACCCGCTGCTCTTCGACAGCTACCTGACCAATGCCATCGAAGTCGACGTCGATGCACTCTGCGACGGCGAAAACGTCTTCGTCTCCGGCATCATGGAGCATATCGAGGAAGCCGGCATTCACTCGGGCGACAGTGCCTGCTCGCTGCCGACCCGTTCGCTCTCCAAGGACATCGTCGACGAACTGGAACGCCAGACGACGGCGCTTGCCAAGGCGCTCAATGTCGGCGGCCTGATGAACGTGCAATATGCCATCAAGGACGACGTGATCTACGTGCTCGAAGTCAACCCGCGCGCCTCGCGCACGGTCCCCTTCGTGGCGAAGACCATCGGCGCTCCGATCGCCAAGATCGCCGCACGCGTCATGACTGGCGAAAAGCTCGACCAGGCCATTGCCGCCTATGGAAGCAAGCCCAACCCGCGCAACCTGAACCACATCGCCGTCAAGGAAGCCGTCTTCCCGTTTGCCCGCTTCCCAGGCGTCGACACGCTGCTTGGACCGGAAATGCGCTCGACCGGCGAAGTCATCGGCCTCGACAGCAACTTTGCGCTCGCCTTCGCCAAGAGCCAGCTTGGAGCAAATGTCGAGCTGCCGCGTGACGGGACGGTTTTCGTTTCCGTCCGCGACGAAGACAAGGTCCGCGTCCTGCCGGCGATCAAGCTTCTTGTCGAAATCGGCTTCAAGGTCATGGCAACTGGCGGCACCCAACGCTTCCTCGCCGAAAACGGTATTGAAGCCATCAAGATAAACAAAGTCCTAGAGGGCCGTCCGCATATCGAGGACGCGATCCGCAATCGCCAGGTCCAGCTGGTCATCAACACGACGGACAGCAACAAGGCGATTTCGGACTCCAAGTCACTGCGCCGCGCAGCCCTCATGCAGAAAGTGCCTTATTATACAACCATGGCCGGCGCACTTGCCGCCGCCGAAGCCATTGAAGCCCTGAAGAAGGGCCAGCTCGAGGTACGCCCGCTGCAGAGCTATTTCTGAGGACATTGAGAAAATGGGACTGAGGCGGTCGGCTTAAACCGGCCGCTTTTTTTCCTTGATGCGCCGAACTACACTTGATAGCGGAACCAACACCTACCTCATCAGCTCAATCAGAGCGGAAATGATCGTTGCGCCGCCGATCGGAGCAATGAAAAGCAGAAAGAGATTGATCCCGATAAGCGTTATCAACGTCTTCTGCTGGCGCGGTGTGAGCTTCGGTGTGCCGCGGTCCTGCCGTGGTTCTGGTGGTGGCGTGTAGTTCTGCAAGTCGAGAAACATGAGCGTCCCGCCGTCAAAGGTGTGCTGATGAGCTTCGGCATCCGCTTGCAGATAGGGCGAAAGTAGGCAAGCGGACAGACCGTCAAGTCCAACTCGGTGAACCGACAAAAGTTTCCGTAGAACCTCGTCCAGGAACCGGCTTTTCCGTTTTGGGACTTGCGGGGGACAATTTCATGGTAGATGCACGCCAACGCCCCTCCGAACGTCAAGAGATCGAATAGGTGAGCAAACTTCACATCGAGAATGAACGGATCTTCCCCGTTTCGAAAGAGCGGCTCTTCTGCGCATTTGCCGATCCCAGCCAGCTTGAGCGCTGGTGGGGCCCGCATGGTTTTACCAACCGTATCGACACCTTCGATTTCCGCACAGGCGGCGAATGGCACATCACCATGACGTCCTCAGATGAAACCGACTTTGCCAACCGCTGGACCTTTCAGGAGATCGTCGCACCGCACCGGATTGTAGCCCTGCATCATGAGCCCATGCATGTCTTCGCGCTGGAGATGCGCTTTGATCCGATTGGGAACGGAACCCGCCTTTTCTGGCGCATGGAGTTTGACGATACACCGGAAAACCGCGAGATCGAGCGTTTCATCGCTGCCGCGAACGAGCAGAACTTCGACAGGCTGGCAGCGTTGCTGAATGAGCTATGCAGCGATCAGTCAGACTGATTGAGCCAGTCGCGCGACTGCCTGCAGGTCTTCCTGAAAACGCCGATGGGCAGTTTGTCGCTCAATCCCCTCTGGGAGCCTTAGAAGATAGGATGGATGCGTGGTGACGAACAAGATACGGCCTTCGGCCAAAGGGATCGGATAGCCCCGGACCTCTTCAACCGCTGCAGTGTCTCCGGTCAGGGCGAAATAGGCGGTCGCTCCCAATGCCACGATGATCTTTGGATCGATGACGTCCAGCTCTTGAACGAGCCAATGCCGACATTGCTCGATCTCGGGCCTTTCCGGACGCCGGTGAATGCGTCGCTTGCCGCGCATTTCATGCTTGAAATGCTTCACGGCATTGGTCACGTAAACCCCTGCCCGACTGATGCCAGCCGCTTCTGTGGCTTGATCGAAGACCGATCCCGCAGGCCCGACGAAGGGTCGGCCGGCCAGATCTTCCCTATCGCCCGGCTGCTCGCCAACAAACATGATCCTGGCGTCATCCGGCCCCTCGCCGAAGACGGCCTGGGTCGCATTGCAATGCAGCGGACAGCGAGTGCAGAGCGAGGTCTCCTGACGCACCCGTTCAAGCGGCGCTAGGTCTGCAAAGCCCTCCCCCTCCCGTCCGCGCCACTGCGCCTGCAGCCGTTCGTGAAAAGCCGGGGGCTGGCTCGCCTCGCGCGCAGCCATTTCCGCCACACGCCGTTCCGCCCCGGCAATCAGGTCGGGAATCAGCGCAGCCTCGGGCATGTTCTTCCAGTATTTCTTCGGCATTTCCGACTGCATCGCCTTGATCTTCACCCGTGCCGGATTGAAGATATTGGCAAAATAGGTGCGCCACAATTCATCCGTCGCATCATCCCCCTCCGGTTTTGCAGCGGGCTCACGCGAGGTCTTGAGCGACGTGCCGTTCCAGGCCGCAGAACCCTTGGGCGTGGCAATCAGCCAGTCCATGTCGGTGAAACGTCGCTGAAAGAAGCCGGCGGTGCGCGAGACAATGAAATGCTCCGGCTCGAACCAGGCAACGAAACGCCGCCGATCTGGCTGCACGGCTTCGACCTCGCGGAAACGCACAAAGGCTTTCATTTTGTGGCTGTCGCGGCGAACATTCTTGATAAGCCGCATCAACTGCGACACATCCGGATCGGACGTGACCTGCAGCAGGCTACGCTCCTCCTGCAAGCGCCAGAGGATACGATAAAGCAGTGAAAACCGGTCGGGATCGGAATGGCAGATTGCCGCCTCCGCAGCCTCCAGAAACGAGCGGGAAACAGATACCGTAGCTGTCTCATTGGGCGATATCGGCTCCCCTGGACACCCGAAGAGGTCGGCCGCCTGCCCCCTTAGCTGCCAGCGCACATGCTGCGGCAAAACCTTGTCAACCAGCAGTCGACGGGCAGCATCCCGCCACTCGCCAAAATCACCGCGGCCTTCGAGAAGAACTGTCTGCATCAGAAAAGCGACAATTGCTCTGGCTGCGGCGCGAAAGCCGCGCGCAGATCCGAACGGTCAAGCGCGCGGTGCGGCGACCAGCCTTCTGCGACAATGAAAGACCGCACTTTCTTGAGCGACACGCCCAGACGACTGAGATCCTCCAGCCGGATCCGACGATGACGGCGGGCAGAAATCAGCGACTTGACGGTCTTGGTGCCAAAGCCCGGCACTCTCAAAAGCGTCTCGCGATCCGCCGTGTTCACATCCACCGGAAATCGGTCGCGATTGGCAAGGGCCCAGGCCAGCTTCGGATCAAGCTCCAGATCCAGCATGCCATCTTCGCGCGCCGACGTGATTTCCTCGATCGAAAACCCATAGAAGCGGTAGAGCCAGTCGGCCTGGTAAAGCCTATGTTCGCGCACCAGAGGCGGCTTGATCAAGGGCAGATTGCGGGAACTGTCCGGGATGGGGCTGAAGGCCGAGTAATAGACGCGCTTCAGCTGATAGCCACTGTAGAGGCGTGCACTTGAGCCAAGAATTGTCGCGTCGCTGGCACCGTCGGCCCCGACAATCATCTGGGTGCTTTGCCCCCCGGGGACAAAGCGCTTCTTTCGACCCGTGAAAGTCGGCTCACGCGCCTCCTCGATCTTCAGCCTGAGATCGTCCATCGAACGCCGAATTCCAGCCGGCTTCTTTTCCGGCGCATAGCGCGCCAGCCCCTGATCGGTCGGCAATTCGATATTGAGTGACAAGCGATCGGCATAAAGCCCCGCCTCCTCGACAAGTTGCGGTGACGCCTCGGGAATGGTTTTCAGATGAATGTAACCTCGGAAGCCATGCTTGGTTCTGAGGTCGCGGGCAACCTGCACCATCTCCGCCATGGTGTCATCCGACGACCGGATGATCCCGGAGGATAGAAACAGCCCCTCGATATAGTTCCGCCGATAGAACTCGATCGTCAGCCAGACAACTTCATCCGGCGTAAAGCGCGCTCGCTCCACATTGCTCGAAGAGCGATTGATGCAATAGGCGCAGTCATAAATGCAGAAATTCGTCAGGAGAATTTTCAGCAGCGATATGCAGCGCCCGTCCGGCGCATAGGCATGGCATATGCCGGAACCCTCGGTGGAACCAAGCCCACCGGATTTGGACGAGTCACGACGCACCGTACCGCTGGACGCACAAGAGGCGTCGTATTTTGCAGCATCGGACAGAATGGCAAGGCGCTCTTTCAACGATTTCCTCATGGGAATCGTTCTCTATATGTTCTTTTATCCACAGTCAACTTGTTACGTCGAAACAAGGACTTGGACATAGCGTCGCAGCCGATCGAGATGGTCCATGCGAAATCTCTGGAAATTGCGCGAGGCATTCTGCTATAGTCTTCGCATCGTTGATTTGTGACTGGTTCCGTGGCTTCGCTTCGGAACCTGTTCTTTTATGTCCGCCAGCGGTCATGAAATGCGAAGGAAGAAGAAATGGTAGACAAGGTACCGATGACGCAAAATGGTTTTGCGAAGCTCAATGAAGAGCTGCGCTGGCGTCAGCAGGACGAGCGTCCACGCATTATCGAGGCTATTGCCGAAGCGCGTGCCCATGGCGATCTTTCCGAAAACGCCGAGTATCATGCCGCCAAGGAAGCCCAGAGTCACAACGAGGGGCGGATCGGCGAGTTGGAAGACCTGATTGCGCGCGCTGAAGTCATCGACCTATCGAAGATGTCCGGCTCGAAGATCAAGTTTGGCGCAACCGTCAAGCTCGTGGATGAAGACACCGAGGAAGAAAAGACCTACCAGATCGTCGGCGACCAGGAAGCTGATGTGAAAGCAGGCCGTATCTCCATCTCTTCGCCGATCGCCCGTGCCCTGATCGGCAAGGAAGCCGGCGACTCCATCGAAGTCGTCGCCCCCGGAGGCTCCAAGGCCTACGAAATCCTCGCGGTGAACTGGGGCTGACAGGCTCCGGCGGAAGGCCTGAAATTTGCACGCGCTCGACGACATCACGGTAATCGCGCCGCATTTCAAGCGGCGCCTGTCCGGCGTGACGTCGACTGTTGTTCAGCTCATCCCCGAACAGAGGCGGCTTGGGCTTGGGATCTTGACGCTTGGCCCCGGTCTGCCTGAACATCTTCCGAAGATGCGCTGGTCGCAACTGGCCGGGCTATGGCGTAAACCCGCTAAGGCTCAGCGCCGGGTGTGGCATGCGCGCCGCAACAACGAAATGCTTTTCGGCGTGATCCTGCGCGATCTGCTGCGCATGCCGCTGGCCCTGCTCTTCACGTCGGCTGCGCAACGTCATCACAGCCGCTACACCCGCTGGCTCATTTCGAGAATGGACGCGGTCGTTGCCACCAACGCAAGATCCGGCTCATTCCTGAAAGTACCCCATACCGTCATCCGCCATGGCGTAAATCTCGACGAGTTCAAGCCTGCCCCCGAGGCAACCGACAGACTGGCCGGCACCGGTTTGCCCGGTCGCTATCTGATTGGCTGTTTCGGTCGCGTCCGTCACCAGAAGGGCACCGATCTCTTCGTGCGCGCCATGATCGAACTTCTGCCGTCACATCCGGAATGGACCGCCGTAATTTCGGGACGCATTACCAGCGAACATGCAGGCTTTGCCGATGGATTGACGAAAGACATCGCCGCTGCCGGCCTTTCAGATCGCATTCGTTTCCTTGGCGAAGTCGATGACATCAAGCCCTGGTATCAGCGTCTCACGCTCTATGTCGCACCCTCGCGGAACGAAGGCTTCGGACTGACGCCCCTGGAAGCCATGGCGTCGGGGACAGCCGTTGTTGCAAGCGATGCCGGCGCCTATGCAGAAATGATCGTTGAGGGCGAAACCGGTGCGGTTGTACCGGCTGGCGATTATGAGAAGCTCAAGGGAGCAATTGCCCAGCTCATCAGCGACCCAGCGCGCGCGATGCAAGCCGGAAAAAGAGGTCGCGAACACGTCGTGGAAGAATTCGCTCTGACGGGAGAAGCGGTGCGGCTGGGCGAAGTCTATGCAAGCCTCCTGACAAACCCATCGTCAAAGCCAATGATCGAGGCAAAATCGATCGAACAGGCAGGAACCTGATCGATGACCGATATCCTGATTGTCAACAAGAACAACAATTTCGGACTGACACGGGATACCGCCCTTCTGGTCGAGACGCTACAGGGTGTCGCCCCAAAGGACGAGATCAAGGTCAAGAACATCCGCGCGCGCTCGCTCCTTGACCGGCTCTTCCGCAAGAAGGAGGCGCGAACCATCATCCATGTCGAGCGCGCCTTCCCCCGCTGGTATTCGGCCGGCCGGCGGAATCTCCTATGCCCAAACCAGGAGCGCTTTCCCCGGCGACACCTCCACAGGTTGAAGGGAATAGATCTGGTTCTGGCAAAGAGCCGCCATGCGGAAGAGATTTTCCGGGCTGAAGGCGTCGAGACCGTCTATACGGGCTTCACCTCGGAAGATCGCTATAACCCGACAGTCGAGAAGAACTGGCAGGGCTTCCTGCATCTTGCCGGTGGCAGCACTCTAAAAGGCACCGAGGATGTGATTGCCCTCTGGCGGCGCCATCCCGAATGGCCCGAGCTGACGCTCATCCAGAAAGACCCCGATCCGGCAGCGGCCTCCGTGCCGAATATTCGCATCGTCAGCGGCTACATCACGGATACAGAACTCAAGACACTACAGAACACCCTTGGGGTTCACCTCTGTCCGTCGCGCTCGGAAGGCTGGGGCCACCATCTGGTGGAGGCCATGTCTGTTGGCGCGGTGGTCCTGACGACAGATGCCCCACCGATGAACGAGCATGTCACCAATGACTGCGGAATGCTCGTTCCCTTCGCCAGGACGGAACCGCGCCACCTGGGAACCAATTACTTTTTCGACATCGACGCCATGGAGGCAAGTATCGAAAGATTGCTGACCATGGATGAGGCCGAGAAAAAACGGCTTGGAGACAGGGCGCGCATGCGGTTCGAGGACATCAACAGCGGCTTCCGCAGCCGGCTCGCTGATGCGATGCGCCGTTTCTGAACAGTCCTCAGATCTCCACCAGTCCAACCCGCTTCACCTGACGGATTGTGAGCATGGTGCGGACGGTATGGACATGTTCGTTCGCGGTCAAAACCTCGATGACGAAATCCTGGAATTTCGAAAGATTTTCGGCCACGCAGTGAAGCAGAAAGTCACTGTCGCCACTCACCATCCAGGCCTGACGCACGATCGGCCAGCCGTCCGTCGCCGCAGCAAAGGCCTTCAGATTGGCCTCCGACTGATGTTTCAAACCGATCATGCAGAAGGCGACAAGGTCGAAGCCGAGCTTCGGGGCATTCAACATCGCGTGATAGCCATCAATGATACCCGCCTCTTCGAGCTTGCGAACACGGCGCAGGCAAGGTGGCGCGGAAATTCCAACGCGTTCGGACAATTCCACATTGGTCATCCGCCCGTCCTTCTGGAGTTCCTTGAGAATCCGGATATCGATGGCGTCGAGTTCGGTTTTCAGCACGAAATGCAATCCCCTGATTTGTCCTGTTTCTAGCCGAACCATCGCAATTGGCAAGAAGACCCCTTTACCGTCACCCGCGCTCCCGTCATCGGCGAAAGCTCTGTTGCTAATGCAAAGCTGGCCTTGAATAAGCGAGCGCAGCAATCATAATTGACGCAACGACACCATACGGGCTCTGCGACCGAGTGTTCCCGCCTTGCCCTGTATCGAAAGGAATTAGCATGACCGCCCGCCACACCAAGGTGTTGATCATCGGATCAGGTCCCGCCGGCTACACCGCCGCCATCTATGCCGCCCGTGCAATGCTGAAGCCAGTTCTGATTGCCGGAATGGAACAGGGCGGTCAGTTGATGATCACCACCGATGTAGAGAATTATCCGGGATTTGGCGATCCAATCCAGGGACCTTGGCTGATGGAACAGATGTTGAAGCAGGCGACCCATGTCGGTGCCGAAATCGTCAACGATCTGGTGACAGAGGTCGAAACGACGCGTCGCCCCTTCGAGGTCAAGACCGACAGCGGCCAGGTCTGGACCGCAGATAGCTTGATCATCTGCACCGGCGCCAAGGCCAAGTGGCTCGGCATTGAGAGCGAGCAGCATTTCCAGGGCTTCGGCGTCTCTGCCTGCGCCACCTGCGATGGCTTTTTCTATCGAAACAAGGATGTGATTGTGGTCGGCGGCGGCAATTCCGCCGTCGAAGAAGCCCTCTACCTTTCTCACATCTGCAAATCTGTGACCGTCGTCCACCGACGTGACAGCTTCCGCTCCGAAAAGATCCTGCAGGAGCGCCTTTTCGCCAAGGAAAACATCCGGGTTTTGTGGAACACGACGGTGGAGGAAATCACCGGCGCCCCGGCCAAGCCACCGATGCCTCCGTCGGTTTCCGGCGTGAAGCTCAAGGACACCCAGACGGGCGCAATCACCGAAATGCCGATAGACGGTGTCTTCGTCGCAATCGGCCATGCGCCCGCCACAGAACTGTTCAAGGGCAAACTCAAGATGAAGTCGAACGGCTATCTCTGGACGGCACCCGATTCGACAGCGACCGATATTCAGGGCATCTTTGCCGCCGGCGACGTCACGGACGATGTCTATCGTCAGGCCATCACGGCAGCTGGCATGGGTTGCATGGCGGCCCTTGAGGCGGAACGCTACCTGTCGGCAATCCCGGTTCAGGCCGAGGCTGCCGAATAACATGGTGAGAGGGGGCGGCATGCCGCTGGACTGGGACAAGTTGCGCATTTTCCACGCAGCGGCAGAGGCGGGCTCATTCACCCATGCCGCTGACAAGCTGCATTTGTCCCAGTCGGCGATCAGCCGCCAGGTGTCGGCACTTGAGCAAGACATCGGGGTAAAGCTTTTCCACCGCCACGCCCGCGGCCTCATTCTCACAGAACAGGGCGAACTGCTTTATCGAACGGCTCATGACGTTCTCTTGAAGCTGCAAACCGTCAAGATGCAGCTGACCGAAACCACGGAAAAGCCGAGCGGCAAGCTGCGCGTCACGACGACCGTTGGCCTCGGTCAGGGCTGGTTGACAGACAAGGTGCAGGAGTTTCTGCAGCTCTATCCGGAAATGTCGATCCAGCTCCTCCTCGACAACGAGGAACTGGACGTCAACATGCGCCATGCGGACTGTGCCATCCGGCTTCGTCAACCACAGCAGTCGGACCTTATCCAGCGCAAGCTCTTTACCGTGCATATGCATGTCTATGCGGCCCCCTCCTACATCAACCGCTATGGGGAGCCGCAAACGCTCGAGGATCTCGACAATCACAAGATCATATCATTCGGCGAGCCTGCACCTGGCTACCTCTTGGATGTGAACTGGCTGGAAATTGCAGGAAGATCGCCAGACAACCCACGCCAGCCGCATCTCCAGATCAACAGCCTCACCTCGATCAAGCGCGCCTGCTTGTTGGGTATCGGGATCGCGATGCTGCCGGACTATATTGTTGGTCGCGACCCCGGACTTCTGCAGCTCGTTACCAATGCCGACGTGCCATCATTCGACACCTATTTTTGTTATCCGGACGAAATCAAGAACGCCGCGAAGCTCAAGGCATTCAGAGACTTCATTGTTGCAAAAGCACGCAATTGGAACTTCTGACGCGACAGCAGCACCTCCGGGAAACTGACGAAAATCATTAAGACGTGCAGTTAACGCATGCCTGACATGCATAAAAACGCATTGTTCGCTGCACAAAAAACCACCATATCGCACACAGCTGATGCACATGGCGGCTTTTCCTCCCAGTTCCGCCGCAGCAGCTGTTCCCCTCTGGAGGTTTTTGACCTTCACAATTCAAAGGGCCCCGGAGATATCTGGTGGCCCTCTTTTTTTGGCAAATGCGGATGATTACCCCCAGAAATGAGACAAGTACCCATGGAACTTTTTGCTCCGCCGCGGGTTGAAAACGCGTTGTCATTTTATGTTTGGCGGCTGCCAAATAAAGCGGATACACCATGAATCTTGAAGACGTAATGAAAGCCCTCGCCCATCCTGCCAGACTGGAAATGCTGATCTGGCTGAAAGACCCCAAGGAGCACTTCGGGGTGGATCCCAAGAACGCGACCGAGGGTATCAGTGCAGGCCAGTTCGAACGCTGCGGTCTTTCGCAGTCGACTGTTTCCGCCCATCTTTCGACTCTGCAGCGCGCCGGCTTGCTGATCTCCAAGCGAGATGGTCAGAAGATTCTGTATCGTCGAAACGAAGAGCTCATTTCCGAGTTCCGCAACGCCTTGAACAATCAGCTCTAGGACGCCAGTTAGGGGGAGCCAGCGGCACCAGTCCTCGCCGCCGGTCTTTCCAAGAGGTGTTTGATGTCCAAGCTTTTTGAACCGATCAAGATCGGCTCCATTTCCATTTCCAGCCGTATTGCCATGGCCCCGCTGACGCGCAATCGCTCGCCGGGCGCCATTCCGAACATGCTGAATGTCGAATACTACCGCCAGCGCGCATCCGCAGGCCTCATCATCACCGAGGCGACTGCGATCAGCCATCAGGGTCAGGGCTACGCCCATGTGCCGGGCCTTTATTCCACGGATGCTATCAAGGGATGGAAAGAGGTCACCGACGCGGTTCACAAGGCAGGAGGCAAGATTGTCACCCAGCTCTGGCATGTTGGTCGCATTTCACACACATCGCTTCAGCCAGACGGCGGCAAACCGGTTGCACCGTCACCGATTGCAGCAAAATCGAAAACCTACATCATCAACCCCGATGGAACCGGCACATTCATCGATACATCGGAACCGCGCGCACTCGAGCTTTCCGAAATTCCGAGCCTGATCGAAGACTATTGGAAAGCCGCACGCGCCGCGATGGATGCCGGTTTCGATGGTGTCGAGATCCATGCGGCCAACGGCTATCTGCTCGAACAATTCCTGCGCCCAAACAGCAATCAGCGAACCGATTCCTATGGTGGCTCTATCGAAAATCGCATCAGGCTGACGCTTGAGGTGGTTGAGGCAGTGGTTCAAGAGATTGGCGGCGAACGCACGGGCATCCGGCTTTCACCCGTCACGCCTGCCAATGATGTCGAGGTTGTCGACCCGCAGCCGCTCTATACGGCGCTGATCGAGAGACTGGCTGCCTTCGATCTTGCATACATCCATGTCATTGAAGGAGCGACCGGCGGTCCACGCGACAACGCCCCCTTCGACTGGGAGAGCTGGAAAGCAGCCTACCGGGCCAAGGGCGGCAAAGCGGCCTGGATGGTGAACAACGGCTACGATAGAGACATGGCAATTGATGCCGTCGAAAGCGGTCGCGCCGACATCGTCGCCTTCGGGAAACCGTTCATCTCCAACCCGGATCTGGTCCGCCGCTTAAGAGACAACGCGGAATTAAATCCGCTCGAGCAGGCAACGCTCTATGGCGGTGGCGCGGAAGGATATACCACATATTCTGCCCTCGACTGAGGCCTTCGGCCAAGCGCCGAGACATGCCACATCCAGTCCCAGCTCCCGGCGGTGTCCGGGAGTTCGTCTTTCAACTGTCTTGATCCGCTGGACGGATCATAATCTGGTCAGGCGCTCGGAGCGGGATTTGCCGCGTAGTTGTCGACGACTTCGACTTCGGGGCGGTCACCGCCGTCGCTATATTCCTCCACCCATTTCCCATTCTCATCCTGATAGCTGATCGTAACGGGCTCATCACCAAGCTGTTGCTCCGCCATAACGATCCTGACCGCCTCCAAAGCTTCGTCATGGGTAGCAAAGCTTTCGGAGTAAACCCCTCCGGCCCGGTATGCCCATCCTCCGTCATGAGGCACGATTTCATAGACAAACTTCACCATAGCCATCTCCTTCCCTGGCACGGGAGAGTATTCCATCAAAGGACTGCGCTGGCAAACCTTGGCTAAGACGCAGAACAAAGGCGACCATCGCGGTCGGGAGAAGAACTCAAGCAAACGTGAAGCCATTCAGAACTTTTCAACGGATCAAGCCCCGCGCGAGATCGTTCAGCCTGCGGGACGGGGCGCAGAACCTGTGGACAAACACGACCTCTGCGAGCCTCTCACATCAGACAACAACAATCAGGAACGGGAAAAACGAATGAAACGCCTATCCCTCATCCTGGCCGGCACCATGCTTTCCGCCAGCCTCACCGCAATACCAGCCCATGCCCAGAATGCGCGCGGCCCGGTACAGACCGCTCCACCCAATGCAGAGAACCAAGACCCGGCGTTCGAGGGGCAGACCCGCGCGCCGCAGCCACCGGAAAGAATCGAGATCAAGACAGAAGTCGTCGCAGACGGCCTGCCGCATCTCTGGGCCATGGAGTTTCTGCCAGACGGTCGCATGCTGGTGAATGCAAAGCAGGGCGCCATGCATATCATCTCCAAGGACGGCGAGGCCGGCCCTGCGATTGAGGGCGTGCCGGACGTCTATGCCGAGGGCCAGGGTGGTCTGCTCGATGTCGCTCTTGCGCCTGATTACGCCGAGTCAGGCCGCATCTTCTTTTCCTTCGCCGAACAGCGTGAAGACGGAAACGGAACCTCCGTTGCCTCTGCACGGCTCGTCACCAATGATGAAGGTGGTGGTCGTCTTGAAGATGTTGAGGTGATCTTCCGCCAGACACCGAGCTATGACGGCAACAAGCATTTCGGCTCCCGTCTGGCCTTCAGCCCCGAAGGCGCACTGTATGTCACCGTGGGCGAGCGATCCGACCGCGAACCGCGCGTCCAGGCCCAGGACCTTGATAGCGGCCTTGGCAAGATCTTTCGCATTACCCAACAGGGCGAGCCTTTCGAGGGCAACCCGTTCATCGACCAGGAAAACGCCCAGCCGGAAATTTGGTCGCTCGGCCACCGCAACCTGCAATCAGCAACCATCGGCGGCGATGGCAACCTCTGGACCGTGGAACACGGACCCAAGGGTGGTGATGAACTGAACAAGCCGGAAGCGGGCAAGAACTATGGTTGGCCCGAAGTGACCTATGGCGTCGAATACAGCGGCAATCCCGTTGGCGAGGGCATCACCCAGATGGCCGATACCGAACAGCCGATCTATTACTGGGACCCCGTGATCGCTCCGTCCGGCATGGCCTATTATGATGCCGACGCCATTCCTGAATGGAAGGGCGCATTCCTGGTTGGAGGTCTCGTCAGCGAGGGTGTCAATATCCTCCACATGGAAAACGAGCGGGTGAAGTACGAACAATTCGTGTCGCTTGAAAAACGCGTGCGGGATGTTCGGGTCGGTCCGGATGGCGCCGTCTATGCGGTCACCGAGCAGCGCGGCGGCGGAGAATCCACCATCGTCAGACTGAGCAAGGACTAATACCAAGTGTCGATGATCGGAACCCATAGGATCGGCTTGTCTATGAAGACAAAGGGCCCGCCATCTCTGGCGGGCCCTTCAGCAATCCGGATATGCTGTGACGTTTACTTCAGAGAAGCACAGAAACGCTGGATGCGGCTGCAGGCCTCTTCGAGCTTGGCATTCGAGGTGGCGTAGGACACGCGGAAGTTCGGGCCGAGGCCAAAGGACGAGCCGTGAACGGTGGCCACACCTTCAGTCGCCAAGAGTTCCATGACGAAATCTTCGTCCGTCTCGATGACCTTGCCCGACGGGGCGGTCTTGCCGATGAGCGCTGCGCAGGACGGATAGACGTAGAAGGCGCCTTCCGGCTTCGGGCAAACGATGCCGGAGGCCTGGTTCAGCATCGAGACCACGAGGTCGCGGCGTTCTTCGAAGGCCTTCTTCGATTCCGTGATGAAATCCTGCGGGCCGTTCAGCGCCTCGACGGCCGCCCACTGGGCAACCGAGCAGGCGCCCGAGGTCTGCTGGCCCTGGATCATGTCCATGGCCTTGATCAGCGGCAGCGGGCCAGCCGCATAGCCGATACGCCAGCCGGTCATCGCATAGGCCTTGGAGACGCCGTTCATGGTCAGCGTGCGGTCATAGAGCTTGGGCTCGACCTGAGCGGGCGTGTAATAGACGAAGTCGCCGAACACGAGGTGTTCATACATGTCGTCGGTCAGAACCCAAACATGCGGATGCTTCATCAGCACGTCGGTCAGCGCCTTGAGCTCTTCCTTACTATAGGCGGCACCCGACGGGTTGGACGGCGAGTTGAACATGAACCACTTGGTCTTCGGCGTGATCGCCTTGTCCAGCTGCTCGGCCGTGAGCTTGAAATTGTTTTCGATCGTCGTCTCGACGAAAACGGGCGTTCCACCGCAAAGCGCGATCATTTCCGGATAGGAAACCCAGAACGGTGCGGGGATGACGACTTCATCTCCCGGATTGATCGTCGCCATGAAGGCGTTGAAAAGAATCTGCTTTCCGCCGGTGCCGACAATCACCTGCTCGGGCCTGTAGTCGAGCCCGTTCTCGCGCTTGAACTTGTCGGCAATCGCCTTGCGCAGCTCCGGAATGCCGGCGACCGGCGTATACTTCGTCTCGCCACGGGCAATGGCAGCAACGGCCGCGTCCTTGATGTTCTGCGGCGTGTCGAAGTCGGGTTCGCCGACGGAGAGCGAAATGACGTCTTTGCCCTGCGCTTTGAGTTCCCGGGCCATCTGCGTCACGGCGATGGTCGCGGAAGGCTTGATGCGGGAAAGGGCGTCGGCAAGAAAAGCCATTGTAGGGGGTCCTGAGCTGATTGAACATCGACCCCATGCCAGGGGCCTCAGGTCCAAGCTCTATGGCGAAAGAACCCCTGCCTTTCAAGCGGAAAGCAACAAATCTCGAAACAATCGCCGTCTGATGGCTAACTCACGGAACCGTCTGGACACGTCCGCCACCACATTGTCTCGATAAGTCCGAAGGCTTGCCACATTTCGAACGTCAGGAAGTCTGGAACGGATCGTTAATCTGGATCGTTGACCAACAAGCAACGAGGGCGAGATGTTTTTGGATGACAAAAGTGACAGTCGGAATATCAGGGCAGTTGGGCGCTTCAGCCTTGCTTTGGCAGCGCTGGTCGCGTGCTGCGTTATGTTGGCGGGCCTGACTTTCAATGTTAGTGCCCAGACAATGAGGCCCGACCCATCACGGCACGATAGTGACACTGTCACCACAGCGCCCATCACGCCAACATCCGAGCTGACAACCGGCAGCATCACGCGCAGCTTGAACAGCCCGATAGACAATGGAGCGAGCCGCCTGGAGGCAACGGGTGCAGAAGCAGCCGCACTTTCCATAAGCGAGCGTTATTTCGTGATTGGTGTTCTTGCTCTTTGCTTTGCGGTCATGAGTGTCGGCGCCATCAGTCTCTGGCGCAGAAGCTATGGTGAAATCGCGCGCGCTGCGGCCAGGAAAAGGACGAAATAGCTCCCGTTCGCCGAGCAGACAGTCAATCACAAAACAGTCAATGCACCGCGCTTTCAGCGCAGTCTCCTTGTCAGCGGACTTCCCGCCACCACATCTTACCGCGTGGTCCCTATGGAAAGCTGGTAGGAGCTGGAGGCAAAAATGCCAAAAACGAATAGTCACCGCTTGAAGGCGCGCTCGATGACAATCTTGGCCCCGCTGGCCTTGTCTCTCACCCTTCCTCTGCCTGCAGCAGCCGGCGACATCCATCAGGCCCGTGATGTCGCGCTGGAGGTGACCGAGCTTGCCGGCAACCTCGAAAATCCCTGGTCGGTCGAAGTGCTTCCGGATGGCGGCTATATCGTCTCGGAGCGGCCAGGCCGCATGCGTATCGTTCGCGATGGCAGAACCAGCGAGCCGCTTGGCGGACTGCCGCGCATCAATGAAATCGGGCAAGGTGGCCTTCTCGACATCGCCCTCTCCCCGGACTTTGCAAACAGCCGCCGGCTCTTCTTCACGGCCGCATTCAGAGGGGAAGGCGGATATGGCACCGCCGTATTCTCTGCGCGACTGTCTGCCAATGAGAGACGTTTGGAGAATGTGGAGCGCATCTTCCTGATGAACAAGCTGTCCAGTGCCGGACAGCATTTCGGCTCGCGGATCGCGATCAGCCCGCAGGGGAACCTTTTCTTTGGCATCGGTGACCGAGGTGAGATGAACCGGTCGCAGGATGCTAAGGATCACGCCGGTTCCATTCTGCACATCACGCCGGACGGTCGGCCAGCCCCAGGCAATCCAGCTCAATCCGGCGCCGACTGGCTGCCCGAGATTTATTCAATCGGCCATCGCAATCCCCAGGGCATTGTAATCGATACGGCAACCGGCACACTTTATACTGTCGAACACGGTGCGCGTGGCGGTGATGAAATCAATGCTCCCAGCGCGGGAAACAACTACGGCTGGCCGGTCATCTCCTACGGAAAGCATTACTCAGGTGCAGAAATCGGCGTCGGCAAGGCCGCCGAGGGATTTGAGCAGCCGGTGCATTACTGGGACCCGTCCATCGCGCCAGGGGCAATGGCAGTCTATCGCGGTGAAATGTTCCCGGAATGGGATGGCGACTTCCTGGTCGCGGCCCTGAAGTATCAGCTTCTTTCGCGTATCGAGCGCAATGAGGATGGCTCGATTGGCGGGGAAGAACGCCTGATTCAGGGGGAGTACGGTCGCATCCGCGATGTGAAGGTCGCGCCCGATGGCTCCATTCTCCTCGTCACTGACGAGGGTGATGGCCAGTTGCTGCGCATTACCCGCGCCGACCAATCGTAAAGTTGATCTGCCTGATGAAGTCTCGTTACCATCAGGCGGAGTGTATCGTGACGTGGGGTTTCAACATGTTGAAGCAGCAGGTCCAACCTCAATTTCCATCGCAACCGGCCGGACCAACACAAAAAATTTACTGCCGTAAAACTGCGTGAACGGGGGGCTTTTCGGTAGGAATTGCATCGCCTGCGATGCATTTTTTCGCCTTGGCGTCGAAATGGGGGCAAAACTTGCTCCAAAGGTCTCAAGAACCCTTGATATCTAGGCAAAGTAGTGATCGCGCATCGGAAAACTTTCGCTTGCCAATTCACCATAAACCAAGCACTCTTAACGAGTTCGGGCAATTTTGCGAGCATGGGAAGACCTATAAACAGATGCGCGCCGGAGACGCTATAACAACTTCGGGCAGTACACTTGGCGGTCGCAGCAATGACCTTGAAGTTAACTGCGGTAACAGGGCCCCTTTCCTCACCATTCGACAAATGCCTGTCGCACACCCGCTCGCGGGTAAATTTGCAATGCTGCCCGCAGGACAAATGGGCAGAGAGAAAAGGACCTGACGCATGGCCGAGACTGGCACTGTAAAATTCTTCAACACCGACAAGGGCTTCGGCTTTATCAAGCCCGACAACGGTGGCGCGGACATCTTCGTACACATTTCCGCCGTACAGGCTTCCGGCCTGAGCGGATTGTCAGAAAATCAGAAGGTAAGCTTCGACACGGAACCTGATCGCCGTGGCAAAGGCCCCAAGGCCGTAAACCTGCAGATCGCTGGCTGAACCGCTTCACGCTGTCTGTACTTGCATTACGGCCCGGCATCACTGCCGGGTTTTTTCGTTCAGGTCGCGTTCAGGCACACATCGATAATGTGTGACCATACTCCTGAGGGAGACAGCCATTCAAGGCAGTGAGGAACGCAAGCCATGATGAAATTCGCTCAATATGCTCTGCTCTCGGCAATCCTTGCCATGGCACCTTTTGCGACTGCGACCAGCGCTGCGGCAGGAGACCGCTATTATCATCAGCACCGCAGCGATGCAGACGCCCTCGCCCTTGGCGTGATTGGGCTGGCGACCGGCGTGATCGTCGGTTCCGCGCTTGCGAGCCAGCCGCGCAGCACCGGTCGCGTTTACATCGACCCGCCACCGTCGGTCTATGACGATGAAGTCTATTATGCCTATGATGACTTCCCGCCCCCGCCGCGCAGCCATCGCCGTACCCACAATGTCAGAAGCTACAGTGTCGAGCCTTGGACAGGCGCCTGGTATGACTACTGCTCGCAGCGTTACCGGAGTTTCAACCCGCGCACGGGCACTTTCATCGGCTTCGACGGGCGCACCCACTTCTGCACCGTCCGCTAAGCAGATCATCTGCAGGGTAACGATACACACGAAAATGCGCCCTTATCGGGCGCATTTCAGTTTGTGAAAAGAGCCTGAGAACTCGGATCAAAGCCCCTGGATGAAAGGATTGGACCGCCTCTCATCCCCGATACGACCGCCGGGACCATGGCCGCAGATGAAGCCGACATCATCGCCCAACGGCAAGACCTTGTCGCGGATCGAGTTCAGCAGCGTCTGATGATCGCCGCCGGGCAAATCGGTGCGCCCCACCGAGCCATTGAAGAGCACATCGCCCAGATGCGCAAACTTCTGCTTGCGATTGAAATAGATCACATGGCCTGGAGCATGACCTGGGCAGTGAAACACCTCGAATTCGTGCTCACCAAACGACACACAGGCACCGTCGTCGAGCCATTCGTCAGGCACGACACTCCTGAGCCCACTGATACCGTAGCTTTGGGCCTGGGTTTCGATCCGTTGCAGAAGCGGCAGATCATCCTTGTGAGGTCCAATGACGGTAAGGCCTGTCCGCTCTTTTAATTCGGCCGCCCCGCCAGCATGATCCAGATGACCATGGGTCAGCCAGATCGCCTTCAGCGTGATCTGATTTTCGAAGACAGTCTGCAGGATTACGTCGACATCACCGCCGGGATCGATAATAACCCCTTCCCGCGTCTCACCGTCGAACAGTATCGTGCAGTTCTGTTGAAACGGTGTGACGGGAATGATCCCTGCCTGCATCTCGCCCATGACTATGCCTCCTTCGCCGCAACTGTTGAAGGCCGCATAGCATGAGGAGGCTATAAACCCAAATCCTCAGGCCACAAGGCCTGCAAACAATGCCGCGACTAACGATTGAGCCCGTAGACCTGGAGACCCACCGGATCCGGCATGGCCGCAACATTGGCAATCAACATGCCGGCAACAACGATCTTTGACAGAAAAACAAGAACAAGCACCGGTCGCATTGGCTGTTCTGCTATGGGGTTGGCCCGAATTCTGCGCTCCGTCATGGCACGCTCCTTTTGGATTGTACTTCCTTTACCAGCCTTGGCTGAAGCCGGGCTGAATTTCTGAACAAAGAGTTAATGGCGGGAATGAGATGAAGTTTCAAAAAATGCCAAACCTGTGTGATCCAACGAATTTTGTTGGTGTTTTTCCACACTTCCGCTTAGTTTGCCGCGAAAGCAGGCCTAGGTCGGCCATCGTGAAAACGTGGGCATAAATGATCGCACAAGCGGCCAAAGCCGCTTTTGCAACCCAAGTCCGATGAAGCAAGCGCAGTCGAAGGCCATTGCGTTGGCGCCATCGGCAAGAAAGGAACAGAGCGTGGCACGACAGTCTGTCACCAGGACTGCCAGGAAAACCCTTCCCGAACTGCCCGTAGTTGATGACAAGACCATCGACTTCGAGACCATCGAAAGGCTGTTCTTCGCCTATCGGGACTTCGTCTCGGACCCGGATGCAATTCTTGAAAAGCTTGGTTATGGTCGCGCTCACCACCGCGTGCTCCACTTCGTCAACCGACGACCCGGCATGACAGTCGCCGATCTTCTTGGCATCTTGCGTATAACCAAGCAAAGTCTCGCCCGCGTCCTGAAGGAACTGATCGATACGGGCTATATCCGTCAGATGGCAGGTCCTGCAGACCGTAGGCAAAGACGGCTCTACACCACGCTGGCAGGTCGTGAACTGGCGCTTGCCCTGTCAGAGCCGCAATCACGCCGGATCGCGGCTGCCATGGCTGAATTTTCTGCAGAAGAGAGGGAAGCCGTGCGCCGCTTTCTGGAAGGCATGACCGGAAGCCAGCCGGCCATGCCTTTGGACGCAAAGGACGAGGAGACCTGAGGTGGCCAAGATGACGCCCCTGCCCGATGATGATGCAGCCCATCTCCTGATCGTTGATGATGACACACGTATCCGCGATCTCCTGCACCGTTTTCTCACCGAAAAAGGCTTTCGAGTGACCGTTGCCGCCGATGCAGCCGAAGCCCGTCGCAAGCTCGAAGGACTGAGCTTCGACCTGATGGTCCTCGATGTGATGATGCCGGGCGAATCTGGCCTTTCCCTTACAGCAAGCCTTGCTGAGAAGAAGCGTGTGCCGGTCATCTTGCTCACCGCCCGCTCAGAAGCCGATTCCCGCATCGCAGGCCTCGAAGCCGGGGCTGATGATTATCTGGCCAAACCCTTCGACCCGCGCGAACTCGTCCTGCGGATCAACAATATCCTCAAGCGCAACATGAACCCTGACGCGCCGAAGATCGAGCAGGTCATGTTCGGGCCCTACACCTTTTCTGTTTTGCGCAAGGAACTGCGCAAGGGAGCAGAGGTCATTCGGTTGACCGATCGGGAGCAGGAAATCATGCTCTTGCTTGCCTCGCGGGCGGGGGAAACCATTCCCAGGCATGAACTGGTCGGTGGAGATGCCGATGTCGGAGAGCGCACGATCGACGTGCAGATCAACCGCCTGCGCCGAAAGATTGAAGACGATCCCGCAAATCCGTCATGGCTCCAGACGGTTCGTGGCATCGGTTATCGCTTGAGCATGGACTGAGCTGCCCTGCCCCTTGGAGGGCCTGCGAAAGGCAAGGAAAGATGACGCTGTTTGACAGCATTCGCAGGGATCAGGACAAAGGTCCGGTGACCGGGCTGCGTGCCTTCAACCGCTGGCTTCGTCACCGCATGCCGACGGGCCTCTACGCGCGCTCGATCCTGATCATCGTTTTGCCGATGCTGATCCTCCAGACGGTACTTGCTTTTGTCTTCATGGAGCGTCACTGGCAACTTGTAACCCAGCGCCTTTCCGAAGCGGTGACACGCGATATTGCCGCTGTCATTTCCCTGATCGATGCCGATCCGGACCCTCAGGGCCTGGAGCGCATCATCCGCATCGCCGACACCACACTCAATCTGACGATCTCCCTGGAAGCGGGAAGCGAGCTTCCGCCCCCACGTCCCCGCCCCTTCTTTTCGATCCTTGATCAGATCCTGAGCGACCAGATCGCCCGACAGATCAACAGGCCCTTCTGGATCGACACCGTTGGCAATTCACGCCTGGTCGAGATCCGTATCGTCATTGACCAGGGAATTCTGCGGATCTTCACCCACCGCAACCAGACCTACGCATCCAACACCCATATCTTCCTTGTCTGGATGGTCGGTACATCGCTGGTTCTGATCGTCATTTCGCTGCTCTTCCTCAGGGGCCAGATCCGGCCGATCCTCTCTCTTGCGGAAGCGGCAGAGAGTTTCGGCAAAGGGCAGCGCCCACCAGAAAACTTCACACCGCGCGGGGCAGATGAAGTGCGCCGCGCCGGCCTCGCCTTCATCCTCATGCGCGAGCGTATCGAACGGCAGATGGAACAGCGTACCGCCATGCTCAGCGGTGTCAGCCACGACCTGCGCACCATCCTGACCCGTTTCAAACTGCAGCTCGCCCTTGCCGGAGACAATCCGGACCTCGACAGCATGAATCAGGATGTCGAAGACATGCAGACCATGCTGGAGGGCTATCTGGATTTTGCAAAAGGCGAATCCGAAGAGGATTTCGGCACACTCCAGTTGTCGGAGCTCTTTGAAAAGCTGAAGCTGGACTTCGACCTGCATGGCAAGACCATGCGTTATACCATTGATGGCGATGACGAAATTCGTGTTCGCCCAAACGCCTTCACGCGCCTAGTCTTTAACCTTGCATCAAACAGCCGCCGTTACGCGAAGACGCTGGATGTCGAGGTACGCCATACGCCCAAATGGCTTGTCGTCATTTTTGACGATGATGGGCCCGGCATTCCGCCAGCTTCAAGAGAGGATGTTTTCAAGCCCTTCTTCCGGCTGGACGAAGCCCGCAACCTGGACGCATCCGGCACCGGTCTGGGCCTGGCGATTGCCCGGGACATCGCCCGCAGCCACGGCGGCAACGTAACGCTGGAAGACAGCCCGAAAGGCGGACTGCGCGCTGTGGTCAGAGTTCCCGTCTAGAGATCTGCCTGCATGAGATAAAAGCCGTGCGGCTTCGTCCTGGCAAACAGGCAGCAGCCGCAGCGAGCGGCCTACATGAGCTTGCGCCCGTTCGGAACACCTTGCTCGACTGCAGCCAGAACAATAGCGCCATTGGCATCTTCGAAGCCGAGCGTGAGAACCTCGGACCGGAACGGTCCGATCTGCCTTGGCGGAAAATTCACAACGCCCAGCACCTGACGACCAACAAGGGTTTCGGGCGTGTAATGCACGGTGATCTGGGCAGAGGATTTCTTCACGCCGATTTCAGGGCCAAAATCGATCTTCAGTTTGAAGGCAGGCTTGCGCGCTTCCGGAAAAGCCTCGACTTCGACAACCGTACCGACGCGAATATCGACCTTCTCAAAATCAGCGAAAGTGATCTCGTACGCCTCGTTCGCAGCACTCATCTTGCCAGTTCCTCGGCGCGCTTGCGTGCCGCTTCGATCGCCGCATCAAACATCGGCTGCATGGCATCCTCTGCCATCAACACAGATAACGCCGCCGCCGTGGTACCGCCAGGCGACGTTACATTCTGGCGAAGCCGTGAGGCGTCGTCGGGGGACTGGTGCAGCAATTCACCAGCCCCCGCGACTGTTTCTCGTGCGAGCCGCATGGCAAGGTCCGCCGGGAGGCCGGCCTTGCGACCCGCCTCTGCCATGCACTCCACGAGATAGAAAACATAGGCCGGGCCACTGCCCGAAAGCGCTGTGACGGCATTGATCGCGGCCTCATTATCGACCCACTCGACCGGGCCGGATACCTTGAGCAACCTGTGCACTATATCGCGCTGAGCATCGGCAACGGCTGCATTCGCGAATGCTCCAGTCACACCACGCCCAATCATGGCGGGTGTATTCGGCATCGCGCGCACCATTGCCGCCGGACCCAAATGCTGTTCCATGGAGGCTATGGTTTTCCCCGCAGCCACCGAGACGACGACCGTACGCGCGCCCACGAGACCGGCAAGCCCCGGCATAACGGCATCCATGACTTGCGGCTTGACGGCAAGGAAAAGAATATCCGCAACGAACCCCTCAGGCGCTGCCGTCACATGACGCGCGCCCGCCTCAGCGAGCTGTTGCTTCATCGCATCGGAGGGAGCCGGATCTATAACCGTGACGGCAGACCCCGGCACACCATTCTTGAGCCAGCCAGCGAGCATGGCACCGCCCATATTCCCGGCACCCACAAGCACGATCCGACCGAAGTCTGCATGCACCATGCTCAGGCTTCTCCAACCGTCTCGAACAACACGGCATCCATGGCGCTTTTGGCGTCCATGCCCGACCAGACGACAAACTGGAATGCCTGATAGTAAGCCTCACAGGCTTCAACCGCGCTGGAAAGGAGAACCTCGACCTGGCGGTTTGTCGGCTCGGCACCGCCTGCCAACAGAAGCGATTGCCGGAAGATCACGATGTCCTCGTTACGCCAGAGATCGAAGTGTCCCATGAGCACCTGGCCATTGACGAAAGACAGGAGTTTCAGAACTTCATTGATCCGCGCATCGGGAATTTTCAGATCGAAGGCCGAAGCCAGGTGCAGCGCCTCGAATTCTTCCATCCAGGAAAAGGAGACATGATAGTCGGCCCAGCGACCTTCGACCGTCATTGCGATCTCGTCTTCTCCAGAACGCTCGAAAGACCAGTCATTGGTCGCAGCAACAAACTCGATCATATCGACCGGATTGGACTGACGCTCGACTTCCAATTCCATAAGGCTCATGCATCACCTTCTTGCCGGAATAAATGCGAACACTCGGTCGAAAAACGCACCGAATAACTCAGACACCTGAACCGGAAACACTACGGGGAATGATTCCCTATGGACCCCAGGATATGAAACGCACCCTGTCCGAAACTTACGAAGGCCCGTTTCGAATCATCATTTAAAATCAGTGTATAATCGCCACTCCCAAGCGCCACCCCTTAAGTGAGGTCAGTCACGATTGGACTGTGGAAAGCCTGTCCAGCGGACATGTCTGAAGACCCCATAAGCGACTCTGCCGATTGGCTTTTTCGAAGCTATCCACAAGCCCGATTTTTTTCTGCCAAAAGACGAAAAGCGGGACGTCCGACAGGCAAAAAAGAAGAGCCCGCAACCTTCAGGTCGCGGGCTCTGTGCAAAACATGATTGAAACCAGGAATCAGTCGGCGGAGCTGTCAGTTTTCCGGCTTGCTTTTGGCTTTGCGGCAAGCTGGGCCTCGAGCGCCTCGATCCGCTTCATTAGCGCATCATTTTCATCCCGCGCCTTGATCGCCATTTCCCGAACAGCTTCGAACTCTTCGCGCTTCACCACATCCATGCTGTTGAGCCAGCGCTCGGCATGGGCATTGAAGGCGGCTTCCATTTCCCGGCGCACACCTTGGGCCGCTCCGGCGGCATCCGTCATAAGCTTGGCGAAATCGTCCATTATTCGGTTCGGCCCGGTCGACATGGCTCAGCTCCTCGCATGGGTTTTTGGTGATCTCTCAGATACGACAGATGAGGTAGGACTTCATCTGGACGCTTGCAAGAACAATTCAATGAAGAAGGTAGTTGACGGTGTCGCATGCAAACCAGATTCCATCTTGACCCTTAAAGTTCACAGCGCCATTTTCGCGCTGTACCAAAGAAAGTAAGCAATTGTCGCCAGTTCTGGAACTCTTCTCCGTCGTGACCTTCCCCGCGATCGATCCGGTCGCCTTTTCATTGGGGCCGCTGGCGGTCCATTGGTACGGGCTGGCCTATGTCGCCGGCATCCTGTTGGGCTGGATGATTGCACGCAACCTGGTTCGCAAGCCTGAGCTTTGGCCCGGTGGTCAGGCACCAATGACCATCCAGCATCTTGACGATTTCATTCTTTGGGTCTCGATCGGTATCGTGGCAGGTGGTCGGATCGGCTACATCCTGTTTTATGACTTTGCCGCTATCCTCGACAATCCGTTGCGCATCTTCGAAATCTGGAATGGCGGCATGTCCTTCCATGGCGGCTTTATCGGTGCGACGCTGGCCATGGTCTATTTCTGCCGCAAGCACGAAATCCGCCTCTGGTCCATGTTCGATCTGGTCGCATGTGTCGCGCCGCTGGGGATCTTCTTTGGCCGTATTGCGAACTTCATCAATGGTGAATTATGGGGTCGCCCGACCGACGTGCCCTGGGCCATGGCATTTCCGACAGGTGGACCATTTCCCCGTCACCCGAGCCAGCTTTATGAAGCCGTACTGGAGGGTCTGGTTCTTTTCCTGCTGCTTCAGCTCATCGTCAGAGCCTTTGGCGGCTTGAAACGACCCGGCCTCGTCACGGGAACCTTCGTCGCAGGCTACGCGCTGTCACGCATCTTCGTCGAGTTTTTCCGGGAGCCTGATGTGCAGATCGGCTATCTGCTCGGAGGCTGGCTGACCATGGGCATGGTCTTGTCATTGCCGATGCTGGCAGTGGGTGTCTGGATTCTGACATGGGCGCGATCCTCGCGACCGGCTCAGACTAACCGTGCTGATTGAGGAAGGCGTCCATGGCGACACCACTGGCCGAAAAGATCAAGGCACTTATTGCGACAAACGGCCCAATCAGCGTGAGCGATTATTTTGCGCTCTGCCTCGCGGATCCCGAGCACGGCTATTACAAGACCCGCCATCCGTTTGGACGTGCTGGCGATTTTGTGACGGCACCCGAGATCAGCCAGCTCTTTGGCGAAATGGTGGGCATCTTTCTCGTCATGGCCTGGAAAAGCCATGGCGAACCGGACAATGCGAGGATTGTCGAGATCGGCCCCGGTCGCGGCACCATGATGGCCGACATCTTGCGGGTCATCGAACGGACGGCACCCGTGCTCTATGATACGGCAACCGTCCATCTGGTCGAGACGAGCGGCCTTTTGAAGCTCACCCAGCGGGAAACGCTGCAGCGCCACGAAAACAAGGTCCACTGGCACGACAGCTTCGATGAGGTGCCGGAAGGCTTCACGCTGATCGCAGCCAACGAGCTCTTTGACGCCATCCCCATCCGCCAGTTCATCAAGACGCAGGCGGGCTTTATCGAACGAATGGTGGGACTGGATGAGGCCGGTGAGCTGACCTTCACCACGGGCATCGCCATGCTGGATGCCAGCGCCCTGCCCTCCCACGCCAAGGCGCAACCCGACGGCTCCATCTTCGAATTTGCGCCAGCAAGGCAAGCCGTAATGATGGCGATCTGCGAACGCCTCACCGCGACGAACGGTACAGCCCTGATCATCGACTATGGCCATATGGTCACCGGCTTTGGCGATACGCTGCAGGCGGTCCGGGCCCATGATTATGATCCACCGCTTGCCCATCCTGGATTTGCTGATCTGACGAGCCATGTCGATTTTGAGCACCTTGCCCGCACGGCACTCGCGACCGGCGCACATCTGAACGGCTGCATGCGGCAGGGAGATTTCCTCGTTGGCCTCGGCATCGAGGAACGCGCAGCCAACCTCGGTCGCGGCAAGGACGAAAAGACACAGCACGACATCGTGGAGGCCGTTCACCGTCTTGCCGGTGCAGGCAGCGGTCATATGGGGGAGTTGTTCAAGGTTCTTGCTGTTTCAAGCCCCGCTGTTCATGTTCCGCCGTTCAAGGCACCCGGCTGAGAGGCACAGACGCCATCGAAGACCGATTGATCTGCGGAGTGCAGGACCGGACCGGATCTACCGCGCTGGCCTTGCCTTTCGTTTTCCCGACACAATGTTCGGGCACGGGTCCAGGCAGACCCGCAATGACAGGAGACACTGAATGCGTGATACGAGGCCACCTCATCCTCTGACCAGCGCCCTCCTGAACAAAGGCAGCGATCGCGGCATCAGGCACGGTTTCTTCACGCGCCAGGGCGGCGTGTCGACGGGTATCTACGAGGGCCTTAATGTCGGTGTCGGCTCCAGCGATCAGCCGGAACACATCCAGGAGAATCGCGCCCGCGTCAGTGGCTGGTTCGGCCTGCCAGCGGCCCATCTGGCCACGGTCCATCAGGTCCATTCGCCAGATGTCGTCGTGATCGATCGCCCTCCGAGCGGCGAACGTCCCAAGGCAGATGCCCTTGTGACGAAGGAACCAGACGTCATCCTGGGCGTTCTGACAGCCGATTGTGGTCCGATCCTCTTCGCGGACCCCGAAAACCGAGTGATCGGGGCAGCCCATGCGGGCTGGAAGGGCGCGCTTTACGGCGTCCTTGAAAACACGATTGCCGCCATGGAAAGGCTCGGAGGTCAACGCGAAACGATGCATGCAGTGCTTGGCCCTTCGATCAGCCGCGACAGCTATGAAGTCGGCCCGGAATTCGTCGAACGCTTTCTCACAACAGACGCTAGCTATGAGCGCTTCTTCTCGCCCTCGATCAGGGAAGGTCACGCCATGTTTGATCTTCAGGCGCTGACGCTTCACCGCCTTGAGCAGGCCGGGATCAGGGCGGATCATCTTGGTATCTGCACCTACGCCGATCCCCGCAGCTTCTATTCCTATCGCCGCACCACACATGCCGGTGAACCGGATTACGGTCGGCAGATCTCGGCAATCGCGATCATGGAGCGTTGATATGAGCCTGCATTTCCATCCGGACGAGTTCAAAAGCCGACTTTCCAGGCTCACGGAGAAACTGGCCGAGCAGAAGCTGGATGCGATCCTGCTCTTTGCCCAGGAAAGCATGTACTGGCTGACCGGCTATGACACCTTCGGCTACTGCTTTTTCCAGACACTCGTCGTGAAAGCCGACGGCACGATGACGCTTTTGACACGCGCGCCGGATCTGCGTCAGGCAAAGCTGACTTCTACGATCGAAGACATTGTCATCTGGGTTGACCGCGTCAACGCCGATCCGACGGTGGATCTCCGTAATTTGCTGAACGATCTCGACCTTCTCGGCAGCCGCGTCGGGGTCGAATACGACACCCATGGAATGACCGGTAAGGCCGCCCGCCTTATCGACGATCAATTGACAAATTTTTGCGAGCTCGTGGACGCATCGGATCTTGTAAGCGACCTGCGCCTCGTCAAGAGTCCGGCCGAAATTACCCATGTCCGCCGCGCTGCCAACCTTGCCGACGATTCACTGGATGCGGCTCTGCCGCTCATGGGCCCGGGAGCCGATGAGGCAGCAATCCTTGCTGCGATGCAATCAGCGGTTCTGGCCGGCGGCGGTGATTATCCCGCCAATGCCTTCATCATCGGTTCGGGTCCTGATGCCATGCTTTGCCGCTACAAGGCAGGCCGCCGCACGCTGTCGGACCAGGATCAACTGACGTTACAATGGGCGGGCGTCTCCGCCCACTACCATGCCGCCATGATGCGCACCGTGATGATTGGGGAGAGCACCCCGCGCCATCGGGAACTCTACACCGCCTGCAACGACGCCCTGACCGCAGTTCAAAAGGTTCTGAAACCCGGCAGCACCTTTGGCGATGTATTCGATACCCATGCAAAGGCCTTAGATGATCGAGGTCTGACACGCTATCGCTTCAATGCCTGCGGCTGCTCTCTCGGAGCACGCTTCGCGCCCTCCTGGATGGAACGCCAGATGTTCCATGCCGGCAACATGCAGCCGATCTTGCCGAACATGACCCTCTTCGTGCATATGATCGTCATGGATCACGACCGCGAAACAGCCATGACGCTCGGCCAGACCTACCTGACAACGGAGACCGCTCCGCAATCCCTTTCACGCCACCCGCTTGATCTGATCACCCGTTAGCCAATTGAAAACCAGTTCAGGGCAAGGTCTGACAGGCAGTATTCAGGGAATTGACAGCATCCAACTGCTATTGGGATAAGCAAGACACGCACCAGCAAGGGATTGTCGATCCATGCAACATCCTCTGCGTTTGGCCACGCTCATGCTCCTGTTGGGACATCTGGCGTCCTGTAACAGCACCGAAGTGCTCACACCCCAGGTTGATGTCGGTAATGGTAGCCAGACCAACCTCGCAATGAGTGCAGCGGGTACGATGCCTGCACCGACGGGAACCGTGCAGTCAGCGCCGCTTTCGAGCCCACAACAGGCATTTGCCCCCCAAAACACACTCGAGGCACAGGCTGCGGCGCTTCAGCAAGGGGTAGCCAACCCCTCGGCATCCCTGCCGCTCGACAGTTACCCGGCGGCCCCACAATCAGCCAGCGCATCCTGGCAGCAACCGATGCCCCAAAGCACTGCGCAGGCAGCCCAGCCACAATCGGCGGCACAAGCCGAGACAAGCTTGCAGGCCCCCCAGCAAAGCGCAGCACTAACCCCGGCACCTGCCACAACGGCGACAGGGTCTATCCGTTTCCTCCCAATCATCGGAGCCCCCGTACAGGCAGTTACTCCGCTGTCCAGACAATTGGGTTCGGAGGCGCGGGCACGCGGCCTTACCATCAAGAGCGCCAGTGATCCTTCGAGCGAGCACATCCTCAAGGGGTATTTCTCCGCCTTTGGCGACGGCGGCAAGGTCAATGTCGTTTACGTCTGGGACATCCTTGACGCCAATGGTGGTCGCTTGCACCGGCTGCAGGGGCAGGAATCCTTCCCCTCCAACGCGCAGGACCCCTGGGCAGCCGTACCGGCATCCGTCATGCAGCAGATTGCGGCGCGCTCCATCAATGACTATGTCAACTGGCGCAATGCCCGACCAGGTTGATACCTTGGCAACAGGAATCTCGGAAAAAGCTCTGCATTCTCTCCAAACCACTTGCATTCAGGGGCAAGGGCGCTAAAAAGCGCCCATCTCAGCATGGACAGGCGGGCCAAGATGAAGGTTTTCGCAGGCAATTCGAACCGGCAACTGGCCGAAGCGATCTGCAACTATCTCAATGTACCTCTCGGAAAGGCAAGCGTCCGGCGGTTCGCCGACCAGGAGATTTTCGTGGAAATCCATGAAAATGTCCGAGGTGAAGACGTATTCGTCGTCCAATCGACTGCTTTCCCGGCCAATGACCACCTGATGGAACTGCTGATCATGATCGACGCTTTCCGTCGTTCTTCAGCGCGCCGCATCACCGCAGTCCTTCCCTATTTCGGCTATGCCCGCCAGGATCGCAAACCCGGTCCGCGCACGCCGATCTCGGCCAAGCTGGTGGCGAACCTGATTACCGAGGCAGGCGCCGACCGAGTTCTGACACTGGACCTGCATGCAGGACAGATCCAGGGCTTCTTCGACATTCCGACCGATAATCTCTATGCGATCCCCCTTCTCGCCCGCGACGTGAAGGAACGCTACGACTTGAACAATGTCATGGTCGTTTCACCGGACGTCGGCGGCGTGGTTCGCGCCCGCTCTCTGGCCAAGCGCCTCGACTGTCAATTGGCCATCGTTGACAAGCGTCGCGAACGCGCTGGCGAATCCGAGGTTATGAACGTCATCGGTGAAGTGGCCGGCAAGGACTGCATCCTGATCGATGACATTGTCGATTCCGGTGGCACGCTCTGCAACGCGGCAGAGGCCCTTCTGAAAAATGGCGCAACAAGCGTGACCGCCTATATCACCCACGGCGTTCTGTCCGGTGGTGCGGTGACACGAGTATCGTCGTCCAAGCTGCGCGAACTGGTGATCACTGACTCCATCCAGCCAACCACGGCTGTGCAGTCTGCCCCCAATATTCGTGTGGTCACGACGGCCAACCTGCTGGGGGAAGCAATCAACCGCACGAGCGCCGAGGAATCCGTTTCCAGCCTGTTCGACTAAGCCAAGCGTTTCGAGCGCACGGATGGCGATCCTTTGGGGGTATGGTACTTGCGCCGCACCCTTTTTTTTCGTGTGTCTACCTTTCCGGAAACTTGGCGCCGATCGTCGGACCATGACCAAAGGACGCCAAATCAGGATCACGCGCCGTTAGCAGATCCGTAGCTTTCATTTTGTAGATATGCAGATGTAGAGCTGGGGGCGAAGACGCGAGAAACATCCTCTCGTCTTCGCACCGGCCCGCCCCCGTCTTCGACAACCCCGTTCATAAAAATCATCAGTGTCATGCCACTGAATTTCGATCAGCTGATCCATCACCCCGGCCTGCGGGACGCATTGTGCGAGCAGGCGCGCACGTTCATCGAGGTATACGAGCGCTCGCCCCGCTTGGCATCGGTTTTTGCCACCCAGCAGCGCTGGCTGATGGGCCATTTGGCCATGGCACTCTATTTTCGCTCAGCGGCGTCCGGCACAAAAGAGCCAGTAATTGTGATGGCGCGTTTCCTTGAACAGGTCCGACAACATCAGATCGCCAGCGTCAACACGGCAGACTCCTTCGTGAAGGAGATGCTCGTTTATGGAGTCGGAACGCTTGCAACATCCCATGACAGGCGAAACCGGCCCATCATCCCCTCTCCGCAGACGCTGGAAGGCATAGAATTCTGGCTGACAACCTATCTGAGAACCCTGGATCGCCTTGATGGCGGTGATCGGGTCGGTCGATTCGAAGCCAACAGCCAGATTATCAATCTTCTGCATCCCGACATCGTGGAGAGCTTTGTGAAGGAGGACATCATTCGCGACCCGCCCCAGACCTTCACGCTGTTCACATGGCTGAACAATGGCGGCATCGTTCTTGACTGGCTGATGGCGGGCGTAGAACCCTTACAGGATGATGGCACTCGCTTTCTGACCCAGCTCCGCTCGGTCCCCGAACTCGCCGAAACCTTCCGCCTGTCCCGAACCCATCTCGTCAGAAAACTGCGCGAGGCAGAAACGCTGGGCAGCCTTGGCTGGGAAGGGACCCGAGGGCGGTCAAGGATGTGGATTTCGAGCGCCTTCTGGCAGGAATATGCGACCGCACAAATCGGAAAACTCCGCGTCGTCGAACAGGTCTGCGCAAAACACGGCCTAAGTCACACTACCCCATTTTTCACAGGACCCAATTTAACGGATATGTAAGCTATTTCCCATCAGACTCCTGCAACTTTGGTTGGAGGATGGTGGGGATGTCACCTAGGAATATTTCAGCGGCCCGAATTGGGGTCCTGTCATCGATTAAAGCAAAATTTGCAGCAGTGGTCGTTGGTGCGACACTCGTTTCATGTCTTTCAGTCGGAATCCTGAGTTACCAGATAGGTAAGAGCGGGCTTATCGAGGCAAGCAAGCTCCGCCTCGAAACAGTAGCCGCAAACCAGGCAAAGGCGCTGGGCTCGTACAACGAGCGGATCGATCAGACCATCGCCGACCTCGCCCAGAACACGGCGATTGCAGAAGCAGCCGGAAATGTGGCTTCGGTCATCAAGATCGAAGAAGCAAAGATCCGGGAAGCTTTCCAGGATCCTTCAAAAAGCCTTGAGGAACGGGCCGCATTTGACGGTTCTGGCTTGAAGCTTCTCTACGGCGTTCGGCATGAAAGCATTCACGGCACACTGACAAGCGCACGTCGGAATGCCAATGTGAGCGACATCTACCTGATCGGCCTTGATGGCACAGTCCTCTACAGCGTCACCAAAGGCCAGGAATTCCTCACCAACGTGGCCGATCCGGCAAACGCGACCCTGAAGGCGATCTACGATGTCGCCAATGAAGGACCACTGGATCAGACCCACAGCTCCGGCTTCGTGGAGTTCAATGCCGAAGGCGATGCCGTTTCCGCGCTCATTGCCCGCCCGCTGGCTGTCCCGGTCTGGGGTGAAGTGGTCAAGAAGGGTGTTGTCATCATGCGGATCGGTGCCAGCAAGCTCTCGGCAGCACTCGCACCCGATGGCCTCGGTGTAACGATTGATGATGCATTCCTGCTCAGCGACAGCGGGGCACTGCGCGGCGGCACGATGTCGGCCGGTCCCTCGGCGCCAATCCCGGATACACTGGCCAAATCGGCTGCTGCCGGCGCCAGCGGCACCGCTTCTGCGACCTCTGGCGAACGCGACCTCTTTTACGCCTACCTGCCGGTCGATCTCTTTGGTCAGAAGAACCTGCTCGTGATCGGCCAGGACGAAAACGCGATCCTGGCGTCGGCCAACGAACTGGCACGTTTTGCCTTCTTCGCAACACTTGCCGTTCTGACCGTGATGGGTGGTCTGGGCATGGCCATTTCGTCGCGCCTGACACGCCCGATCGGCGAATTGGCCGCCCTGATGAACCGCCTCAACGAAGGTGACAAGGGGATCGACATCACCGCCGCCAATCGCGGTGACGAAGTCGGCCTGATGGCCCGTGCTCTCGAATCCTTCCGCCAGAGCGCGGTCGAAAAGGAGCGCATTGAAGCCGAAGCAGAAGCGCGTGACCAGCAGATGGACAGCGAGCGCCGCCAGCGTGATGCGGAAAAGGCACGCAGCGCCCAGGAACTCGAGGCAGCCGTCTCGGCTCTGGCAACAGGCCTGCAGAACCTCTCCGCTGGAAAGCTGAACCTGCGCATTGAGCAGCCTTTCGTGCCCTCGCTCGATCACCTTCGCCTGGACTTCAATCACTCGGTTGAAAGGCTCGAAGAGACGATCCGTTCGATCACGGCAAGCGCCGATACCATTCGTGGCGGCTCGGCCAACCTGAAGAGTGCCTCGGAAAATCTGGCACACCGCACCGAGCGGCAGGCTGCTTCGCTTGAGGAAGCGGCTGCAGCACTTGGCGAAATGACAGGTTCCGTCAACGACGCCCTGCGCCGCTGCGAAACCGCCGTTTCTGTCGCCGCCAATGCCCTGACGGGCGCCAAGGAATCCTCGGGCGTCGTCAACGAGGCGATCGTAGCCATGGAACGCATCGAAGGCTCTTCGTCGAAGATCCGCCAGATCATCGATGTGATCGACCAGATCGCGTTCCAGACCAACCTTCTGGCGCTCAATGCCGGCGTCGAGGCAGCCCGCGCCGGTGAAGCCGGCAAGGGCTTCGCCGTCGTCGCCCAGGAAGTGCGCGAACTTGCCCAGCGCTCATCCGCTGCAGCCCGTGACATCAGCGAACTCATCAACACCTCGACCACCGATGTTGAAGGAGGTGTTGCTCTGGTTCTGAAGACCGGCGAAAGCCTGCATCGGATTGAAGAAAGCATTGCCGCCATCAATGAGCAGATCGGCGCCATTGCGTCGGCATCACGCGAACAGTCCTCGCGCCTTGGTGAGATCAATGCCTCGGTCAACGACCTCGACCATGTGACCCAGCAGAATGCGGCGATGGTGGAAGAGACGACGGCCGCAGCCTTTGCGCTTGCCAGCGAAGCCGATGGCCTGACCGAACAGGTTGGACATTTCAGCATTGGCGGAGCACATCATCAGGCAAGGCGCGCCGCCTGAGAGCTGCGTCGAAGCGTCATGGACACCGCCGGCCTTGCGCCGGCGGTTTTCGTTTGGCCCTCAGCCCGGAAGCGGACAGGCGTCTCCGCCATCAAACAATCGAGACCGCGTGAGGAAACGACGCTCCCGCCCATTGTCGAGCGAGAACATCCCGCCCCTGCCTGGCACCACGTCGATGATCAGCTGCGTATGCGCCCAGACGGCATACTGGCTGCCGCTGATATAGAAGGGCACCCCGCCGATCTCCCCGAGCTTCACATCCGTCTCCCCTACCCGGTATTCACTCGCTGGATAACACATCGGCGAAGACCCGTCACAGCATCCGCCGGACTGGTGGAACAGGATGTCGGGATGATCCCGGCAGATCTCGGCGAGAAATTCGAGTGCCGCTTCGGTCGCAATGACGCGGGGCTGGTCTCCGCTGGTCATGATCTGCCCTCCTGATATCAGAACGAAAGAACCCCTCCCCCTGGTCGAGAGCAGGAAGAGGGGGGTATCGGGGGCGGTATTGGCGGACACCGCCCCTGGAGGGCCTCAGAAGAACCCGAGCGCCTTCGGGCTGTAGGAGACCAGCATGTTCTTGGTCTGCTGGTAGTGATCGAGCATCATCTTGTGCGTCTCGCGACCGATACCGGACTGCTTGTAGCCGCCGAAGGCCGCATGCGCCGGATAGGCGTGGTAGCAATTGGTCCAGACGCGACCGGCCTGGATGTTGCGGCCGAAGTGGTAGCAGGTATTGGCATCGCGGCTCCAGACACCGGCACCGAGGCCGTAAAGCGTGTCATTGGCGATTTCCAGCGCTTCCGCCTCGTCCTTGAAGGTCGTGACCGAGACGACGGGTCCGAAGATCTCTTCCTGGAAGATGCGCATCTTGTTGTGGCCACGGAACACGGTCGGCTTCACGTAGTAACCGCCCGAAAGCTCACCCGGCAGCTGGTTGCGATAACCGCCGGTCAGAACCTCGGCACCTTCCTGGTTGCCGATGTCGATATAGGACAGGATTTTTTCCAGCTGTTCGGAAGAGGCCTGCGCACCGATCATCGTCGACATGGCGAGCGGATCGCCCTGGATGACGGCCTCGACGCGCTTGATCGCCTTTTCCATGAAGCGGTCATAGATCTTCTCATGCACCAGCGCGCGGCTCGGGCAGGTACAGACCTCGCCCTGGTTGAGCGCGAACATCGCAAAGCCTTCGAGCGCCTTGTCGAGATAGTCGTCATCCTCGCGCATGACGTCCTCGAAGAAGATGTTCGGCGACTTGCCACCGAGCTCCAGCGTCACCGGGATCAGGTTCTGCGAAGCGTACTGCATGATCAGACGGCCGGTCGAGGTCTCGCCGGTAAAGGCGATCTTGGCAATGCGCGGGCTGGTCGCGAGCGGCTTGCCGGCTTCGAGACCAAAGCCGTTGACGATGTTGAGCACACCCGGCGGAAGCAGATCGGCGATCAGTTCGGCGAGCACGAGGATCGAGGCCGGCGTCTGCTCGGCAGGCTTCAGCACGACGCAATTGCCGGCTGCCAGCGCCGGCGCCACCTTCCAGGCGGCCATCAGGATCGGGAAGTTCCACGGAATGATCTGGCCGACCACACCGAGCGGCTCATGGAAATGATAGGCGATCGTGTCATGGTCGACTTCGCCGATCGTGCCTTCCTGGGAGCGGACGCAGGCGGCGAAATAGCGAAAGTGGTCGATGGCAAGCGGAATGTCGGCCGCCATGGTCTCGCGCAGCGGCTTGCCATTGTCCCAGGTCTCGGCCCGCGCCAGAAGCTCGAGATTGGCCTCCATGCGGTCCGCAATCCGGTTCAGGATATTGGCGCGCTCGGTGGTCGAGGTACGGCCCCATTTGTCCTTGGCGGCATGGGCCGCATCGAGCGCCAGTTTGACGTCGGCTTCATCCGAACGGGCGATCTCGCAAAGCTTGCCACCGGTGACCGGCGTGGTGTTCTCGAAATAGCGGCCATTGACCGGCTCGCGGAATTCCCCGCCGATGAAATTGCCGTATCTCAACTTGAACGGCGAAGCCGCGATGGTCTGAACTTGAATATTCATGTTGCAATCCTCCTCTTGGTCAGGCCCCTCCTCGGGCCGGTGAGAGAATGATTGCCGGCATGCGGCTGAAAAAGAAGACGGGCAAAACCGTGCTGGAGCGCATTCTGTCGCAGCTTTGCGACAGCTTATCGCCCCTATTGCAGCTGAAAGCGCTTGAGCTTGCGATGCAACGTCGCACGGCTGACGCCAAGGATCTGGGCAGCAAGCGTCACATTGCCTTGCGCACGCGTCAGGGCGCGGCGAAGAGCGGCGCGCTCGGCATCATCAAGGTCGCGGCCACCGCCACGTTCCTCACGCAGTGCATCGGCAGCGGGAATGCCCTTGGCGATCATCTGGTCATCCAGTTTGAGGGCAAGTCGAGCCGCCCTCGTTGCCCCAAGGATCAGATCATCGCCGTCAACCGCCAGAAGCGCGGCCATCGAATTGGCCTGAGGGACCATGACAATGCGCGCGCCAAGGAAGGCCTGTCTGAAGAAATTCGTCTCGACCCGGACAGCCGCCTCACGAACAGCCTGAGCAAGAACGGAAAGCGTCATTTCATTGACGTCATTCCGGCAGGTCGACACGTCAAGCGCAGCCGCAACACGTCCGAACTGATCGCGGATCGGTGCGGTCACACAGGAAAGTCCCGTGTTCGCACTCATGAAATGTTGATCACGATGGATGACGACAGAACGTTCATCGGCAAGCGCCGTGCCAATGCCGTTGGTTCCGACGCTCGCCTCGCTCCAGACATTTTGCGGCCATAGCCCCAGCGCGCGAAATTCGTTCTCGTCTCCAGCTGTGCTGCGACGGTCGACAACGATACCGTTGCTGTCGGCAAGCACGATGCAGCAACCTGATCTCCCGACCAGTTGAAACAGGCGATCGACCTCCTCGGTGCAAAAGCCGATGAGTTTTTCCACTCGCTCAAAGGCAGCGCGGTAGTCCAGTTCGTCAACAACGAGGGGTTTCGCGGTCTGCTCGGGCTCCAGCCGATAAAGCTCAAGGCATCGTCGCCAGGAGGCAGCAACTGGTGAGGCAATCACTGCAGACGACTGCGATGCTGTCGAATAGACAACATCGGAATGACGCATCTCCTGACCCATAAGCTCCTCCCAAAGCCTTCTACCATCATCAAGCTATCACATTGAGATGCATCATGCTTGATGTGGATCACCGGCGCGATGTTGGCAGCAGGAAGTGACGCAGATCTGAGACAGTTTGGTCAGGAATATCTCAGGCCGCCCGTTGATCGGCTGGAGCCTCGGGACCTTCGCCAGGCTGCTCCGGGGCACCAACAAGATCCGAACCGTTTACAAGCTCTGCCAGTTCGGAAATCGGCTGCGGTTTTCCATAGAGATATCCCTGCACCTCCTCACAACCTTCCGAGCGCAGGAACTCCAGATGCTCCTCGTTCTCGACACCTTCGGCAAGGACAGGAATATCGAGACTGCTGGCGAGGATCAGCGTGGATCGCACAATCGCCGCCGATTGACGGTTGCTGACCACCCCATCGATGAAGCCGCGATCGATCTTGATCTTGTCGAATGGGAACAGCTGCAGCGTCGAAAGCGACGAATAGCCGGTGCCATAATCATCCATGGCGATCTTGACACCCAGCGCCTTCAATTGCCGGATCAGTTGCAAGGCATGCTGCTGGTCGCCGATAATGCCGGACTCGGTGATCTCAAGCTCCAGTCGCTCGGCAGGCAGGCCGGTCTGCTCCAGAACCTCCGCCACGCGTGCCGGCAGGCTGACATTGGCCAATTGTTTGGGGGCAACATTGACGGCGATCTTGAACGGCCGCTTCCACTTCACCGCCTCTTCGCAGGCCTTCTGCAGGACCCAGTCACCCAGTTCCAGAATAAAGCCTGTCCGCTCCGCAATCGGGATGAACTCTGAAGGGGGGACAAGACCGCGCACGGGATGACGCCAACGTATCAGCACCTCAAAGCCGATGACCGCACCGGTCCGCGTGCTGTTCTGCCGCTGGAAAAAGAGCTCGAATTCGTTGCGCAGGAAGCCCGCTCGCATGTCGATGGCGAGCGCATTGCGCTCTCGCGACGCCGCGTCCATCGAGATGTCGTAGAAGCAGGCCATGTTCGCGCCCGTGCTCTTTGCCCGATACATCGCCACATCCGCCTGCACCAGAAGGTCATCGACAGAGGTTGCGCCGGTCGGATAGACGGCAATCCCGATACTGGTCCCCACATGATAGGTCTGTCCATTCGACGAAATGGGGCGATTGACGGCCTCGATCAACGCCGCAGCTCGAAGCTCGGCGGCATGCTCCGTGATGAGTGAACTGGAAACGGCAACAAATTCGTCGCCGCCAATCCGCGCGACAAACTCGCCGGGCTGCAATGACGCGGTCAGCCGCTCCGCCACCACCCGCAGCACATGATCGCCGGCTGCATGCCCATGCACATCGTTGATCTCCTTGAAGCGGTCGAGATCGAAAGAGAAGACGTATAGCCTGTCCTTGGTTCCGGCCGGTGCATTGATGAGGTCGCCAAGATGCTGAATAAAGGCGGCGCGGTTCGGAATACCGGTCAGTGCATCGTGCAGGGACAGGTGGCGATAGCGCTCGACGGACGCCTTGGTCGCCTGCAGATCGATCATGTAGGTGGTGGCACCGAGCGCAAGGATCAGCAGCGCAACGATTACCGCAACCAGCGTGAGCATGCCTTCATTCAGCATATCCGCCGGCATCGCACCGGTCATGTCGGGGGCGACGGTCACGCCTGTCATGCCGACGAAATGCGTCGAGACGATTGCGAGGATGAGAGCGACGCCGCCGCCATATTTACAGAAGCGGGTGACCGGTCGAACGACCCGGTTTGTGGCCAGAGCGCCGAACACGGCCGCAAGCACCAGCGAAGCCAGGACGTAGGAGCTGTTCCAGACGATCTGCCCCTGTACCTGATAGCCTGCCATGCCGATATAATGCATGGACGCGACACCGAGACCGACCACAACGCCACCGGCCTCAACCAGCCCGCTCTGACCAGCAGAGGCTGAGATTGCGAAGCCGATTGCGGTGACCGACATCGCAAGGATCAACGAGAGAAGCGTGAGCTTGGGATCATACCCGGTCGCAACACCGGCATCATAGCCCATCATGGCCACGAAATGCGTCGTCCAGATCGATGCGCCACCCACAACGCTGGCAAGCGCCAGCCAGCTCCAGCGCGCCGTGCTGCGCGTCGCACGGACCCTGGCGAACAGCCGCATGGTGAGAAGCGAACCCGACACACAGATCAAGACGGCAAAGATCAGCGACACTGGATCGTGTTCAAGGGCGATACAGGTCAGCACTTCCATCATGAAATCACACCATTCGTTTCGTTCTTCAAGCATCAACTTAACAAAGTTCAATTTCCAAATGCTTTTGCGACTTGGTTACCAATCTGACTATCGTATTGGTTCGATACAGCCACGAAATCTGTTGGAACCCTTGCCATTGCGGGCCTGATGACGTATAGGCCGCCGGTCCGTGTAGACACCCTTGGAGGCAACGCGGACGGAGTCCTTTGGACTTCCGGTCTTGCCATACCACGCAAAAGGCGTCGGCAAGGCTCTCCAGACAACATTGAAAGGAAAAGCCATGAGCCATGCATCTTACGAGCTCAAGGCCGTAGCACGCGAACGGGTTGGTAAGGGGTCCTCCCGTGAACTTCGCCGCAACGGTCAGATCCCGGCTGTCATCTACGGTGACAAGCAGGCCCCCATTTCGATCGCCCTCGACACCAATGAAGTGACCAAGCGCATCCACGCTGGCGGCTTCATGACGACGATTGCCGTAATCGATGTCAACGGCGAGAAGTACAATGTCCTGCCGAAGGACTACCAGCTGGACCGCGTGCGCGACTTCACCATGCATGTCGACTTCCTGCGCGTATCGGCTGACAGCAAGGTATCCGTCCAGGTTCCGGTTCACTTCATCAACGAAGAAAAGTCCGGCATCAAGATCGGTGGCGTACTGAACATCGTCCGTCACGAAGTCGAGCTTTACTGCCCGGCAAGCGATATTCCGGAATTCATCACCGTCGACCTCGCTGGCCACAAGATCGGCGCCAGCCTCCACATCTCGCATGTGAAGCTGCCTGCAGGCGTGACCCCGGTCATCACCGACCGCGACTTCACGATTGCCACAATCGTTGCCCCGGCGGGCGGCGTTTCTGACGAAGAGACGAGCGCTGAGTAAGCGCTGACCCGCCAATCCGGCAAATGTGAAATGCCCGCCACGCACCGTCGTGGCGGGCATTTATCGTTCTTGGGCAATCCTTAATTGCAGGAACCTGTCGATTCTCACCTTTCTATTTTAGCTAGCTTTAAGACTTTCATGAAAACCTCCCCTGTAAACAATGGGGTTAGCTCGTGATCAAGGCCATTCGTGCACCTTCGAATGATGTGGTTGTGCAATGACGCGTTCCGTCGAAGGCAGGTTTCTGTCGATTGTCGCCACCACGATATTCATTCTGGTGGTGCCGCTCTTCGGACTGTTCCTGTATCTGGCCAGCGAGAGCGCATCGCGCGAACTGCAACAGAATCTTGACGTCCTGCTTGCTGCCAATGCTCAGGCTCTTGCCAAACCCCTTTGGGATTTCGACCGCGAAAGCGTCGAACAGATTTCTGCGACAATCGTATCGAGCGACAAGGTGGAGCGCGTTCAGGTCGCAGACGCATCCGGCGGTATTCAGGTCTCCATGCCGCCGCAACATAAATGGCCGGGTGGCCGGATCGAAACGCTGACCCGGGACATCATCTATGAAGCGCTCGATGGACCCAAGCAGGTCGGCAAGATCACCATCCATTACAAGCCGATAGACCTTCTGTCCTCGCTGCGCCGTTCCGAGGCCATACTCACCGGTATCTTCGCCATGGCCGTGATCGGTTTGGTCGCCGCCGCAGTCATCGGCAACCGTCTCATGGTCATCAAGCCGCTGCTGCGCCTCACGGGAGCCATCGAAGCTACGCGCCGTCTCGGCTCCCGCCACCATGTCGACTGGGAATCCAATGATGAGATTGGCCGCCTCGCCCGCAGCTTCAACGCCATGCAGAGCCAGCTGGAAAAAGAAGAACGAGAGCTGAAACACGCCCATCGCCGCGCCACGGACATCTACAACCTGACGCCAGCCATGCTGTTTTCGCTGGATGATGAGGATCAGATTACCGGCGTGAGCGACTACTGGCTTGTTGCAACCGGTTATGCCCGCTCCGACGTCATTGGCAGACGGTTCTCAGATCTCGTCCCGGACGAATCCCGCAGCGCCTATCTCGATCAAAAACTTGCCCGTAACACCCTCGGCGTTGTGGAACTCACGACGCGCTTCGTGTGCGCCGACGGCGAGATTATGGACATTCTCATCGCTGAGGCGGGCAAGCTGGAATACACGGGGAAGAATGGTCTTTCCTTGAGCGTTATGACGGATGTCACGGCCCTGAAACGGTCGGAAGAGCGCAACCTCCGCCAGGCCATCACTGACCATCTGACTGGCTTGATGAACCGTCAGGGATTCGAAAGCGCCCTGGACACCCAGATCCGCACCGCCGACGCAAGCGATGGCGAGCTCGCATGCCTCTTCATCGACCTTGATCGCTTCAAGTGGATCAATGACAATCTCGGCCACGAGATTGGCGACGCCGTTCTATGCCGTTTCGTCGAGCATTTGCGTCCACACCTGACACCAGACATGACTGCGGCGCGACTGGGTGGCGACGAATTTGCCATCATCCTGCGGACAGCCGATCGCGGCGCTGCAGAAAAGGCTGCAGTAGAACTCGGCGAAACGATCTGCAGCTTCTTTGTCGAGCCAATGAGCGTGCGTGGCGCAACCGTCCGCTTGAGTGCCAGCATCGGCATCGCACTCTATCCGGAGCACGCCACGAGCGCCGCCGAACTCCTGCAGAAATCGGATATGGCCATGTATCGCAAGAAGCGGGATGGCAAAAACGGCGCGCAGGTCTATCATCCCTCCTTTGAAGATGGCACGCGCGAGCGCGCTGCCATCGAACACGACATCGAGCTTGGCCTGAGCAATGACTGGTTCGATGCCTATTTCCAGCCGATCATTCAGATGAAGACGGGCCGGATCGTCGGATACGAGGCACTCCTGAGACTGCTGCACCCGGAACGCGGGGTTATCCCCCCCGGCAGACTGATCAGCATTGCCGAGGAAACCGGCGCAATCGACCGTGTCGGCACGCGCATGCTGGAAAAGGCGCTGGAGAATTTCGTGCGCCTGTCGGAAGCGAGCGGCAATAGTGATACCTATCTCGCCATCAACTTGTCGCCTTTGCAGTTCGAACCGGCCCTGCCGATGAAACTCACGGCCATGACAAATCGCTACGGGATAGCGCCAGGCCGGATCGTCATCGAGATCACCGAAGCCACGCTGCTGCATGACAATCCGCAGATCCGCACCATACTCGACAGTTTCAACCGGCATGGCTACCGGATCGCGCTCGACGACTTCGGCACTGGCTACTCCTCCTTGAGCTATCTCAACCGTTTCCCCGTCGACATCGTGAAAATCGATCAGTCTTTCGTCCGCGCCATGTGCGACGACGAAACCGAACTCAACGAAAAAAGCCGCATGTTGGTCGAAGGGATCACCGCCATTTCCCACAAGATGGCCTGCACAGTGGTGGCCGAAGGCATCGAGACGGAAGAGCAATGGGCTTTGCTGAAGAGCTTCGGCGTGGACAACGGGCAAGGCTATCTATTCGCCCGCCCGCAGTCAGTCGCCACCCTGATTGCCGAGCAGAGGGCAAAGCCCGAACCACGACAAAGATCCGTCGCCTGACACCGGGCGCCTGCCCCGACTTTGCATGAATGATGAAAGACTGAAAAGTGAAGTCATCGAGACACTGTCGCAGAAAGGGATACAGCATGAAGTGGATTGCATTTCTCCTGTCACTTACCGCCATTCCGGCCGCTGCACAGGAAACCATTCGATTCACCACCGAGGACTATCCTCCCTACAATTTCCGGGAGGGCAACGAGATCAAGGGCGCTGGCTACGAACAGGTTGTCCGCATGATGGAGATCGCGGACCTGCCCCATACCATCGAAATGATGCCCTGGGCCCGCGCTATCGCTTTGGCGGAATCCACTGCGATGCACTGCGTCTTCACCACCGCCCATATCCCCGAACGTGAAGATCGCTTTACCTGGATCGAACCGCTGGCCGTTGGACGCAACTTCATGATCGGGCGGAAGGGCGGCGGCATTGACGTCAAGTCCGTCGAAGAAGCAAAAAACTATGTCGTCGGCACTCAGCGCGACGACTACACCCAGACCCTGCTTGAGAATGCCGGCTTCGAGAAGATCGATCTCGCCACTGACCTGAAACTGACCCTGAAGAAGCTCGAAACCGGCCGGATCGATCTGATGCCGATCGATGAACAGCATTACGTCGCACTGGTGAAGGAAGGCGAACAGATCGAGGTGAAGTTCGTGTTCACCGAGCAGACCTTCTCAATCGCCTGCAACAAGGATTTCCCGCCAGATCTTCTCGCAAGGATGCATGCGGCTCTGGACCAGTTGATCGCAGACGGAACTCAAGCAAGGATCCTGGAAGCCTATGGCCTCGGTGAGGTCAAACTTCAGGAACTCGCCACCAACCCTTGACATCGACTGCATTTCAAGGTGGTGAGGGCGCAGACGACAGACGGACGCGCCATGATTATTCTTGCCGGCCTGGGCAATCCGGGCAACCAGTATGCGAAGAACCGCCACAATATCGGCTTCATGGCACTTGATGCCATTCACCGGCGGCATTCCTTTTCGCCGTGGTCGAAGAAGTTCAAGGGTGAAATTGCCGACGGCACAATCGCCGGCGAAAAGGTACTGCTGATCAAGCCGCAGACCTATATGAATCTGTCGGGCGAATCCGTCGGCGAGGCCATGCGCTTCTACAAGCTTGGACCCGAAGCGATCATCGCCATCTATGATGAACTGGACCTCCTGCCCGGCAAGGCCCGAATCAAGACTGGCGGCGGCCACGGCGGTCATAACGGCATAAAATCCCTGGACGCCCATTGCGGCCAGAACTATCGCAGGCTCCGCCTCGGCATCGGTCATCCCGGCGACAAGAACCGCGTCCAGGGCCATGTGCTCGGCGATTTCGCCAAGGGCGATGCCGCATGGCTCGATCCCCTGCTGGAAGCCTTGGCCGACAATGCCGACATGCTGGTGAGGGCCGAAGACTCCCAGCTCCTCAACAAGCTGGCCCTTGCGACTGGCAGCAAGGCTGAAGACGAAAAGCCGACCAAGGCGCCGAAACCGCCAAAGACCGGCCAGTCGCACATCCACCAGGCACGCAATACCGCCCAGCCGAAGAAGCTTCCGGAAACCGGCCCCATGGCCGAGATGCTGAAGAAGATGTTCGGCAAGAAGGACGATTGAGGCAGCTGTTCAGCCTAGTCAGCAATCCGCGCTACCACCACTCATAGGTTTCAAGCCGATAGGCCCACAGGTCAACCAGCGCTGCAAGGCTCTGGTCGATCAATTGAGCAATCACGATCGAAGCGCCCGGTGCAAACAGCATCACAGCCAGCCCTCCGGCCACAGAAAACAGGCAGGACAGCCGCAGGTTTTTCAGGCTGTCGAGACGATAATAGCCAAAATCGTCATATTCCGTGCCAAACAGCCGGTCGCTCCAGCTATAGTCATCGCTCACCATCAGATCCATGAGCGGTCGATCAGACAGGCGATCCGGGTAGACATTGAACACCGCGCGCACGACATGCGCCACAACGCCGATGAAGGCGAGGACAATGGCGGCAACAAGATAATGCCAGGTAGCAGTTTCCAGCGGCATGCTTCTCTCCAGATCGCCGCCAGCATGATCGAGAGGCGCTAAGAATATCTCAACGCCGCTGAAGCCCTCACTCCTCCGGTTCCGCCGTGAACAACAGCGGCATGCCCGCATCCTTGGCGAGGTCCATGGCTTCCTTCACCTTGGTCTCGGCAATATCGCGCGTACAGACGACAACAACGGCAGAACCGAACTTGTGTGCAGTCATCATGACCCGGTAGCTCGTTTCCTCGCTCATCCGGAACACGACCTTCAGGACCAGCGTGACGAATTCGCGGGGCGTATAGTCATCATTGTGAAGCAGAACCTTGTAGAGCCGTGGCTTTTCCACCTTTGGCTTCACCACGGTCTTGGGCTTCAGGGCAACGTCTCTGTCAGGCATCAGGCCTTCCCGTTCGACACGACAGACTTCAGGAGGATTTAATCGTTCATATAGGATGGAAGACCATTTTTTGAAATGCCTCAAGTCATCGCAGTGGGACTACACCCGCCAATCTTCCCCGTCTGCGGCCTGCCTTCTGCGCGCCAACCCTTGACCCCGGCGCCCCCTTCCCCCATAGGCATGGCAAACATCTCCTTGATCTGACGGAAAGAACCCATGGGCTTTAAATGCGGTATTGTTGGCCTGCCGAATGTCGGCAAGTCCACCCTCTTCAATGCTCTGACGAAGACGGCAGCAGCGCAGGCTGCGAACTATCCCTTCTGCACCATCGAGCCGAACACCGGTGAAGTGGCCGTTCCCGATCCACGCATGAAGAAGCTGGCCGATATCGCCGGCTCGAAGGAAATCATCCCGACCCGCATCTCCTTCGTCGACATTGCCGGCCTCGTGCGCGGTGCCTCCAAGGGCGAAGGCCTCGGCAACAAGTTCCTTGCCAATATCCGCGAAGTCGACGCCATAGTCCACGTCCTGCGCTGTTTCGAAGACACCGACATCACCCATGTCGAAGGCCGTATCGACCCGGTGGGCGACGCCGACACGATCGAGACCGAGCTGATGCTCGCCGACCTCGAAAGCCTGGAGCGCCGCCTCGAGCAGACCCGCAAGCGCGCCACCGGCAAGGACAAGGAAGCCAGCGCCCAGCTTCCGGTCATGGAGGCGGTGGTCAAGCTTCTGCAGGACGGCAAGCCCGCCCGCCTGCTGCTGAAGACAATGTCGGCTGACGAAATCGTCATCCTCAAGCAGCTGAACCTCCTGACATCGCATCCGGTCCTCTACGTCTGCAACGTCGCCGAGGGTGACGCCGCGACCGGCAACAAGCACACCGAAGCCGTGGTGGAGATGGCCAAGGCCCAGGGTGCCGAATGTGTCGTCATCTCGGCTGCAATCGAAGCTGAAGTCGCCCAGCTGCCGGAAGAGGAAGCAACCGAATTCCTCTCGGCCCTTGGCCTTGACGAGGCCGGCCTCGACCGCCTGATCCGTGCCGGCTACCACCTGCTGGATCTCATCACCTATTTCACCGTCGGCCCCAAGGAGACCCGCGCCTGGACCATCGTGCGTGGCACCAAGGCCCCGCAGGCTGCCGGCGTGATCCACACCGATTTCGAACGCGGCTTCATCCGCGCCTTCACCATCGCCTATGACGACTATATTGCCTACAAGGGCGAAGTCGGCGCCAAGGAAGCCGGCAAGGGCCGTGACGAAGGCAAGGAATATGTGGTCAACGACGGCGACGTCATCCACTTCCGCTTCAACACCTGATCATCGACGATCGAAGATGGACGAAAAGGCCGCGCTGCCCCAGGCAGACGCGGCCTTTCTCTTGTCATGTCATTCCGGTCGGAAAAGATGACCGGCGAACAAGGCCTTCAATGTCGCGACCAGCACCATCAGGATCACCCCGGTTACACCGATCAGAAGCGCCCAGAGCAAAAGCCCCTCTCCCGCAAAGGGATACGCATGGGCAAACTTGAGTGTCACGGCAGTGAAGGCTGCCGCCGGAAAAGTGTAGCCCCACCAGGACATGGCAAAGGGCACACTGCGAAACTGCGGAATGAGGCTCAAAAGCACCGCAGCCATCAAAACCGCGAATCCGTAGATTGCAAGAGGCCCCGGCCCGAAGCCTTCAGTCAGCAACGAGAGAGCCAGGCTTCCGACCGCAGGCGGGGCGAGCAGGATGACCAGAGTCGGCCACATGCGCTGCGGCAACATCGGTCCTGTCGCAATCCGGTAAAGAATCAGCGGCTGGACGAGTATCCAGAGCAAGCCGCCAAGACCGAACAGCATCCACGACAGCGTCATGAAACCCAGCTTTGCTCCGACAACCGGCGCAAGGATATTGCCGACCAGCGGGATCAGCAGCGGCGGCGTCAGGGTCGCCGCCTCGCGCGGACTGAGCAGCAGGCTGCGCACGATGAACACCCCGATCGCCAGATGCAGCAGCACGGCAAGAAGCCAGATCGTCGACGCCATCTCGACCGAATAGGGAACAAGCCCTCCGGCAACAATCATCAGGCCAATCGAGATCGCGCCGGCAAAGGCGCCCCGGATCGGATGGGAAAGGTCGCCGGCAAACGCATCCGGATGGCGGAAAAGGCGCCAGAGATGGGCCGCCGTGATCAACAGCCAGAACACAGCGGCAAGCGCCATCAGCACCTCACCGACGAGAGCCGGCGCACCGAGAACAACCGCAGCCTCGCGCCAGGCCATACCCAACCCGCCAACCCCCATGGGCACGGCGAAAAGCGGGAGCGGCAGGTGATGCAAGCCCGCATCGTCTTGCGCGGCAGCTTCGGAACGGGTGGGGTCAATCACAGTCATATGTCTTCATCCGGCAATGGAAACGGGAAAAGGGCCGGCACCCGCCGACCCCATATCAGGGCTGGTAATCCAGTCACGCCTTCTTCGCAGGGCATGTATTGATGCCGATGATCGAATAAAGCGGGCAGGTCGACAGCAATCCAGTCGCCAGAGGCACGATGCCGATCAGGGCAAAATAGCGCCACGAGGCGTCCGGATAGATGAAGAACAGCGACAGCAGAACCAGACCGGCAACAATACGCAACAGGCGGTCAACAGACCCGACATTCTTGGCAAACATGGCTTATCTCCCTCACGGCTCAGGATTGAGCATGACCAACAATAGCGCCGGTGACACCATCCTTCCGTGACTAAGTCACAGGCTTGGGCAGAATCTACCGGCTCGCCGCCATAAGTCTGAGCTGATCGATTTGCAACAGCCGGATATGGCCGCGTTCATTCTCGATCAGCCCTTTGGAAGCCAGAGCCTCCAGCCGACGGGAAACGACCTCGCGGGCGGTCCCGATTATCACCGAGAGTTCCTGATGGGTGAGTTCCACGATCCCCTCCCCGTCCATCCGCTCCAGCAGCGCATGGGCAAGCCGCTCCTCCACCTTCACGAAGGCCACCTGTTCGAGCACGAACATCAGATCATTCAGACGGTCGGCAAAGGCCTTGAAGACAAAGCTGCGAAAGGCCGGTGAACTGGCCATCAGCCGCTCGAAGATGGCAGGCGGCACCATGACGGCCACCACATCGCTTTCGGTCACCGCTTCGCCACTATAGGGCGCACCGCCAAGCACGCCGAGCGTGGTCTGGACGCAGGTCTCCCCCGGCGTCACCGAATAAAGCAGAAGCTCCCGGCCATTGCGCCCGGTCAAATAGACGCCGATGCGGCCCGAAAGCAGGACGACGAAGGACTGGGCCTCGTCACCAGGGCGGAACAGCGTGGTCCGGCTCGGCACATGCACCGGCTTCAATGCCTCCAACGCCTGTCGCGCGTCAGCCTCCAATGCGGCAAGAAAGCCTGTCTGATCAACCCAGCCGGCCATGGACCCTCCCTTGATTCCGGGGCATAAGATGCAGTCTGTGCAGGCAGACACCATTTTTTCAATAGAACGGGCGCGACTGACTGTAAAACCTTGAATTGTCGCATGAGGGCAGAGGAAATGACCGCAGCCAGGCTGCATTATGAAGACTACGGGTTGGGGCAGCGCTTTCCACTGGGCCCCAAGACCGTCATGGCTGACGAAATCATCGCCTTTGCCACAGAGTTCGATCCGCAGCCGATGCATCTTTCCGAGGAAGCCGGCAAAGCCAGCATTCTCGGCGGTCTGTCGGCTTCAGGCTGGCACACCAGTGCGATGTTCATGCGGATGATGATTGACAGCTATCTCCTGAGCTCCGCCTCGGAAGGCGCACCCGGCATCGAATACATGCAATGGCGAAAGCCGGTTCTTGCAGGCGACGTCCTCTCCGGCCAATCGATTGTCGAGGAAGCCCGCATCCTGCGCTCGCGCCCACATCTCGGCATCGTCACCCTGAAGCACGAGCTGCAGAATCAACGCGGCGAACTGGTATTGACCAGCCGCAACGCCATCATGATGCGCCGTCGAAATCCGGAAGAGGTGGCGGCATGAACATGCTGGACCTCTACCCCGCCGGCACGAGGCTGAAGCTCGGCGATGTCACCTTTACCGACGAGGACATCATCCGCTTTGCCCGCCAGTTCGACCCACAGCCCTTTCACACGGATGCGGAGGCGGCAAAGTCCTTCGTTTTTGGCGGGCTATGCGCCTCCGGCTGGCATACCTGCGCCAACTGGATGAAAAGCTTCATCCGCTTCTGGTCCGCCGAGATGCAGCGGCTCCAGGCGGAGGGATCGGAAACGCCGCGGATAGGCCCCTCGCCCGGCTTCAACGACCTGCAATGGCTGAAACCCGTTTTTGCCGGCGACACCATTTCCTACTGGATGACACCGATCGAAAGCCGCCGTATGCCCGGTGCAAAGGGTTACATGATGGTGACGGCACTTTGCGAAGGCTTCAACCAGAACGGCGAACCCGTTCTGCGTTTTCACAGCAACATCATCGATCTCACGCCCCAGACGGAGAAGACCTCATGAGCATTCACCAGTTTTCGGCACTGGACATCGACGGCGAAGACCACAATCTTTCCACCTATGCCGGCAAGGTACTGCTGATCGTCAACACTGCCAGCGCCTGCGGCCTGACGCCCCAATATGCCGGCCTCGAAGCGCTCCAGAAAACCTATGGCAACGATCTCGACGTGCTCGGCTTTCCCTGCAACCAGTTCGGCGGCCAGGAGCCCGGCACGGAGAAGGAAATCGCGACATTTTGCGAAACCCGGTTCGACGTCACCTTTCCGCTCTTTTCCAAGATCGAGGTAAACGGCCCCGGCACGCATCCGATCTATGCCTATCTGAAGGCGGAAACGCCGGGTGACGACCGGGGAACGGATATCGGCTGGAACTTTGCGAAATTCCTGGTGGGACGCGACGGCAAGCCGATCGCCCGATACTCGCCCCGCACGGCACCCGCCGAGATCGAGGAAGACATAAAGCGCGCCATCAAGGCGTGATCCGCAAAAGGTACGGGAGCGCCGGGAGGCGAAGATGGACGGTTTCATCCCCCATGGGACGCCGATCAAAGGGCTGGAGGCCGTCTCCGCCACAAGCGCCCATGTCTTTCCTCGCCATACCCATGAGAGCTTCGGGATCGGTTTCATCGCTGCCGGCGGCCAGGTCTCCGCTTCCGGACGGGGACAGGTCGAGGCCAGTACCGGGCAGGTCATCACGGTCAATCCGGGCGAGGTTCATGACGGTGCTCCCATTGGGCGCCACCCCCGTACCTGGCATATGCTGCATCTGTCGCAGGACCTTGTCCGCCACCTTGCTACAGACTTGGTCAGCCGGCCCGAAAACTTTGAATTCGAGGCCCCGGTTCTGACGGATTGCGCATTGAGGGAGAGACTGGCGGCGCTCTACCAGCTCGTTCTTGCATCCGCCAACGAACACGATCGGCAGCGACGGCTGGAGGAAGAGCTCTTCCTGCTGATTGCAGCGGTTATCCGCCCCACGGGTGAACGATCCCCCGGTCGCTCATCAACGACCCTGCAGCGGGTCCGCGAAATGATCGACGAGGACCCGACACAGCCGGCTGATCTCGAGGGTCTTTCCCAGATCGCCGGCATGAGCCGCTTTCAGCTCATTCGCGCCTTCGCCTCTTTGACCGGCCTGACCCCGCATGCCTATCTGATGCAGCAGCGGGCAAATCTGAGCCGGCGGCTGATGGCGGGCAAGGCATCACTTGCGGACATCGCAGCCATCTGCGGCTATGTCGATCAAAGCCACATGCATCGCGAGTTCAAGCGCCGTTACGGCATGACGCCCGGAGCCTACCGGGCAACTTTCCACGCGCGCAATTCCATACAAGACGAGATCCAGGCCGGCCATGCATGATGCCTCCTGTTAAACAAGGAGAAATGCATGTCACTGGAGTTCCTGATCACCACCCTGATCATCGTGGCGACGCCCGGCACCGGCGCGCTCTACACCCTCGCCTGTGCCATAAGTGGTGGAACGCGCACCGCTGTCATCGCCGCCTTCGGCTGCACGCTTGGGATCATACCGCACATGGCCGCAGCCGCGCTCGGCCTGGCCGCAGTGGTGGCCACCAATCCTCAGATTTTCGAGATAATCCGCCTTGCGGGCATTGCCTATCTGCTCTGGATGGCCATCAGCCTCTGGAGGAGTGATGCTTCAGGCAAAGACAGCACCGGCGTCTCGGCAGACAAGGCCTTCGGCATCATCCGGAAGGCGGTCCTCATCAACCTGCTCAACCCGAAACTGTCGCTTTTCTTCTTGGCCTTCCTGCCGCAGTTTATCGCACCGGCAGATCCTGCGCCGCTTCTGACCATGACCGCACTCGGTCTTGTCTTCATGGCCATCACCTTTGCGGTGTTCGCAGTCTATGGCGTAACCGCCTCATCGCTGCGAAGCGGGTTGATCAACAGGCCCGGGAGGATGCAACTGGTCAACCGCCTGCTGGCAGGCGGTTTCATTCTCATGGCTGGCAAACTTGCCCTCGCACAGCGCTAAACAAAGTCTTGAGAGCCACAATTGGCTCTCAATGCCCCTCGAACTCCACGAGGGTTCGCACTTCCACACCCAGTGCTTCCAGCTTCTTGCGCCCACCGAGTTCAGGCAGGTCGATGACGAAGCAGGCCGACACCACATCGGCGCCGATCTTGCGTAGAAGCTGGACGGCACCGACGGCTGTGCCCCCTGTCGCGATCAGATCATCCACCAGGATGACCTTTTCGCCCGGCTTGACCGCGTCGATATGCATTTCCATCTCGTCGACACCATATTCCAGGCTATAGGCGATGCGGACTGTCTCATGCGGCAGCTTGCCCTTTTTGCGGATCGGCACGAAGCCGGCCGATAGCTGGTGCGCAACAGCCCCGCCCAGAATGAAGCCACGGGCTTCCATCCCGGCAATCTTGTCGATCTTCAAACCGGCATAGGGCTGAACCAATTCATCAACCGCACGACGGAAAGCGCGCGGATCGCCAAGCATTGTGGTGATGTCGCGAAAGATGATGCCAGGCTTCGGATAATCCGGGATAGAGCGAATGGCAGCAGCAAGTTCAGGGGCAATCTGGGTCATAAAATAGTCCGCAATGAGGCCAGCAGTGGCAGGAGGTTACGCGGGACCTTAGCAACAATAAGAAGAAGCTCCCAACAAAAAAGGCGGCCCGAAAGCCGCCTTTCCAGAACTCGTGATCAAAATGATCAGGCTTCCTTGTTCGCGTAAACCGACTTCTTGGTCAGGTAGATCAGCGCGGTGAAGATTGCGAGGAACACCATGACCATGAAGCCCATGCGCTTGCGGTCTTCGAGATGCGGCTCGGCGGCCCACATCAGGAACGCAGCAACGTCCTGGGCATACTGGTCAACGGTTTCCGGCGAACCATCGTCATAGGTCACCAGACCGTCGCTCAGCGGCGGGCCCATGGCGAGTGCAGAACCTGAGATGAAGTAAGGATTATAGTAGGTGCCTTCCGGAACCTCATAACCTTCCGGGGCGTCCTTGTAGCCCGTCAGCAGCGAATAGATATAGTCCGGACCGCTCTGCTGGTATTGGGTGAAGATATCGAACACGAAGGTCGGGAAACCACGGATGACACCACGTGCCTTGGCGATCAGCGAGAAGTCCGGCGGAGCCGCGCCATTGTTTGCGGCAGCGGCCGCTTCCTTGTTCGGGAACGGCGACGGGAAATGGTCGGACGGAACGGCAGTCCGCATGAACATTTCACCATCGGCATTCGGACCATCTTCGACTTCGTAGTTGGCAGCGAATGCACGGACCTGCGCTTCCGAATAACCGAGATCGGTCAGAGTGCGGAAGGCAACCAAGTTCATCGAGTGACAGACTGCACAGGCTTCAGTGTAAACCTTGAGGCCGCGCTGCAACTGTCCCTTGTCATAGGTGCCAAAGGGACCGGCAAACGACCAGTCCACCTGACGCGGTTTGTTGATCGGGTACTCGGCAGCGACTGCTGCCGAGCCAAGACCAAGGCCTGTAACCACTGCGAGCGACAGGATGCTTGCAACAAGCTTGTTCATTTTCAAATTCCCTCTCTCGCAGTCCGTTAGGCGGCCGCTGGCGCAGACTTGCCGCTCTTTTCCAGGACGGCTTCCGTAATCGAATTCGGAACGCGCTTTGGCGTCTCGAACAGGCCCAGCAATGGCATGATCACCAGAAAGAAGCCGAAGTAGTAGGCAGTTCCGATCTGCGAGAGAACAACATAGATCCCTTCAGCCGGCTTCGAACCAAGCCAACCGAGCAGGATCGAGTTTGCGACGAAGATCCAGAAGAACAGCTTGTACCACGGACGGTAGACGGCAGAACGAACCTTCGAGGTATCGAGCCAGGGCAGGAAGAACAGTACGATGATCGCACCGAACATCACAAGAACGCCGCCCAGCTTGGAGTCGATGAAGAGGAAGTCGAAGGTAATCGCGCGCAGCATGGCGTAGAAGGGCAGGAAGTACCATTCCGGAACGATATGCGCGGGGGTCTTCAGCGAGTCAGCCGGGATATAGTTGTCCGGGTGACCAAGATAGTTCGGCATGTAGAAGATGAAGTAGGCGAACACCATCAGGAAGACCGAGAGCCCGAGCGCGTCCTTCAGCGTCGCATAGGGCGTGAAGGGAACAGTGTCGGTCTTCGACTTGACTTCGACGCCCGTCGGGTTCGTCTGACCGGTCACATGCAGGGCCCAGATATGCAGGATAACGACACCGGCAATCATGAAAGGCAGCAGGTAATGCAGCGCGAAGAAGCGGTTGAGCGTCGGGTTGTCGACCGCAAAGCCGCCAAGCAGGAACTGCTGGATGGTTTCACCCACGAACGGGAAAGCTGTGAAGAAGCCGGTGATAACCGTAGCACCCCAGAAGGACATCTGGCCCCAGGGCAGCACATAACCCATGAAGGCAGTCGCCATCATCAGCAGGAAGATGACCACGCCGAGGATCCAGAGAATTTCGCGAGGCGCCTTGTAGGAGCCATAATAGAGACCGCGGGCAATGTGCAGGTAAACGGCGATGAAGAAGAAGGATGCACCGTTCTGGTGCATGTAGCGCAGCAGCCAGCCATTGTTGACGTCGCGCATGATCTTTTCAACGGATTCGAATGCGACAGACGTATGGGCCGCATAATGCATGGCAAGCACCACACCCGTCAGAATCTGCACCAGCAGCATGATGGTGAGAATGCCGCCGAAGGTGTAGGCATAGTTCAGGTTGCGGGGAACCGGATAGGCGACAAAGCTGTCATACATCAGACGCGGCAGCGGAAGGCGCGCATCGACCCACTTTTCAACGCCAGTGGATGGCTGGTAACTGGATTGGCCACTCATATCGTCTTATCCCCCTCAGCCGATCTTGATGACAGAATCGGAAATGAAAGCAAAGGTCGGCACCGGCAGATTGGTCGGCGCAGGACCCTTGCGGATACGACCCGCAGTATCATAGTGCGAGCCGTGGCAGGGACAGAACCATCCGCCGAACTCACCCGCCTGACCGAGCGGTACGCAGCCGAGATGGGTGCAGGAACCGATCATGACGATCCAGTTTTCCTTGCCCTCGCCCGCAGAACGCAAGAGATCGGTGGCTTCCGCTGTCGCATCGACATTGGCGTTACGGGCAATCGGATCCTTCAGGTCGCTCAAGGCAACTGCATTGGCCTCGGCGACTTCCTCTTCCGTACGGTTACGGATGAAGACCGGCTTGCCGCGCCACTTGACCGTGAGGGACATACCAGGCTCGACAGCCGATACGTCCACTTCGATCGAAGCGAGCGCCAGGGTCGAGGCGTCAGGACGCATCTGGTCGATGAAGGGCCATGCAAAGGAGGCCGCCCCGACGGCACCGGCCATGCCGGTCACCATGTAAAGAAAGTCGCGACGAGTTGGCTCGCTCGCGTGTTCGGTATTTGTCTCGTGTTCGCTCACGGTCATTCCATCCTCTTCGCAATCCTGCGACAAACCGCATTTGCCCCCGCAGCGGGAATCACAATTCGGTCACCATGTAGCCATGGATTCCCCGCCAGATTGGCGCCTTCTAAGCCTCATATTCTAATCTGTCCAGTCTCTGACGGGCAAGGAGCCACAATGTCGCGGAATTATTCCCCCGCTATTCAAGGCTGTCGAGCCTGATCCGGCCACAGTTGCAACAAATAAAGATTTGACGCATGGTCCCGCGCGCTTGCGAGACAAGTGAAGATCATATCGCGGGACTCGCATGAGACACGGAATCTACTGGATAATCTGCACCTGTACCGCCCTTGTCATTGCGGTTTTGGCCTTGCGCTATGTCACCGGCTTCTGGCTTCTGGCCCTTGTCTTCAGCCTTCACATACATGTGGCACTTCTCGCGATGGCCGGGGCGGCACTGGCCCTCTTCATCCGGCGCGGGCGCACCGCCGCAATGCTGCTTGTCCTGTCGGGTGCGCTCTTTGTCCATGGCATCTGGATGAAGTACGAGATCACACCTGCTCAGAGGGTTGCGGGCGAGCAGGACATCGCCGTCCGCATCATCAGCTTCAATCTTCTGGCCAGCAACTTTCAGAATGGAGACCGGATTGCTGACATGCTTCTGGCCTCGGGCGCCGACGCTGCGGTCCTGATGGAAGCCGGCCCGATCCGGCGCCACTTGAACGCGCTCTCGGCTGCCTATCCCCATCGGGTCGGCTGCGACACGATGAGGGCCCTTTGCGACCTGGTGATCCTGTCGAAGCATCCGATCCGCTCCGCCCGCTTCGAAAGCCTCTCCGATCTGAGAGCAGACCGCTTCGTGCTGGCCGAACTCGATGTGCAAGGCCAACAGCTGCATGTTGCGGGCGTGCACCTGACCAAACCCTATTACGATGATTACCACTGGCTCGAACTGCGCGATCTGAGCCGCCATATCGCAGATATCGGAAACCGGCTTGTGCTCGCCGGCGACTTCAACGCCGACAGCCTGGCGCTTGACATGCGCTATTTCCTGCGCCGCAACGCCATGACCGCCGCCGGTTGGGAACCCGCTACATGGCCCGTCCGCGCCGGTCGCTTCGGCATCGCAATTGATCACATCTATCTGCGAGACGGCCTGATCCCGCTCGGCGTAACGCGCCTTCCCGACAATCTGGGCTCCAACCACTTCGGGCTCGTCGCCGAATTCGCCATACCGCGGCAAGGAACCTGACATCCCGTCAGGGCCTGTCCTGCAGGACAGGCGCTAATTCGGACGGCACTCGACATGAACCTGATATTTCAGCGTCTGATGCTCATAGGTTGAACCGCCACCCAAGCCGACCGGGCTTGCTGTACGCCCTTCACGGTCGGCTGCGGCGCCAAAGCCAATGATGGCAACCGCTTTCAGCTCATAGGTCTTGCCCAGGATCTCCTGTTGCGAGAAGCCGGCCTGTTTCAGCTTGGCGAGATTGTTGTTGCAGACCTCCAAGGGGCTTGGACCATCCCAGGTCACCTTGTTAATCGGCACCTTGAACAGAAAGGGTCGCTTGACCGTACGGTTGTTGCCGCTGCCGTAATCCCGCGGCAGCAGACCCTGTTCATAGGACATCTTGAGTGGTAGCCCGGAGAAGAACCAGGCACTGACGATCCGGTACCCCTTCTTGGCAGCAGCATAGCCGCGAACATCGAATTGATAGGTAGATGGACTGTCCAGCTTGTAAGCCTGACCGCTGGCGCGAACGACGACCTTACGCATGTCGATGCCGTCACGGGCAATGTCGACCTTGTCCATCTTGTCCTTCGCCAGCGCACCGGTGGCCGTCAATGTCATGAGAATGGCACTTGCAAGAATGCGTTTCATGGTTCCCTCTCCCAATTGAAATGCGATGAGGGAACTATATTCGAATTCGTTGAACTACGCCTGAACGATGGATTTAGCCAGCGTTCACCAGAACCGGATCGGGCGCCTTTGTATCCAGAAAGCCGCCCGACTGGCGCGCCCAGAGTTCCGAGTAGAGACCGCCCAGCGCGACAAGTTCCGCATGGCTGCCCTGCTCGATGATCCGTCCCTTGTCCATCACGACGAGACGATCCAGGGCGGCAATGGTCGACAGGCGGTGAGCGATCGCAAGAACGGTCTTTCCCTGCATCAGACGATCAAGGTTGGACTGGATGGCCGCCTCCACTTCCGAATCGAGCGCCGATGTCGCCTCATCGAGAACGAGGATCGGTGCATCCTTCAGCATCACGCGGGCGATCGCAATGCGCTGGCGCTGCCCCCCGGACAGTTTCACCCCGCGCTCGCCGACATGGGCATCGAAGCCGGTCCGTCCGCGCTGATCCTCAAGTTTCAGAATGAAGTCGAGTGCCTCGGCCCGCTCGGCAGCCCTCATCAACTGCGCCTCGCTGGCATCCTCTCGCCCGAACAGGATATTGTCGCGGATCGAGCGGTGCAGAAGCGCCGTGTCCTGCGTCACCATGCCGATCTGTGACCGGAGGCTTTCCTGCCGGACCTCGGCAATATTCTGCCCGTCGATTAGGATACGTCCACCCTCAAGATCGTAGAAACGCAGAAGCAGATTGACGAGCGTTGATTTTCCAGCCCCTGAGCGCCCGACAATACCGACCTTCTCGCCCGGTTCGATCGTCAGCGTGAGGTGATCGATCGCCCCCTTGCTGCGACCATAATGAAAACTGACGTCCTCGAAGCGGATCTCGGGCGATACGACCTTCAGGTCCGGCGCATCAGGCTTGTCGGTCAGTTCGATCGGCTTGGCAATCAGCTCCGCCGAATTCTGGATCGTGCCGATGTTGCGCATGATGCCGTTCAACTGCGTCATCATCCGCCCAAGCAGCATGTTGAGCCGTAGAACGAGACCAAGGGTGAAAGCCACGCCACCCGCTGTCACGGCACCGGCAAACCAGAGCTCCACCGACAGCGCAGCCACCATCACGATCATGACGCCTGATAGCAGCGCCAGCGATGCCCGAACGCCCGTGAGCAATCGGGCAAAGGGACGGATCGCATTCTGAAACCGCTCGAAGCCGGCCTTGATGTAATGATCGTTCTGCTTCTCGCGACCGAAAAGCTTGAGCGTCTGGATGTTGGAATAACTATCCACCAACCGGCCATTGAGCATCGACGAGGCTTCCGCCGTCTGCTTGGCATGATGGCGGATCTTCGGAACGAAATACCGAGCCAGAAGCAGGAAGATCGCCACCCAGGTGCCGATAATCGCAGCCAGCCGCCAGTCAAGCTGGGCGACCAGCGCCATGGTCGAGACCGTATAGATCACCATGAACCAGACGACCTGCAGCATGGAGGTCAACAGATCGCCGGTCGACTGACCGGCCGACCAGACCTTGGCGACAATGCGACCGGCAAAATCATTCTGGAAGAAGGAGACGGACTGGCGTGCCACATGGGCATGCGCCTGCCAACGGACGAGGTTGAAGAAATTGAGAACGATCACCTGCTCTTCAACCAGCGCGCCAATGGTCACAACGATAAAGCGTCCGACCAGCACGACAAGCGCCATGGCAATGAGTTCAAGCCCATGCGCCTGAACCAGTCCGTCCCAGCCTGCCTCCTTGGGCACCGTGTCGAGAAGATCGACAAGGCGACCGACAAACCAGAAGAGCCCGGCCTCGAGAACCGCAACCGCGCCTCCGAAAATGGCCATCAGGAAGAAGGCAAGCTTTGCCTGCCGGACATAGAACCAGACAAAGGCGAGCGTGGACTGGGGCGGACGCAGACCCTCCGTCTTTGCAAACGGATCTAGCCAGTTTTCGAAATAGCGGGCAACAGCTTGGAACATGATCGAGGATATAGGCGAATTCCTGGACACGGCAAAGCCAATGCCTGTGCTTCAGCCATTACAAATTCTTCATGGATCGCGTTCGGTCCGTTCTACCGCGAAAAGCGCGTCAGGTAGATACCAAAGAGAATGAGTGCCACGCCTGCCGGCTGACCGGGATGAAACTCTGCCGAACCCCGCAGGTAATCGATCATGAGGCCGGTAATCATCTGACCGCCGATGATCAGCAGACCCGAACGGGTGGCACCCAGCCGGGGAAATACATATGAGCTGATGACCACGAAAAGCGCACCGATTATGCCGCCGGTAAAAGCCCAGACCGGTGTCAGGCCGAGCATGGACATGCCCACCCGATGAAACAGCAGGACGTAAAGCGTCAGCAGGAGAAAACCGACAGCGTGGTTCCAGAAGGAGGCCTGGAAGGCGCCGCAATCCATCGTCAGCCGGCCATTGATGGAACGGCTCATCGCCACCACCGCACCACCGGCAAGCGCAATCATGACCGAACCCAGCATTCAGCTGCCTTTCGAAAGAATGAGCAGCGCGCTGCCGGCAATCACCAGGGCTGCAGCCATCAGATCATGCCGATTGACGGAGCGTTTCGGTGTCCCGAACAGGCCGAACTGATCAGAGAAAAGACCAAACAGGATTTGCCCGACCAGGAGCAGCGACAATCCGCCTGCGAGCGCCAGTTCCGAATTGACCGCAATCGAGCTGAAGGCAACGGCAAAAGCACCCGGCGCACCACCAAGATAAGCCCACAGCGGCGCCTTGCCACCAACAGCACTCCCGGCCGCCTTGCGCGCCATCACGACATTCAGCCGGAGAAGGACAAAGGCGACGACAGCACCCACGCCATGCACCACCCAGGACGCGGTAAAGGGCGTAGTGAAGGCTGCCAGTTCGCTGTTGATGGTAATCATCACCGCAAGCAGTGCACCGGACAGAAGAGCCCAAAGCCAGTCGATATATTTCAGCATGTGGCCCCGCCGGTTCCCGGAAGCATGATCACCATGCCACATGGGCATCTGCTACAATCCGGGAAGCTTGTCAAAACGGACATGGGCGACGGCCTATTCGGCCGCCGCCTCCGCTGTCTGATCCGTCTGATCGGCAAGGAAGCCGCCCGACTGCCTGTTCCACAGATCGGCATAGATACCGCCCGAAGCGACAAGCTCTTCATGCGTCCCGGTTTCCACGATCCGCCCCTTATCGAGGACGATCAGCCGGTCCATCTGCGTCAGTGTCGACAGCCGGTGGGCGATTGCGATCACCGTCTTGTCCTCGATCAGCTTGAACAGGCTTTCCTGGATCGCCGCCTCGACTTCCGAATCGAGCGCCGAGGTTGCCTCATCCAGGATCAGGATCGGCGCATCCTTCAGGAAGACACGCGCAATCGCGATACGCTGACGCTGACCGCCCGAAAGCTTCACGCCCCGCTCGCCGACATGGGCATCAAGTCCGGTGCGGCCCTGCAGATCCGAAAGCCCCTGGATGAAGTCCCAGGCATTCGCCTTTTTTGCGGCGTCAATCACCTCGGCATCGGTTGCATCTGGTCGCCCATAGGCGATGTTGTCGCGGATCGACCGATGCAGGAGCGATGTGTCCTGCGTCACGACCCCGACCAGCGCCCGCAGACTGTCCTGGCTGACTTCCGAAATGTCCTGCCCATCAACCAGGATCTTGCCCTTCTCAAGATCGTAGAAGCGCAGAAGCAGGTTCATCAGTGTCGTCTTGCCGGCACCAGATCGCCCAACGAGACCGATCTTCTCGCCAGCCTCGATGGTCAGCGAGAAGTCCTCGATGACACCCTTCTGCTTGCCGTAATGGAAGCGAACGCCGTCATAGACGATCTCGCCCTTGGGTGCAGCGAGCGTCTTTGCCGCCGGCTGGTCAACAATGTCATGAGGCTTCGTCATCATCCCCATGCCGTCATAGACCGTGCCGATATGCTCAAAGAGGGCTGCGACCTCCCACATGATCCACTGCGACATGCCGTTGATGCGCATGGCGAGGCCAATGGCAACCGCAATGGCACCGACCGTGACACTGCCATTCAGCCAGAACCAGATACCGAGACCGGCAACAAAGAACTGCACCAGCACATTGTTGATGTCGACGCAGATGTTGAGGAGCGAAATCTGCCGCATCTGGCGATGAACAGTGCCCAGGAAGGCATCCATCCCCTCCCGCGCATAAATCTCTTCGCGGCCCGCATGGGAGAAGAGCTTCACCGTCGCAATATTGGTATAGCTGTCGACGATCCGGCCCGTCATCATCGAGCGCGCATCCGCCTGCTCGCTTGAAAGCCGGCGCAGCTTGGGCACGAAATGATAAAGGATCAGCGCGTAGGCGATCAGCCAGACGACCAGCGGCACGCCCAGGCGCCAGTCAACCGAAGCCACCAGTGCCAGCATCGAAATGAAAAAGGTCGACGCATAGATGAAGACATCGATGATCTTCATCACCGCTTCCCGGATCGACAGCGCCGTTTGCATGACCTTGGTCGAAACGCGACCGGCAAACTCGTTGGCAAAGAAGGTCATCGAATGACGAAGCAGAAAGCGGTGCATCTGCCAACGGGCAATCATCGGGAAATTGCCGGCCAGCACCTGATGCGTTGTCAGAGTATGGATCACGCCCAGAAACGGCAGGCCGATCAGAAGCAGGGCCGCCATCCAGGCGAGAGTCATGCCCTCCGTTTGCAGGAAGGTCGTACGCTCAGCCGTGGACAGCCAGTCCACGATATTGCCGAGGAACTGGTAAAGCATGACTTCGACGACTGCGACCAGTCCCGAGCAAACGCCCAGCACCAGAAGCCACGGCCAGGCATCACGGGTGTAATGCCAGCAAAAGGCAACCAGCCCCTTTGGCGGCAGCGTTGCAGGCTCGGCGGGATAGGGATTCAGGCGGCTTTCGAACCACTTGAACATGGGAAACTCCATTAAAGCGCATCGATCTGCGCCCAAGCGAGCGGCACGGAACGACAGCAGGAAAATCAACGTTGCGGCGGTCTAGCGCCGCAAGATGGGACGGATTGAAGAACGCAAAGGCGAGAAAGCTGCAGTCACGCAGCAGGCACAGGGAGGCGCGGCACAGCCGGGATACGGAAAAAAATCATCGATGCCCTCCCTCTTGCGTGTTGACCAGAGCCTTCTTCTACCGCTCAAAGTCCGATTTTCCTAGAGCGCATCTGCACAGAAATGAGGCGTTCCGTCGCAACTGTTGCAACATCACCACAGGTTGAGATTGGCGGTTGCACGGAATTTCGGGCCTAGGCGAACAGCGCTTGGCCCTCTTCCCCGCCTCGCCTAAGGAAGGCCATGACCGAGCTGCGCATCGCCCTGTACCAACCCGACATACCAGGCAATACGGGAACGATCCTGCGCCTTGCGGCCTGCCTCGGCCTGAAGGTCGACATCATCGAGCCGGCTGGCTTCGTGCTGTCCGACAAGAACCTGAAGCGCGCCGGCATGGATTATCTGGCAAGCGTCGCCATGCAGCGCCACATAAATTGGGAAAGCTTCGATCAGTGGCGTCGCAATGAAGGTCGCCGGCTCGTTCTTGCTTCAACCAAGGCTGCGGACGTCTACACCGATTTCGCCTATCAGTCCCGCGACATCCTCCTCTTCGGACGGGAGAGTGCCGGCGTGCCGGACCACGTCCATGAACTGGCCGACGCCCGCGTTCTCATCCCGATGCTCCCCGGTCAGCGCTCCATCAATGTCGCCATGTCGGCCGCCATGATCACCGGCGAAGCCCTGCGTCAAACCGGCTTCTCATCCTAAAGTCACGGAACAGGCATTCGTCAAGGAACCCTTTCGCCAACACGCTATTGTGTGTGGTGAAGAGCTGCGTGCGCGACGATTATTCTGCAATTGCTAATTCGATCATGATGCGCTATGTTGCACTGCAGCAAAATGACCAGGAGATAGAAATGTTCGAGACAGCATTCACCCTGGGCTTGACCCAGTTCGCCAGAACTTTCAGCTTTCCGGAGCGTATCCAGCATCGCACGGCCCGCAATGCCGCTCTTGAGCTGCTGCGGCTGCGCAATACCGGCTTCGACGCCATGTTCTATGACGTGAAGTCTCTGACCGCCGAAGAGACATTCTACATCAGCGACTGCCTCGGTTCAGAGGGCCTCATCATCATCGTTCCTCCAACAGGTGGCGGCATGCTGACGCTCTGCGAGAGCGTTGGAGAATTTCGCCTGCGGGGCAGCAAGAATGTCCATGCCCTTGCCGTGGCCGGGATTGGCGGTTCTGCACTCGGCGCCGCTGCGTTTGCCCGTAATGTGGCCGATGCAATCAAGGCTCCGGTTGCCGCTGTTGTCTCGGGTTACGGCCTGGGTGACATCGTCAATGAGGCAATCGGCGGGGCCTTTTTCTTTGGCTGGCTCGGCCAGATGCGCAACAGCCTGGAGGCGATCGATGATGCTGTCGGTCGTCCAAAGCTTGGTGCCTATGCGAAACGCGAGAAACGGACAAACGAACCGGCCCGGACCGGCCTCGATGCCGATACGGTCGAGACGCTCCTGTCCGATCCCTCCCTCTCCTTTACGCTTCTGACGGGTCATTCCCGCGGCAATCGTGTCCTGGCCGATGCTCTGTACGCGATGAAGGCTGAGAATGCAGATAAGCTGAAGGCACTGACTAAATCCGCCCGTGTCGTGACTTTCGGCGGGCGCATCAAGATGCCGGAGGTCTTTACCGACGTCATCGACGTCGTTGGCGAGCTGGATTGGTATGGGGAGATCAACTCCCGCCCGCAAATCCCAAGCGATGTGCGGGTTCCCTATTGCGGTCATTCGACCAACACCGATCTTGCCGGTGCCTTGAGGGTTACCAGCATTTTGAAGGACATCCTGGCGAAAGGTCCCGAAGCCAAGCCGAAAACCAAACCCGAAGTCGCAACGGCTGACAAGGCTGCAGCGTCCGAACCTGCGGCCACGGAGGAGGCGATTGCGGACGCCGAAAACCAAGTCGCAGAGCCCCTTGGCGTCAGCGCGCCGTCCATGGTTCCGGAAGAAAAGACAGTGACGGAGACTATGGTCAAGGAAGCGGTTGCCGACGCTGGCAAGGCGCCTGAAGAGCTGGAGACCCGTCTGTCGGAAAGCGCTGCCTTGATCGCTGAATCAGCGACCGCCCCCGAGATCCAGGAACAAAAGAAGCCGCCCGAAACGAAGCCGACGCCCAAGATGGAGAGCGTTTTGGCAGAGGTGACACCGGCAACTGCTGAGAAACAGCCACGAAAGGCGAGTACGCCCGCTCGAGTGACGTCTATTGCCAGTGTCGCAGGCAAAAAGGGTAAGACTCCGCCGCGCAAGGGCAAGACCTAACCGCACTTTGCAGACCGTTCATCCTATTGATAACCATAACCCACGCCTCGGCGTGGGTTTTGCGTCATGAACTGTGGCAACAGCAACAGGACAGCGTTTCAGTGAGGATCAGCGAAACAGCGCGAGCGACTGACCCATTGTGCCATTGGCAATATTGAGACCGATCGTCTGAAGCTGCTGCTGCACGGTCTGGGCAGCCTTCTTGACCGCCTCCTCCTGCATGTTCGCATCCACAAGCCGCCCGATACCGATGGTCGTCGTATCCTGAAGATCTTGCAGGAAGCTCTGATTATCCGAGATCCGATTGCGGGTTGAGCCGAGATCGGCCCCGGCATCGATCATGTCGACCATGACACTGTTCAACGCCGAGATCATGCCATCGATCTCGTCAGTGGTGGTTGTCTCGGAGATTTCGATCGGACGTGAGCCCGGATTGACCGGGACGGACGAGTTGGCATCGAGCAGATAATAGTCGTAGGCAGAACCGCTGCGGGTCATCCCCGCGTTCGAGCGTGTCAATATACCATCTTCGGCATTCTCACCCGAAGCAAGCGTTGACTTGGCGGTGTCGAAATCGATCACGTTGATCTCGATCGAACCCTGGCCATCAGAGGTAACACCTGCCACCATCGACTCGACTTTCGGCGTCTGCCCTGCCTCGGCCTTGAGCCAGTTCTGGCCGTTGAACGAGCTGGAATCGATCACCGTCGTCAGCTGCTGCTTCAACTGCGTGATTTCCTCGTTGACTGCACGCCTGTCGACACCCGGCGAGCGCGCCATGATCAGCTTGGATTGAATATCGGAGACGATCGCAGTTGCTTTTTCCATGCCGAGCGCAGCGGTATCAGTAATGGCGGCAGCAAGCCCGCTCGCGTCTTCAGCCGTTGACAGCTGCAGGTTCGACGAATTCATCGTCGTGGCAATGGACCAATAGGCCGCATTATCGGCAGCCTTGTTGACTTCACGGCCAGAAGCAACACGCGTCGTCGTGTTCTCAAGCGCCCGGTTCGAACCGGTCAGCAGGGAAAGAGCGGAAGCCGCAGTTGCATTGATCGCAGTCATAAGCGCAAGTCACCTTGAATTCGGGTCACCATCGGCGGTGACGACATGTTCGTCCCTAGCCTTTTACACGCTCGACTTTGCTACCTTCTTTCACCATTCGTTTAAATTTTAGCAAAACGACGTTTAGTGAGCCCGAGCCCGCTACGGCAGCTGGGGCAGCCCTGCGGAGATCCGAATAAAACGACAAAATTTCAGTAAGGTAAGAAAGAAGGATGACCTATGAAAGGAGGAAGCTGAATCAACATCTGAAGATCGGCCAAGAGGCATCGACGGGGCCAGACTTTCTGAACAGAAAGGGCTACCGGCGTCCCTCCACCCGTTGATGGCGCATCGATCAGTCTGCCGAATGAAGCCGTCGCATGGTGAATTCGATCTGATCGTCGTCAAGCTGTCGCCAGCTCTCGACTTCGGTCCAGTAGGCCGCCTTGGGAAAGGCATCGAACCATTCGCGCGCTTTTTTGCGCGCTTCCTCACGGCTGAGACAGAAAGTCTCCCTAACGTAAGCGCTGCCGCTGCGACCGTTGCCTGCCGCCCTGTAGTCCGCAATACGCTTTTTCAGGCCGCTCATATGCGGCGGACCGGGTACTCTGCTCATCACATCCCTCGCATGCAAAGACTTTAATACGCTAGGAATGCTGTGGCGAGTCGAAAATCGTGGGAGACTGCAGCCTGAAGGTGGTCGCTCTTGCGGCAACCTGCTAATTCAGAATGACTGATCATGGGGGAGTGCACATGGAGCGACCGGACCTGCCGAAAGGCCTGCCCGAAGACATCGAGGACAAGAAGGCGCAGGCGCGCGCCTGGTTTGAAAGCCTGCGCGACACGATCTGCGCGTCTTTTGAAGCTCTTGAAGACGAATTGACAGGCCCGATGGCCGACCGCCCAGCAGGTCGCTTTGCCGGCAAGGACTGGCTGCGCGAAGACGGTGCCGGCGGCGGTGGCCGCATGTCCATGATGGAAGGACGCGTCTTCGAAAAAGTCGGTGTCCATACCTCCACCGTCCATGGCGAATTCTCAGCCGAGATGCGCAAGCAGATGCCGGGAGCCGATGAGGACCCGCGTTTCTGGGCCTCCGGCATTTCTCTCATCGCCCATCCGGTGAACCCCAATGTCCCGACGGTGCATATGAACACCCGCATGGTCGTCACGTCGAGCCATTGGTTCGGTGGTGGTGCAGACCTGACGCCGGTGCTGAACCGTCGCCGCACCCAGGACGACCCGGATACGAAGATCTTCCACCGGGCAATGGAGATCACCTGCAATCGTCACGAACCTGTGGCTGACTATGCGGCCTACAAGACATGGTGCGACGAGTATTTCTTCCTCAAGCATCGCAACGAGCCACGCGGCATCGGCGGCATCTTCTTCGACTGGCTGACCGCCGACCCGGAAAAAGGTGGCTGGGATGCCAATTTCGCTTTCGTCCAGGATGTTGGACGCGCCTTCAATCTCGTCTACCCGAAGATCGTCCGCGGCAACTTTAACAATCCCTGGACTGAGGAAGACCGCGAGGAACAACTCGTCCGTCGTGGCCGCTATGTGGAATTCAATCTGCTCTATGATCGCGGAACCATCTTCGGCCTGAAAACCGGCGGCAACATCGAATCGATTCTGTCTTCCCTGCCCCCACTGGTCCGCTGGCCCTGAAGCGGGTGAACCGGCGTCAAATGACGTCGAAACCTGCGTCTGGGACAAGTACCGGCAAAATAACAGAATATTCTAATATCACGAAGGCTTGGCGCGCTTGTGACCTCAGGTGCGCCCGGTTTCGTTTGCATTTTACGGGTTCTCGTCGCATCCTTCGGACGCACGCTATCTAGAGGAGGAGATAGACATGACCCAGTCTGTCAGGAGTACCGCCCCCCCAGTAAGTGAACCCGCTGCCCGAGTGATCGGCACACCCGAACTTATTGATCGGCTGGCGGAGGAGTTGCGTTCCTCAAGTGATGTAGATCTGCCCCATTCCTATTTCGTCGAGCAGGTCAAACTGCGACTCGCAGGATCAACAGACCCCGACCGTCTTGCAGCCAACGCAGTTGAAAGCCGCTCACCAGCCTACAGCCGAAAGGTCAGTGCATCTGTCTTTCAGGCCTGGGCCATGCCCGACTGACCAAAGATCCACCGCAAGCATTAGCCTCCAATTCACCGCCCACACGGGCGGTTTTTTTGATATACTGCCAGAACAACGCATCAGCCTGTGCGTTGAACCGTGACCAACAAGGGAGAATTGTCATGCGACAGTTTGAATGTGGAACACTGGTCCCCGGATGTGACTGGCACACCCGCGCCGAAGAAGATGCCGAAATTGTCCGCCGAGCCGTCGAGCATATGAGGACGGCCCATGGCGAAACGGTCATCCGGGAAAACATGGTCGACAATATCAAGGCCCGGATCCGCGACGAGGCCCACAAGGCCGCCTGAAACCTGAGATGGCAACAGTCAGAACCTCAAGCGGAGCCCGACATCCGGGCTCCGTGGATTAGGTTTTGCAGATCAGCTGCTCGGCAGCATGACCTTGTCGATGACATGGATCACGCCGTTATCTGTGCGGATATCGGCGGACACGACATTTGCGCCATCCACAGTGACGCCGGAGGAAGACTTGCTGACGGCAAGCGTCCGGTCACCACCGCCCTTGATCGTACGGACATGGATGGTACGCCCCGGCAGCATGTTTGAGGTGAGCTCGCGACCAACAACATGATAGCTCAGGATCGCAACGAGCTGATCCTTGTTTTCCGGCTTCAGAAGATTCTCGACTGTGCCGGCAGGCAGAGCCGCAAAGGCTTCATCGGTCGGGGCGAAGACCGTGAGCGGCCCACCCGAGGAGAGCGCGTCCACCAAACCGGCGGCCTGGGCCGCAGCCAGCAATGTCTGGAAGCTTCCGGCCTGTTGAGCGGTCTCGACAATATTGGCGGCCATAGCAGAGGAGCCGGCGAAGGTCATGGCTGCCCCGACGAATGCGAATGCGATGCGTTTCATGGTAAATCCCTCCTGAAATGCTCCGACCGGCCTCATGCCGGTCTTTCGAAGCTGGAGGAGATACGCACAGATTGTCGCACCCGGTTCAGCTAGGGACGGACACTCTTTTTTGAGCAAAACGGGAAAAACCGATCGACTAATCGGACGTACGCGCGCCGCTCACGCACGTCCTCTGTTCGATTGCAGGCTTCAGGAAGAGGCTGCCAATACCGATAGGCGCTCAATCAGAGCCTTCCGACTGAGACTGAACTGCGAGGCAACCCATTCCTTCTCCAGACCAGCCAAAAGCACGCCAACCCGTGGCCCGGGCTGTATGCCGTGTTCAAGGGCATCAGCACCCTTCAACGGAAACACCGGGCGCTGATATCGCACGACCTGTTCAAGCAGCGCGGAAAGGCGCCCGACCCGCATCATCGCTTCCGTATCGACCTCCGCCGCCCGTCTGGCGCTGGCAAGTGCAAGTCGCAGGACCGCCGCGATCCCGGCCGGCCCGTGCTGGTAGAGCAGACGCGCAAGCTCTGCATCTGACGTTGCTTCGCCAACCTTGGGAGCGGCACCGAAGGCGTCCAGAAAACCCGCCTCGGCATTTGAAAGCCGCAATCGTGCGGCCATCGCCTTCAGTCGCTCTGGATCCCGCGGCACGATCGCCGCCAACCTGAGGAGCGGATCCGGCTTCCAGCCCAGCGCCTGTTCGGTTGCGATTAGTCCCGGGATGGCATCGATACCCCATTTCTCCGTTTCCGGCAGAATCGCCGTGAGTACACCCGCCTGTCGCATCCACAAGAGTGCACGACCCGGATCTTCAGCGGACAGCAGCTTCTTCATTTCCGCCCAGATGCGCTCCGCCGACAGCAGGGACAGCTTGTCGCGCGCCCGCGCCGAAGCCTTCAGGCCCGCAGCATCCGGACGCCCGCCGCCGTAGAACGCGAAGAAGCGGAAAAAGCGCAGCACGCGCAGGTAATCTTCAGCGATCCGCTGGTCGGCATCGCCGATGAAACGCACGGTCTTCGTCTCGATGTCCTTGAGACCGTCGACCAGATCGACCACCTCGCCATCCTGACCGACGTAAAGCGCGTTGATTGTCAGGTCGCGACGCATGGCATCCTCCTGCCAGTCCGCCCCGAAGGCCACTTGCGCCCGCCGCCCGTCCGTCTCGACATCATGGCGAAGCGTCGTCACTTCATAGCCCTTCCCGTCGATGACCAGCGTCACCGTCCCATGCTCGATCCCGGTCGGCACGGCCTTGATACCCGCCGCTTCCGCCCGCGACACCACCTCTTGCGGAGCCAGCGTTGTTGCGAGATCGATATCGCCGACCGGCAGACCCATCAGGCTGTTGCGCACGGCACCACCGACAACGCGCACCTCGCCGCCGTCAGCATTGAGAAGTTCGAACAGCCGGGTGACGGCAGCGCTCTTGAACCAGTCCTCGCCGGACAAGTTGGTCATGCATAAAGCCTTTCATAGAGTGTGCGGATAAGCCCGGCGGTAATGCCCCATATCCTCCGCTCGCCATAGGGCATGACGTAGAAGCGCCGCATCGCGCCAGCCAGCATCCGGCTATCCTGAGAATGGTTGGAAGGGTCCATCAGGAAGGAGAGCGGCACTTCGAACACGCTCTCCACCTCGTCGGGATTGGGCGTAATCGTATAGCCCGGACGAACGACGGCCAGCACAGGCTGGATCCGGAACCCCGTACCGGTCAGGCTTTGCGGCAACCGTCCGACGGTTTCGACAAAACGCCGGTCGAGCCCGATCTCCTCTTCCGCTTCGCGAAGCGCGGCCTCTTCCGGGGTCTGATCCGTGTCATCGATCCCGCCCCCCGGAAACGCGATCTGGCCTGCATGCTGGCGCAGCTTGGATGTCCGCTGGGTCAGGATGATCCGGGCGTCTTGATCATCGTCGATGACGCCGATGAGCACCGCAGCATCCTTGAGCGGCATATCCTGTATGACGAGATCCACATGGCCGTTCAAAGCGTGATTGCCATGATGTTCCCAACCATGGTCGAGCGGCGCGCCGACATGTTCAAGCGCCCGCCGACGGAAATCGGATGCCGAAAAAATCAGTTGTGTCATCTGGCAAGCCTGTCGAGCTCGTCCATCGGCATGATTGGGAAAACTGCAGAACCCGAGCGGATGGCAAACATCGCTTTACCTTCGATCTCCACCGGCTCTCCGAGCTCGACGAGATCATACATCACAGCGCGCGACACCAGCGCCTCCAGTCGGCCCCGCACATGCAGATAGGGCTTGAGCGCATGATCCTCCCCCTCGAATACAAACCGAAGCGGATGCTCCGGCCCAGCCTCCACGACATCGCCGACATTCGTCCGGAAGGTCAGCACCTGCTGGTCATCTTGCGCGCTCGCCGTCATCTCGACAGCCACGAAATGCGCATCCTGAACGCGTATCCCCACCTTTTCCACAGGCGTAACGAGATAGGTCTTGCCATCTGCATCCTTGCGCAGAACAGTCGAAAACAACCGGACAAGGGCTTCGCGTCCGATCGGTGTTCCCATGTAGAACCAGGTCCCATCGGCCCTGATTTCCATGTCGAGATCGCCGCAGAACGCAGGCTCCCAGCGATCAACGGGCGGCAGCGATCCCTTCGCGCCAGCCGTTTGCGCCTGGGCACGCGAGATCATCGCGGCAAGCCCGGCAGCATCGGTTGTCGATTTCAGAGTATGGTCCGCCATGTTTGCGTCTCTGTTGTTGTCTACAAGCCTTCACGGTCACGAGATAGTCATTCAGGACAAGCTTGTCAGCCGCCGATGCGCTAATAAGTTATTTTGATGTGAGGCGGATCCCTGATGCGGGCGATTCGTCGGGCCGGGCAAACCAACTGGAGTTGACCATGGGCATGATGCCGAATCCGGAAAACGCAGCAGACGAAAAGGCGATCATCGAAGCCGCCGAAAAGGCGCTGGCCGATATTGCTGCTGTCCGCAAGGAAGTGTCGAAAGTCATCTTCGGGCAGGAAAAGGTGGTCGAAAACACGCTGCTTGCCATTCTTTCCGGCGGTCACGCACTGCTGGTCGGCGTTCCTGGCCTTGCCAAGACAAAACTCGTCACAACGCTCGGTGGTGTTCTCGGGCTCAACGCCAACCGTATCCAGTTCACGCCGGATCTGATGCCGTCCGATATCATCGGCACCGAGGTGATGGATCAGGATGACACCGGTCGCCGCTCCTTCCGCTTCGTCAAGGGCCCCGTTTTCGCCCAGCTGCTGATGGCCGATGAGATCAACCGCGCCAGCCCGCGCACCCAGTCGGCCCTTCTGCAATCCATGCAGGAATATCACGTCACGATCGCCGGGCAGCGCTATGACCTGCCTGCCCCCTTCCACGTTCTGGCAACACAGAACCCGCTGGAGCAGGAAGGCACCTATCCTCTGCCTGAAGCGCAGCTCGACCGCTTCCTGCTGCAGGTCGATGTGGGCTATCCGGAACTCGCCGCCGAGCGGCAGATCCTCCTCGACACCACTGGTGTCAGCGAGGGTCGTGCTTCGAGCGTTCTCGACAGCGCCCGACTCATCGAGATCCAGAAACTCATCCGCCAGATGCCAGTTTCCGATACGGTGGTCGATGCCATCCTGTCGCTCGTCCGCTCCGCCCGTCCCGGCCATGGCAATGCCATGACGGACAAGAACGTCGCCTGGGGCCCCGGCCCGCGTGCCGGCCAGTCGCTGATGCTCTGCGCCCGCGCCCGCGCACTTTACGAAGGCCGCCTCGCCCCCTCCATCGATGATGTGCATGCGCTGGCAGAACCGGTTCTTCAGCATCGCATGGCCCTAACCTTCCCCGCCCGCGCCGAAGGCATGTCGGTGCGCGATGTCATCGCTGGCCTCGTCAGCAACCTGAAGGCATAGGAGAAGTCGTAAACGTGGCATCCATCGGCCAGATTGTCGAACAAACCCCAGGCAGCGAGGTCCTGAAGCGCGCCCGTCAGCGCGCCGTGCTCGTGCCCGATTGCCTGGTGGAGGCGCGCCGGATTGCCAATACGGTCATTGCCGGCTGGCATGGCCGACGCAAGCGTGGAGTGGGCGAAAACTTCTGGCAGTTCCGCCCCTATGCCGAAGGCGAGAGCTTCTCGCGCATCGACTGGCGCCGCTCTGCCCGTGACGACCACACCTATGTCCGTGACCTGGAATGGGAAGCAGCCCACACTGTCTGGCTCTGGGCCGATCTGTCGCCCTCAATGATGTACAAGTCGACGCTGTCCCCCGTTTCCAAGGAAAGCCGGGCGCTCGTCCTGATGCTGGCCTTGGCCGAAGTTTTGGCACGCTCCGGCGAACGCATCGGTTGCCCCGGCATCATGGAACCGGTTTCCGCCCGCAATGCTGCCGAACGACTGGCAACGGCCATCATGCATGCGCCCCCGAGCGCCGGCCTGCCGGAGACGGGCATGATCCGAGGCGCGAGCGATATTGTCCTGATCGGCGACTTCCTTGATGATGCCGATACGGTCATGGAACGCATCTCGCCGCTCGCCCGCCGTGGTTTGCGCGGCCATGTGATCGAGATCGCCGATCCGGCGGAAGAGACCTTCCCCTATAGCGGCCGAACCGAATTCACCGATCCAGAAACGGGGGAAAAGCTCGTTTCCGGTCGGGCAGAGAGCCTGCGCGAGGAATATCAGCGGGCCTATATCGCCCGCCGCGACAACATCGGGGAAGCCTTGAGGCGCATGGGCTGGAGCTTCATGTTCCATCGCACTGACAGCCTTGCCTCCGAAGCGCTGGTCGCAGTGCATATGCATCTTTCGGGACAGGGTCCCGGCCTGGCAAGGAGCTGAGCCGATGTTCTCCCTTCCCCTCGCCTTTGGCGCTCCCGCAATCCTTATCGCTCTCGCTGCCCTTCCGCTCATCTGGTGGCTGCTGAAGCTCACGCCGCCGCGCCCCAAGGCGGAGGTCTTCCCGCCGCTTCGCATTCTCGCAAGCGTCCTGAAACGTGAAGAGACGCCCTCGAAAAGCCCGTGGTGGCTGACGCTCTTGCGCATGCTGATTGCGGCACTGGTCATTCTGGCGCTGGCAGATCCCGTTCTCAATCCGCGCACGGCAAGTCTCTCGACGGACGGTCCGCTGGTGCTGGTTGTCGACAACAGCTGGGCAACGGCGACCGACTGGGACAACCGGGTCGCAACGGCAGAGGCGCTGATTGGCGACGCCAGTGACCGCGACGTCCCCGTGTCGGTTGTTTTCACCGCCGATGTAACCCACGATGCCGTACCCGGCACCGCTGCGTTGGCTCTGGAGAAACTGGCGGCAGCCGAGCCCAAGCCGCTGCGCCCGGATCGTGCACGCACGCTCTCCGCCCTGCGCACAGGCCTGTCCGGCGAAGCGCCAGGGACCCTCGTCTTTATCACCGATGGACTGGCAACAGACGAACAGGAAAGCGCAATCGCCGATCTGGCTGCCCTTCAACCGCAGGAGCTGCGCCTGATCGAAGCCGGCGGCGGTGGGCCCGTCGCTATCACCAGTGCGACGAATGGGTCCGATGCGCTGACGGTGACCCTTGCGCGCCTGAATGCGGAAGAGCCGCTCAGCCTCGTCATCGATGCTCAGGATCGCCAGGGCCGTGTTATCGCCAATGGAACGGTTTCCTTTGCCGCCGGTGAGAGCGTGGCATCCGGAGCGGTTGCCGCCCCGTTTGAGCTACGCAACGATTTTGCCCGCCTGTCGATTGCCGGGGCAGCGAATGCCGGCGCCACCCATTTGCTGGATGATGGTTTCCGCCGACGGAAGGTGGCCATTGTCTCGGGTGACAGCGGGGATGGCTTCCAGCCATTGCTGTCGCAGCTCTTTTACATCGAGCGGGCGCTAACGCCCTATGCCGATCTCCTGAAGCCAAATGATACCGATCTGTCGATTGCACTTCCCGAGCTTCTGCGACAGAATCCATCGGCCATCGTCCTCGCCGATGTCGGTCGCCTGCCGGCCGATGTGTATGAACCGGTGGAGCAATGGATTGCAGAAGGTGGCACGCTCATTCGCTTTGCCGGCCCACGCCTTGCCGCAGCCCCAGTCGGTGACCCGCTCGTCCCCGTCATTCTGCGCCAGGGCGAACGCGCTCTTGGCGGCGCCCTTTCATGGGCCGAGCCGCAGCCGCTGGCCGATTTCCCGAACTTCGGCCCCTTCGCCGGTATGGCACGCCCCGAGGGCATCCTGATCAAGCGTCAGGTCCTGGCTGAACCGACGCCGGACCTTGCCGAACGGACCTGGGCAAGTCTTGCTGATGGCACGCCACTCGTCACCGTTGAAGAAACAGGCGCAGGCCGCGTCGTTCTTTTTCATGTCAGCGCCGAAGCCACTTGGTCCGACCTGCCGATTTCCGGCGAATTCGTTGAGATGCTGCGCCGGATCGTGCAATTGACCCGTGTTGGTGCAGCCGCAACGGAACCGGGCCAGACAACAGCGCCCAGCCTGTCCCCCTTCCGCCTTCTGACTGCCCAGGGCGCACTGGTTTCGGATGCCGGCACGGCCAAGCCGCTGATCATTGGCCCGGACCAACCGCAATCTGCAACCTTTGACAATCCGCCGGGCCTTTACGGAACGGAAGACGGTTTTGTGGCGCTCAATTTGCTGCCTGCCGAGACACAACTTCTGCCGATCCCGACCGATGGAATTGCAGCACTCAGCCGCGCCCCCATGGCCGGAACGGCAGCGACCCCACTGAAGCCCGGTCTTTTGACATTCGCCTTCCTGCTTCTGGTCATCGATAGCCTCGTCGTGCTCTTCATGGGCGGCGCCTTCGCCCGCCTGCCAAGACGCGCGCCAGCAGCAGCAGCCATGGCATTGATACTCGCCGCTGCCACAGTCCTCGTGCCAGGCGCAACACGCGCTCAGACCACAGACCGCCCCGCAACCACCCAGGATCAGAAGCCCGGTGACGAACTGATCCTCGACCGGCTGGACAACACCCACCTCGCCTATGTGATCACAGGCGAGCCCGAGGTTGACCGCATTTCCGAACAGGGGTTGGCGGGTCTGACGCAGTTCCTGACCTACCGCACGACCTTGGAGCCGGCTCCACCAGTCGGCGTCGATATCTCAACAGACGAACTCTCCTTCTATCCGATCATCTTCTGGCCGATCTCGGCCTCCGCCCCGATGCCTTCAGCGGCAGCAATCAGCCGCATCGACGCCTATATGCGCGCGGGCGGCACGGTCCTGCTCGATACCCGCGACCAGTTTTCAAGCCTCGGCGAAGACATCGGCAGCACGGCCAATGGCCAGCGGTTGCAGGCAATCCTTGCCAATATAGATATCCCCCCGCTGGAGCCCGTTCCGTCGGATCACGTGCTGACCCGTGCCTTTTACCTGCTGAATGGTTTCCCAGGTCGCTATAGCGGCAGCCCCCTATGGGTGGAAGCCCGTCAGGAAGCCCAGTCAACGGCAAGCGGCGTTGCCTCCTCCGGCGACGGTGTCTCCCCGATCATGATCACCGGCAACGACCTGATGGGCGCCTGGGCCATCGACGACAACGGAAACTCGGTTCTGCCGATCGTGCCATCAAACGAGTTGCAGCGGGAAATGGCCTTCCGCGCCGGTGTGAATATCATGATGTATATGCTGACGGGCAACTACAAGGCCGACCAGGTCCATGTTCCCGCCCTTCTCGAGCGACTGGGGCAGTGACATGACGATCAGTTTCGTCCCCTTCATTCCCTGGAGCATCATCGCAGCGCTCGCTGCGCTCGCAATCGGCCTCTCGGCTCTCGGTTTCTTCCGCCGCATCCGCGGCACCGCAGTCCGGCTTGCAGCCTCCGCCGCAGTGCTGGCAGCGCTCGCCAACCCTCTGCTGCTGCAGGAAGATCGTGAGGCGCTGACAACCGTCGTGCCCGTGATCGTGGATCGTAGCCAGAGCCAGCAGATCCCGGAACGGATCGCTGCGACCGATCGCGCTGTTGAAGACGTTCGCGAGCGCCTGTCGCGCTTCTCCAACGTCGAACCGCGCATCGTGGAAGTGGCCGATCCCGCGACCTCGGATAGCCCTTCGACCAAACTGTTTGAAGCGCTCAGCACTGCCATTACCGATGTCCCGCCTGCCCGTGTCGGCGGCGCGATCTTCATCAGCGACGGCCAGATCCATGATGTCCCGGCAGGACAGGAGGCGCTCACCTTCAACGCGCCGGTCCATGGCCTGATAACAGGCAAGGCCGGAGAATTTGATCGGCGTATCGAGATCCTGCGCGCACCCCGTTTCGGCATTGTCGACGAGGAACAGGAACTCACCTTCCGCGTCTTTGACGATGGCAGCACGTCCGACCTGCCTGCAGATGTGAATGTGCGCATCAACGGCGAGGATCTGGGCACCATTCCTGCCGAAGTCGGTCGGGAGACACCGTTCGCCTTCCGGGTGCCGCGCGGTGGCAACAATGTCCTGGAATTCTCGGTCGCCGGAACACCCGGTGAAGTCACCGACATCAACAACCGCGCCATCCACCTGATCGAGGGTATTCGCGAGAACCTTCGCGTTCTTCTGGTCTCGGGCGAACCCCATGCAGGCGAGCGGGCATGGCGCAATCTTCTGAAGTCGGATGCCTCCGTCGACCTCGTTCATTTCACCATTCTGCGTCCACCGGAAAAGCAGGATGGCACCCCGATTAATGAACTGTCGCTGATCGCGTTTCCGACGCGCGAACTCTTTGTCGAAAAGATCAATGATTTCGACCTGATCATCTTCGACCGCTATCAACATCGCGGCGTCCTGCCGATCCTTTATTATGACTACATTGCTGAATATGTGCGCAATGGCGGTGCCCTCTTGATTGCGGCAGGCCCCGAGCATGCAGGCGAGGATTCGATTGCGATCACGCCGCTTGCCTCCGTGCTTCCTGCCGCCCCGACCGGCAATGTTCATGAGGCTGGCTTCTATCCGCGCCTCTCTGAACAGGGCGAGCGTCACCCTGTCACCCGTGGTCTTGAAGGCTCGACGGCCGAACCACCCCAATGGGGACGCTGGTTCCGCAGCGTCGATGTCGAGGCGGATGAAGGCGAAACCGTCATGACCGCAGCCGACGGGCGCCCGCTCCTCGTGCTCGACCGCGCCGCCGAGGGTCGTGTCGCCATGCTGCTCTCGGATCAGGGCTGGCTCTGGGCGCGTGGCTTTGAAGGCGGTGGCCCCCATGTCTCGCTTTATCGACGCATCGCCCATTGGCTGATGAAGGAACCTGAGCTGGAAGAAGAGGCGTTGAAGGCGCGGGCCAGCGGTCGCACGCTCGAAATCACCCGCCAGACCATCGGGAACGCTCCCGGCGAGGCAACGATCACCGCTCCTTCCGGCGAAACCAGGACAGTCCCGCTCAGTGAAATCGCACCTGGCCTCTACCGCGCCGAACAACGCATGACCGAGACCGGCCTCTTCACCGTATCCAATGGCGACTTCTCCACCCTCGTCCATGTCGGCGCAGTCGACGCCCCCGAGTTCAAGGCGATGATCTCGACCACAGAGCTCTTGCAGCCCATCGCAAGTGCAACACGTGGCCTGCTAACCCGCCTCGACAATGGCGACGGGGCGGAGCGAATTCCGGATATCCTGCCGGTGCGCGGCGAAATTCGCGTCAGCGACGACCGCCGCATGCTGATCCGCCTGACGGATGAAACAGTGCTGAAAGGCGTCAACACCCTGCCGCTCTTTGCCGGTTTCGCAGGCTTGGCAGCGCTGCTGATGGCGGTCTCTGCAATGTGGTGGCGCGAGGGTCGCTAGACTTAGAAATACCAAGCCGGGATGGCTTCAAGGCAGCCTTCTATTCCTCGTCATCCCGCTTGATCTGCAGTCGGCGCATCTTTTCCCACAAGGTCGTGCGCGAAATGCCGAGGCTTTCGGCGGCCTCTTTGTGAGACCCCTGCGCACGGGCAAGGGCGGCCACGATATGCTGGCGTTCTGCAGCATCCCGCACATCCGAAAGTGACGACCCCGGATCGGCAAGTTCCGGCAGGCTCAGCGCCACAGCGCCCGGCACGCCTTCGGGAAAGAGATCCTCGGCCGTGATCGCCGGCCCATCCGCCAGCGCCACGGCTCGGTCGATGCGGTTGATCAACTCGCGGAAATTGCCGGGCCAGCCATGGCGAACAGTTGCTTCCTGCGCCTCCGGCTCGATTGTAAGATCACCGCGACCCATTTTCGTCGCCGCCGCAACGACCAGCCGCCCAAGCAAAGAAGGGATTTCGTCTCGCCGCTCGCGAAGCGGCGGCAAGGTGCAGGCGATCACATTGATCCGGAACCATAGGTCCTCGCGAAAACCCCCTTCCGCCACCATGGCCTCCAGATTGCGGTTGGTCGCACAGACAAGCCGTGCTTCAAAGCGTCTCGTCTCGCTGCCGCCAAGCCGCCTGAACTCACGGCTTTCGAGAACCCTGAGCAGCTTGACCTGCAAAAGCGGCGACAATTCACCGATTTCATCCAGAAACAGCGTCCCGGCCCCCGACTCTTCACAGTAGCCGCGATGCATGGCGGAGGCCCCGGTAAAGGAACCACGCTCATGACCGAACAGCAGGGAATCGGCAAGATCCGAGGGTAGCGCCCCGCAATTGACGGCAACAAACGGCAAATTCTTGCGCGGCCCCGCTTCATGCACATGCCGGGCGGCCACTTCCTTGCCGGTTCCGGTTTCCCCCAGTAGCAGAACCGGCAGATCGATTTCTGCCGCACGGGCAAGCGTCCGTCCGATCTTTTCAATGGCGGGACTGCCGGAATAGGCATGACCAAGGTCGCCTGCCGCACCCGCCTTTCGCTGACCTATGCCCTGCAGCGTATCGACCAGCCGATCGAGATCGAAAGGTTTGCTGACATAATCCAGCGCACCGTCACGCACCAGACGCACGGCCTGGTCGATGTCGCCATAGGCCGTCATGAAAATCACCGGGACCAGACCAAAACTGGCAAAATGCTCCCGCATCACGGTTTCACCATCGCCATCCGGCAGACGGATATCCGACAGGATGATGTCCGGCGCCGGTCCGGAAAGTGCGCTATGCGCCTCCCCTGCCGTGCGCGCCCATTTCACTTTGAAGCCTTCGAGCTGCAGCCGCTGACGCAGCGATTCACCGAGCGTCACATCGTCCTCGACCACCAGTATCCGCGCACCGCTCATGGTTTCGCTCATCCGCCGGTTCTCTCCCCAGTCACCGAAAGCGTCAGTTGCACGGTGGTACCGGCCCCGTCCACACTGCGGATCGAAAGATCCGCCCCGATCCGCGCCACGAGATTGGCCACCACCCAGATCCCGATGCTTCGCTCGACAGGGATTTCGTTCACCTGCCCGGAAATCATCGCAGCGATCACCTCCGGCGACATGCCGGGTCCCTGATCGGCCACGCTCAGGATCACGGATTGGGCGGCCTCATCCCGGTGCAAACCGACAGTCACCGTCGAGCCTTCCGGCGACGCCCTGACGGCATTCAGCATCAGATTGATCAGGATCTGGCGAAGCGCATCCGCATCGACGACGAACCGGGCAGTCTCATCCAGCGCCCAGGCGAGATTGACCCCCACTCGCCGCGCTTCCGGCGCAATCAGGAGCTCCAGGTCCTTCAGATCGCTGGCCGAGATTTCCTTGCTGCCCGAACGCCGCCGATAGGTCGATAGCGTCACATCCACCACCCGGCCGATACTGTCGAGCCCCGTCTCCAGAAATCGCAGCGTCTCGTCGCGCACATCCTCACGGTCGCCAAATCGCTTCAGTGTGGAGACACCATTCTTGAGGCCGGCCAGAGGGTTGCGCACCTCATGGGCGAGGCTCGCCGCCATCCGTGCCAGAAGACCATCCCGTTCCTGTTGGGCCATCTGCTCCAGCATGGTAACTCGCTGGGCCTCTGATTGCTCGCGCAAGGCAAGCGCTGCCTCCAGCTTTCGCAGCTCGTCACCCCGCCGCCAGGCCGTCTCGCTGGCATTGGTTCCGGTCTGGTCCGCCAGTCTGTCGATGAAGTGATCAAGCGGCTTCAAGGCCCGTCGCGTGATCAGATAAGCCGCAAGCGCTGCAATAATTGCGACGAGAAAATCCACGCCAACCGCCACGCCCGTCACCACGGTCGCGGCGTCCTCGATTGCCGTTGTATCGAAGGTGGCCGCCAGAAAGAGGCGCCCCTCAGCGAGCGCATAACTGCGCGCGACGAGCAGGATGGACCGCTCGGGTACATTGGTCACACTGACGCCATCGGGCCCGAGCGCCTGCGCCTTGGTCAGGGCCGCTTCCAGCAGGTCCCCGTCGCTGTCGGCCAGCACCACCGTGCGCAGATTGCCACCTTTGTCGATCCAGCGCGCGGCCATCGATTCTTCGAGAAGGGCTGTTCGAAAACGAAGAGACGATGCGAGTTTTTCCCGCACCGTCTCTCGAGCATCTTCACCATTGATACCGGCTGCAATATTCCCAGCCACCGCATCGAGAAAGACCAGAGCCTGATCACGCAGACCGGTTTCGTTGCTGGACCTCAACACCGAAATCCCGAGCTGCGTCGTGCCAACGGCCACCACGAACATTGCAACGGCAACGAAGAGTGGCAGTGAGGCAGACAGCGGCAGCTTGCGTCGAACACCTGGAGACATGGTCAAATGCCATAGCGCAATTGCAAGTCAGCCTGCCAGCACTTTGTCACGCGGACTTGGGCTGTCCCTCCATGATCAGGACATCACCCCTCATATCCGGCGCAATGCGGGTCAGCCAATGGCTGCCATACCAGCTGGTGCGCAAGGGACGCGGCGTGCGCCCGAGAACCACAGCCCGAACGCCTTCGATCCCGGCGGGGATCGCACAGTCGGCGCCAGCCGCCGCCACTCTTTCATAGGCAAGCCCGAACCGCTTGGCCGTCTCGGCAAATTCCGGCTCGCCACTCTTGGCGTCGGCAACATGAACCAGCCTGTCGATCTCCCAGAGATTGTTGAGCAATGCCCATTCCACGAGCGCCACGAGATGATCCTCGCCGCAATCGCGCACGACAAGCGTCCGCGCCGTTTCCGGCAGCGGTTTGGCAGCCGCGAAAAGCACGGGGCCGCCATGGGCCTCCGGCAGCCTCAGGAGACCATCCGGCTCCCAGGTCGTCATCTCCTGCCTCGCTTCGACCTGGTGATGGAACCAGCCGCTGCAGGGCAGGACGAGCAGAGCCTGACCGGGCTCCAGATCACAGCGCAGCAACTGCTCAGGATCGCCCTCGTCATAATTGAGGACCGGAGTGACCTCCGCCTTGGCGGTGCAGCCCTGAAGTTCGTTGATCGCGGTGCTGGCCCGCTCGCGGATCAGCTTGCGCATCTGCGCCTGATCGCCTGCCGCCTTCACCGCATGGGTATCGATCAGCACATAGGCGGCCAGCGATGCACCGCTCCGATGGGCGATGGCGCAGGCCCGTTCGGCCACGGAGCGCACCTGCCCGTCGATCACCCCGAAACGAACAGCCTCCATGGCCGGCAAGACCAGCATCTTGCCCTTTGCTTCGAATTGCGGGCGGTAGGGGGTGGGCTTCGGGTTCTCGGGAAGATCCAGACGGCCACGGGCATCATCAACCGTGATCGACTTCCAGTCCATACGCTCATCCAGCGAATGGCTGGACCGCGGCAGAATGCCCTTCAATGCATCCTCACCCGCAAGCGAGAGCCGCGCACCGGAGACATAGGCCGCGCGGCCAAGGAGATGGCCGGCAACAGGAACCGTAAGCAGCAGAAAGACGACGGTCATGATGCCAAGCACGGCGGCACCCATTGACCCCTGGGCAATCACACTGCCGATGATGACCAGCCCGGCGCCCAAGGTGCCGGCCTTCGTCGCGGCATGCATGCGCTGAAACGGATCAGGCAGCTTGATCACGCCGATGGCGGCAATCAGCAGGAAGATCACGCCGGCAAGCTTGAAGAGGAGGGAAAGGATCGCGATCATCACTGGTTATCCTTCTTCTTCTCAAGCAGCACAGAAAGCGAGCACGTCGCCAGAAAACCGATCAGCGCGATACCGAATGCCACATCAAGAAACTCACGCCGACCGGTGGCGGCCATGGTGAGTGCTGCGATGGCAACGGCAATGCCGGTCAGCATGTCGAGCGCGACGAAACGGTCGGCATAACCCGGACCCGTGACCATGCGCACGGCTGCCAGTGTGAGAGGGACCATCAGGATGGCAATCAGGATGGCGGCGAAAGTCGACAGGAAGCTGTCCAGAAACTCGATCATCCTTCAATCTCCTTCAAACGGGTTTCAAACGTATCCTTGATACTTTCGACAACGGCCTTCGGGTCCGGTGCGTCCAGAACATGGACATAGAGTGTGTTCAGGTCCTCGCTGACATGCAGCGATGTCGTCCCGGGCGTGAGGCTGACGCAGTTTGCCAGGGTGGTCACACCGGCGCTGCTGCGCAGATCGAGCGGCACCGCCAGGATCGCCGGCTTGAGGTCCGAGCTGTTGCCCAGAACCTGCCGCGCCACAGCAATCGATGAGCGCACCAGTTCATTGATGAAGACAAAGCCCAGAAGGATAGACTGGTAGATACTGTTCAAGAGGGTCATGGCGTCACTCCTGCGGTCGCTGTTTCATCCAGGAATGCCCGGACGAACTCGGTCGGATCACTCATGGTTGTTGCGGCAAGGTTGGAGAAGGCGACCAGCGGCTCCGGATTGAAGCCGATGGCCAGAGTGATGATGCAAAGCGCGCCAATCGGTGCGAGCATCGCCATCGGCACCGGACGCGCCTTCAGCTTGTTCGGCGGGTCTTTCCAGAAGGCTTCCATCCAGATCTTGCTCATCGAGAAGATGGTCAGGAGACCGACAAACAGCGCCACCGCCGCAAGCCAGGCCGCGTCGCCCTGGAAGGAGGCGTCAACCACCATCAGCTTTGCCCAGAAGCCCGAAAGTGGCGGGATACCGGCAAGCGAGAGCGCCGGGATCGCGAACAGCACCGCCAGCATCGGCGACGCCTTCATCAGGCCACCCGATTTGCGCAGGTCGAACGAACCGGTTGCGCGGTGGATCGCACCGGCAATGAAGAAGAGGTTCGCCTTCACCACGATATGGTGGATGATGTAGAAGACCGCGCCAGCCAACGCGAGCGGCGTGGCAATCGCCAATCCCAGCATGATGTAGCCAATCTGGCTGATGATGTGGAACGACAGGATGCGCCGGACATCCCACTGGATGGCTGCTCCAAAGACGCCGAACAGCATGGTGCCTGCAGCAAACAGCCCGAACATCGGCTTCAGCGTGCCATTGTCGATCTCGAACAGCAGCGTGAACACGCGAAACAGCGCGTAGACGCCAACCTTGGTCAGAAGACCGGCAAAGACCGCCGACACGATGATGGATGCCGTGTGATAGGAGGCAGGCAGCCAGAAGAACATCGGGAAGAAGCCGGCCTTGATGCCGAAGGCCAGCAGGAACATCATCGCCGACAGCGTCAGCGCCGCCGAGGACTCCGTCTCGGGCAGCACGATTGCCAGATCCGCCATGTTCAGCGTACCGGTCGCGCCATAAAGAAGCCCGACAGCCATCAGGAAGAGGATGGTCGAGAACAGGTTGAGGATGGCGTATTTGATCGCACCGTCAATCTGCGCACGGGTCCGGTCCAGCGTGATCAGGCCGAGCGTGGCGATCAGCATGACTTCAAACCAGACATAAAGGTTGAAGATGTCGCCGGTCAGGAAGGCACCGTTGACGCCGATCATCAATCCGAGAAAGAGCGGATAGAAACCCGAACGCACCTGGCGCTGGCGAAGATCCGCCACGGCAAAGATCAGCGCGCAGAGCGCCAGAAGGCTCGAAATCACCACCATCGCCGCGCTGAAGCGGTCGGCAACAAAGACGATACCGAAAGGCGGCATCCAATTGCCAAAGGTCTTGGTCAGGATCTCACCACCCATGACGCTCTGCAGCAAGAGCAGCGATGACCCCAGCGTCAGCGTCATCACCAGCAGCGCCACGGCACGCTGCAATTGCGGCTGGGCATAGAGCGCGGCAGCCAGTGCGGCACCGGCCAGCGGCAGGATGACGGGCCACAGAAGAACCATATCAGCCATTTTTCGCGGCCTCCTTGTCGAATGGCGAGCCGAGGGCTTCGGCATCGTTCTGCTCGTTGGTGAAGACCGAACCGAGCGAGTAATAGGCTTTCAGCACCAGCGCTGCGGCAAAGGAAACAAGCGCAAAGCCGATGACGATGGCTGTCAGGATCAGCGCCTGCGGCAGCGGATTGGCGGCTTCATCGCCCAGCGTCTGTTGGCCGGCCGGTATGACAGGCGGTGCGGTGAACTGCAGACCGCCCGACACGAAGATCAGAAGATTGGCAGCCGTCGAGAGCAGGACGATGCCGAACAGGATGCGCATCATGTGGCGCGACAGGAGCAGATAGACCCCCGCCCCCATCTGGGCCGCAATGGCGAAAGCGTAGATGAGGCTCACTGCTTCACTCCTTCATAAAAACGGAACACGAGGGACAGGACACCGCCGACAACGACGAGGAAGACGCCGATGTCGAAGATGGTGGCCGTGCCCAGATGGGTCGACCCGAACTTGACCCACCAGTGGGTCAGGAAGGACTGGTCCGAGATGAGCCCGGGAATACCGCTCATGAAGGACAGGAAGAGGCCTACCCCCATCAGTACGACCGGATGGACGATCAGCACCTTCCGGGCCCTCTCGACGCTGTCGGACAGCGCCAGAAGGGCATAGGCCAGGCCCGCGAACAGACCGCCGATAAAGCCGCCGCCCGGCTCGTTATGGCCGCGAAACAGCATGAAGATGGACGCCGCCAGAAGGAGCACGAAGAACAGGCGGGACATGGTGGAAAAGATCACCGACATGGCCGGTTACTCCTTGTTGCGAAGAGGTTTGAGGGTGCCGCGCAGCAGACCCCAGGCAGCGATGGTCGCAAGCGCGACAACAGCGATTTCACCCAGCGTATCGATGGCGCGGTAGTCGACGAGAATGACATTCACGACATTGCGCCCATAGGCTTCAAGATAGCTGGTCTCACCGAAATATTCCGACAGTCTGAGATCGATCGGCGTCACCCCGATGGAGGCGAGCGCGACAAACATGATCGCGCCGAAAGCCGTGGCGATCAGTCCGTCACGACGCCGCTCGGACTGCGTCCGCGAGTGACGCTGGCGTGAGGGAAGCCTCAGAAGCACTGCCGTCATCAGGATGACGATCAGGGTTTCGACAGCCATCTGCGTGAGCGCGAGATCAGGCGCACCATTCAGCATGAAGATGACGGCAGAACCGAAACCGACAATGCCGACCGAGACGAGGCCGCCGATCAGCGAACGAACGAAGATGGTCGCAACCGCACCGACAACAGTCAGCAGCAGAACCAGCGCCACGGGCACGCGGAATGTGCCTTCACTCGCCAGGAACTCGGTCGAGGGTGAAGCGAAATAGGCGATGGCGAGACCCGCGATCACCGTCAGCATGACGATTGCGGTGTAGCGATGCTGGTCGCCATTCTGCAGGACCCGGGTGGAGAAGCGTGCCGTATCCAGAACGCCATTCAGCGCCTTGTGATATAAACGGTCGCCAAGCCAGCCATAGAAGGCGTCATAGCGACGAAGCGCATTGTGGATGCGGGTCCACTGCACGACGATGACGACACCGATGGCAACCACCAGCATCGACAGCGCCAGCATCGGTGTCAGACCGTGCCAGAGCTTGAACGAGGCATCGAAAGTCTGGCCGTAAAGGGCGAAGGCGGCCGGCGCAATCAGCCATTCGGCAGCCGGCGCCGGAACGAGGCCGATAATGATGCCGGTGACGGCCAGCAGCAGCGGACCGACCAGCATGCCTGCCTTTTCGCCGTGGTGGATCTCGGTGACCCGCTCTGGCTTGAAATAGAACGGACGAATGGAAACAACACCGGCAACGCCGACCATGACCGCATTGACCAGAACGGCTGCAATCACCGGCAGGATATTCCAGTCACTCGAAAGCTGCGCCTCGAACAGATACTCCTTCGAGATGAAGCCCACAAAGGGCGGCAGACCGGCCATGGAAAGGCTGGCAAGAACGGCGGCAACGGCGGTGACCGGCAGGAAGCGAGCCAGCCCGCCGAGCTTGTTGAGGCTTGCCTCTCCCGTCGCATGGATCGCGGTGCCAGCGCAGAAGAACAGGGCCGCCTTGTACAGCGCGTGGGCGAGGATGAAGCCGACCGTTGCGACAGCGGCAACCTGCCCCGTCAGGCCGATCAGCATCACGAGAATGCCAAGCGAGGCGACGGTCGACTGCGCCAGCACCGCCTTGAAGCCTTCGGCCCTGAGCGCCTGGAGCGCTGCCACGATCATTGTCAGCGAACCGAAAATGACGAGCGTATGGCCAAAGCCCGGCATACCGGCAAAGACCACGTCAAAGCGGGCCAGCAGGAATACCCCAAGCTTCACCATGGTCGCCGAATGCAGATAGGCAGACGCCGGCGTCGGCGCCGCCATGGCATTGGGCAGCCAGAAATGGAAGGGGAACTGTGCCGACTTGGTGAATGCACCAATCATGACCAGCGCAGCGATTGTCGGCGCCCAGGGGCTTGCCACCAGCTCATCGGCACGGGCCACAACCTCGGTAAACGAGAATGTCCCGAGCGTCATGCCGATCACCAGAATGCCGGCGAAGAGCACCAGACCACCACCACCGGTGACGATCAGCGACTGCAGCGCAGACTTGCGAGCCGCCTCCTTGTGACCGTCGAAACCGATCAGCAGGAAGGAGGCAAGGCTGGTCAGCTCCCAGAACACGAACATGACGATGAGGTTGTCCGACAGAACCGTGCCCAGCATCGCCGTCATGAACAGCATGATCAGCGCGAGGAAGCGTCCGGATTCGCCGCTTGGCTTTTCGGCGAAATAGGCGCCGGCATAGATCGTGACGAGCGTGCCGATACCGCTGATCAGAAGCGCAAAGAGCAGTGAGAAGCCATCCAGGCGGAAAGCCAGCTCAACGCCGAGCGACGGCACCCAGGAAACGGTTGCCATCAGCGTTTCGCCACCCGCCACCACGGGCAACTGCATCACAAAGGACGCGAAGATAAACAACGGAATGAGGCAAATCGCCCACCCCGTATGTTTTCCTGTCAAGGACGAGACCGGTCGCGCAATCGCAGCGCCGATCAGTGCTATCAATATGCTCCATTCAAAGCTCACGGCATCACTTCCTCTTGTTGGTGAATTTCAAGTAGCAAGAGGCGTGCCAACCGAAAAAGCATCGTGTTTACGGTGCGTTATCGGATTTTCATCGCAAAACCGTTCGGCTTTCCGAAACCCGGAAAGGTGGCGGTTCGAAAACCCGAACACCAGCAATTGATCCATTTGACATCGAATATGGACACTACCCGCGCCTGCGCTTAACGTTGACCCATGACCATAGAGCTTTCCGTTTCAGACACCGTTCCCGATGCCAGCCGCGACCTGATCCGCGATGGTGTCATGACCCATAACGGCACGCTTCTGGGCCCAAGTGACAAGCGTGATCTCTTCATTCCCCTGACGGATGATCAGGGCAATATCGACGGCGGTCTGGTGGGCTATACCGGGCGGGGCTGGCTTTATGTGGAACTGCTCTTCGTGCCTGAGCGCCTGCGCGGTCAGGGCATGGCCGCCAGACTTCTGGAAGCGGCAGAAGCGGAAGCCAAAACCCGCGGCTGTATCGGCGCCTATCTCGACACGATCAATCCGGTTGCACGGCGCACCTATGAGCGCGCCGGCTATTCTGTCTTCGGCCAGATCGACAATTTCACGAAGGGTTTTGACATCAACTGGATGATCAAGCGGTTTTGAGAGCCGGGGCGAGCTGCTCGACCGCATCCTCGCAATCGTCACGCCAGGCAATGACGCCTGGGAGACGGCCATGGACATTGTCACCGAGCGGCACGATCAGCACCCGGTTCGGATCGACCGGACCCGGGAAGGCTAACGCGCCATACGCCACTTTCTCGAAGCCAAGCGGCATGTAATAGGGCGGATCACCAACGAGGATCACACCTTCCGAACCCTTGCGCCGTGCCGCATCAATGGCAATCCTCACCAGTTCGCGACCAATCCCGAGGTTCTTGTGCGAAGGACGAACGGCAAGTGGCCCCAGCAGATGCCCTTTGACCGATCCCGCCAGGACCGGCGTCATACGCACGGAAGCAATCGTTTCGCCATTGTCGGCACAGACAAAGGACAGCGACAGGTCATGCGGCCCCTGCTCGCGAATGCGTGCCGCAGCCCTTGCATGCCGACCTGGCCCGAATGCTTCTTCGTTGATGAATTCGATGATGGCGTCGTGCGACGCGTCCTCGGTGAAGTAGATAAGACCGGAGTTTTTCATGGATGACCAGGACCAGCAGATAGACACGGATATGGATGCTGAACGCAGCGAGGCGTTCAGTTGCATCAGCGTCGTCGCAGGGTCCGTGGAGTGGTCATGGGTGCCCATCTGAAAAGTTGTGGCGCACCGGATAGCAGCAAATTTTGGTTCCGTCCAATGGAAAAACGCAGTGTTCAATCATGCGGCACTCGCAATCTGCAGGCTCCGCCGTATGTTTGCTTTCAATGAAATGCAAAGGAGGGCGCCAATGGGTATGCTCGTGGACGGCGTCTGGAAAGACGTCTGGTATGATACGAAGTCGAGTGACGGCCACTTCAAGCGCAACAAGTCGACCTTCCGGAACTTCGTGACCGCCGATGGCAGTGCCGGCCCCACAGGCAGTGCGGGCTTCAAGGCTGAGGCCGGGCGTTATCACCTCTACGTCTCCTATGCCTGCCCCTGGGCACACCGGACGCTGATCTTCCGCAAGCTGAAGGGACTGGAACACCTGGTTCCCGTTTCGGCTGTCGATCCCCTGATGCTTTCGAACGGCTGGGAATTCCACGACCGCGACGGCGCAACCGTCGACCATCTCTTTGACTCGGATTTCCTCTGGCAGGTCTATACCCGTGCCGATCCTGGCTTCACCGGTCGCGTCACCGTCCCTGTTCTCTGGGACAAGCAACAGCAGACTATCGTTTCGAATGAATCAGCCGACATCATCCGGATATTCAATTCCGCCTTCGATGCGCTGACCGGCTCGACGCTTGACTTCTATCCGGAAGATCTCAGGGATGAGATCGACCAGATCAATGCGCTTGTCTATGACACCGTCAACAACGGTGTCTACAAGTCGGGCTTCGCGACCACTCAAGACGCCTATGAAAGCGCGGTCATCCCGTTGTTCGAAACCCTGGACCGGCTGGAGGCAAGACTGACCGAAAGCCGCTACCTTTTCGGCGAACGCATCACCGAAGCCGACTGGCGTCTCTTTACCACACTGGTGCGCTTCGATCCGGTCTATGTTGGGCACTTCAAGTGCAATATCCGCCGCACCGACGATTACCCGGCGCTGTCAGGTTATCTGCGCGACCTCTATCAAGTGCCGGGCGTCGCCGAGACAGTCAACATGCGCCACATCAAGCACCATTATTACCGCAGCCATCTGATGATCAATCCGACAGGCATCGTCCCCGTCGGCCCTGAGCTTGATCTCGATCGTCCCCATGGCCGTGAAAACCTGCACACAAATCTCACCAATGATGGGAAACGGGCTGCGTACCGCTGATTTCGGCAAGCCGCGCCCGTGTCGCGGTGGTGGTGTCTTCGGGCAGTGCATCAAGGGAAAAGAACCCCACCTCGACAATCTCTCGGTCTGGAAGACGTGGAGCGGTCTGCTCCACCGTTACCCGATAGAGCAGAACATGGTCGCGACGGCTGATCCTCGGGTTGAAGTAGAGGTGGAATAGCTGCGGCGCCTCGGCCATGACGAGATGCCCCTCCTCGCGCAATTCCTTCACCAGCGCGTCAAGTGCCGTCTCGCCGCGCTCCACACCACCACCCGGCAGATGCCAGCCCGGCACATAGCTGTGGCGGACGAGAAACACGCGGCCGTCGCGATCAAAGCATGCCGCGCGCACACCAAGCGTCATCCCACGGGAAATGGCGAAATAGACATGCAGCAGGCGCACCAGAAATCGCGTCCCCCATCGGAACTCGCTCAGCCCGTCGCCTGTTGTCATTTTCCTTGCCCCTCGCAATTGCCATCTTTAAGAGTGGCCGCATGTTTAAGCTGGCACACATATCCGACATCCATCTAGGACCGCTTCCGGCGCTGACTGTGCGGGAGCTGGCTTCCAAACGGATCACCGGCTATCTGAACTGGCACCGCAACCGGCGCAAGCATCTTTTCCCCCATGCCCTTGACATGGTTCTCGATGCGCTGAAGGCCGAGGCACCGGATCATCTTGCGATTACAGGTGATCTCGTCAATCTTGCGACCAATGTTGAAATCCACAAGGTCACCGACTGGCTGGCGGAAGCTGGCGCTCCGCTCGATACATCAGTGGTCCCCGGCAACCACGACGCCTATGTGCCCGGGGCCCATGATCGGGTGGTCGAAGCATGGTACGATTATATGCGTGGAGATGATGATCCGCTCATCTGGCATGCCGATCACAAGCTCTTCCCCTATATCCGCCGTCGCGGACCGGTTGCCCTGATTGGTTGCTCGACATCGATAGCCACGCCACCCTTCTCGGCCTCGGGCTATTTCAGCGCCCGCCAGGCTCGCGAAACCGCCAATCTCCTCAAGGCCGCCGGCGAGGAAGGTCTCTTTCGGGTCGTGATGATCCACCATCCGCCGATCCGTGGCGCTGCTTCCCGCCACAAGCGGATGATCGGGATTCGCCGCTTTGCCGGCGCCATTCGCACCGGCGGCGCCGAACTGGTGCTGCATGGCCATACCCATCTCAACACGCTCTACTGGCTCACTCATAAGCAGAGAAAAGTTCCTGTCGTTGGAATATCCTCGGCAAGCCAGGGTCCGGGCGGCAAGAAACCGGCAGCGGGCTACAATCTCTTCTCAATCGAAGGAGAGGCCGGGAACTGGCAGGTCGACTGGAAGCGCTTTATCGTCAAAAGTGAAGATGAACCGCTGGCACTTGACCATCAGGAAAGGCTGTTTGGCGCCTGATAAGCCCCCTCTCCGCGTTTACCTTTAAGCCCTCAGCAGATTGGCATTGATTGCGGAAAGAACAGCAGCCGGCGCCTCATCAATCAGCATGTGACCAACACCCGCGATCTTGGTGAGCGTCACCTGTACAGGAAGCTGATCCGCCTGTGTCACCGGCAGGATCATGTCTTCGAGACCCCAGACAAGCCGAATGGGCATGGCGAGATCGATGAACATCGAAAGCGGCAAAGCCCCTTGCACCACCTTGCCATCCTTCTCACTGAGAAAGGATTTGAGGATATGCTGCAACGACGACAAGGCATCCGGCGACTGGCGCATATCGGCCATGGCCGCCAGCGCAGCATCAGGCACAGAGCCATTGAAACCACACAAGGGCTCGATGGCAATTCGCAATTCCTCGACGGTCTTCGCTTCCGCAAAGCGTTTCAACGCACGGTGATTGATCGCGGGGCCAAAACCGCCCGGCGCCAGCATGGTAAGCGAGGCAACACGCTCTGGCGCGCGGATGGCAAGCAGTGCTGCAATGGCGCCGCCCATGGAATGCCCGACCACGTGGCAGCGCTCGACGCCGCGCTGATCGAGATCGGCCAGGATCGCCTTTGCCATATCCCCGGCATGACCGGCACCAGCCGCACCCAGCGAGCGCCCATGGCCTGGAAGGTCATAGGCGATGATGGGCTGGCGACGATCCAGCCCCTCTATGATCGGCGCCCAGAGTTCTGCGACACCGCCAAACCCATGCAACATGACCAGGGGCGGCGCCGCCGAGGGCACATCCCGGACCTCGGCAAACAATGCCATCCTTCAGCCCTTGTTGTCTTCGGTGAGCACGCGGTTGGCAGCCGAAACAATGGCTTCCAGCGAGGCGGTCACGATGTTGGTGTTGATGCCGACGCCAAAGAGCTTGCCGCCTTTGTGCGCCATCTCGACATAAGCAATCGCCGCTGCGTTCGAACCATGCTGGAGCGAATGCTCGGAGTAATCCTGCACCGAGAGGTCGATCCCGAGATAGGTCGAGAGGGCATTGACGAAACCGTCGATCGGTCCCGTTCCCTTGCCTTCGATCCGCTTCGTCTCGCCATTGTCGGTAATCTCAGCCGCAACGATCCGGATGCCCTTCTTTTCGGTGTCCGGATAGGTGTGGTGGTCGACGAATTTGATGCGGGCATCTGGCTGCTCGACATAACGCTCGATGAACCGCTCATAAATCTTCTTCGACGGTAGCTCCTTGCCCTCTTCGTCGGTGATCCGCTGGATATCCTCGCGGAACTCGACCTGCAGGTTGCGCGGCAGGTTTATGCCGTAATCCGCCTGCAGGATATAGGCGATGCCGCCTTTGCCCGACTGCGAGTTGATGCGAATGATCGCCTCATAGGTGCGACCCACGTCCTGCGGGTCGATCGGCAGGTAGGGCACTTCCCAGACGGGCGAATTGGCCTTTTTAATCGCCTTCATGCCCTTGTTGATCGCATCCTGGTGCGAGCCGGAGAAGGCCGTATAGACCAGTTCGCCGACGTAAGGGTGACGCTCGGGAATGACCATCTCGTTGGAGTATTCGTAGACCGCCTTGATCCGCTCGATATCGGAACAATCCAGTTTGGGATCAACACCTTGCGTATACATGTTGAGAGCCAGCGTCACGATGTCGACATTGCCGGTGCGCTCGCCATTGCCAAACAGCGTGCCTTCGACGCGGTCGGCTCCTGCCATCAGGCCGAGCTCGGTGGCAGCAATGCCCGTACCCCGGTCATTGTGTGGATGGAGCGACACGATGACATTCTCGCGGTTGTCGATATTGCGGCACATCCATTCGATCTGGTCGGCATAGATGTTCGGCGTTGCCATTTCGACAGTGGATGGCAGGTTCAGGATCAGCTTGTTGTCCGCCGTCGGCTTCACTTCGGCAATCACGGCATTGCAGATCTCCAGCGCCACTTCCAGCTCGGTGCCGGTAAAGCTTTCCGGCGAATACTCAAAACGATATCCACCACCGGCCTTTGCCGCCATGTCCATGATCATCTTCGCCGCATCAACCGCGATCTGCTTGATGCCCGCAACATCCTTGCCGAACACCACGCGGCGCTGCAGCTCCGATGTCGAATTGTAGAAATGGATGATCGGCTTGATTGCCCCATCGAGCGATTCAAAGGTCCGCGTGATCAGTTCCGGCCGGCATTGCACCAGCACCTGCAACGATACGTCAGCAGGCACACCGCCCTCTTCCACGCACCAGCGGGCAAAGTCGAAGTCGGTCTGTGAGGCCGACGGAAAGCCGATCTCGATTTCCTTGAAGCCCATGTCGAGCAACAACTGGAACATACGGGCCTTGCGGTCATGGCCCATCGGGTTGACCAGCGACTGGTTGCCGTCGCGCAAGTCGACCGAGCACCAGATCGGCGGCTTGTCGATCACCTTCGAAGGCCAGGTGCGGTCGGCGATGTCGATCTGCGGGTAAGGGCGATACTTCTGAGAAGCATCCGGCATACCCTGCTTTACGGAATGGGATTTCATGATCATTGCTGTGTCTCGTCTCGTCCCCGCATCATGTCCGGCTCTTAGCGCAAACTGCAGCCATTGGCGACGGAAAATGCGGACCCCTTCTGGGCTTCAAATTCAGGATTGGGATTTGTGTGAGGAGCAATCGCCTAACGGCTGACCCGGCCGCCGGGCGCTCCTCAACGGACCCGGCAACCGCGGATAAGGCCGAGAAGAAGAAGCGAGTTTGGCACCGACGCGACAAAGCCGGCCGCAGAGCGGGCCGTCATTTCAGTCACAGCACTGGTCGAGCCGTTGGTCTTCATGGGCATGAGTGATAGCGCGGTCACTTCCATCGCGCAAGGGTGTTATTTTGGCCAGGGAGCGTCCTTCAGCTTCTCGCCAATCCATGCGGCGACTAGGGCTTCCCGGGTCACACCTAACCGAGCGGCTTCCTCGTCCAGCTGCCGCAATTGGAGAGCTGAAAGATGCAAGGTAGTCTCGATCTGTTCGTTGGGACGCCAAGCATTCCCCCAATCGAGATACTCGCTTATATCCTCCCCATCATCGAATTTCTTATCGAATTCGGCTGCGGTTATAGTCTTCATAACGTTCTTTCTCCATGGCACGCGCCCGCCTGACAGAAATCAGTCGGACCGTTTCGCCGCGCAGGACGTAGACGGCGACCCACAAAAGACCGTCCATCTCTGCAATAAGTGCGTATCGCTGCTCGCCAACATATTTGGCTGGAACTATTAACCTGAGTTTATCCAGCCAAAGAGCCTGAGCCTCGACAAAATCGACGTCATGTTTATCCTTGTTGCTGGCGCTTTTGCCGGGATCAAACTCAAAGTCCATACATCACTGTAGCACAAGCAAGGCAGGGCTTCCAGTTTTCAACCCTTCCGTGCAACCTTCACCAGCCCCAGCATCGCCACGCCGGCAATCAGCCCCCAGAAAGCGCCCGCAATACCGAGGATGGAGATGCCGGACGCGGTGACGAGGAAGGTGACGGCTGCCGCCTCCCGCGTTTCGGTATCCTTGAAAGCCGCAACCGCAGAGCCGGAAAAGGCCCCGATCAGCGCCAGCCCCGCCACCGCCTGGATGAGGATCGGCGGCGCGAGCGACACGAAACCGGTAACGGCACCGGCGGACAGGCCGAGCAGGATATAGCCGATCCCGCCAATGATCGCCGCCCAGTAGCGCCGCTTCGGATCGGGATGGGCATCCTCGCCGGCACACATCGCCGCCGTGATCGCCGCCAGATTGACCGCCTGCCCGCCAAACGGCGTCGCGAGAAAGGTGAAGACACCGGTCGTGGCAAAGAGCGGCCCCGGATTGGGCTCGTATTTGTTGACCTTGAGGATCGCGATGCCGGGAATGTTCTGCGAGGCCATGGTGACGATGAAGAGCGGCAGCGCAATGGAGACGAGCGCCGGCAGCGTGAAGACCGGCGTCACCAGCTCGACCGGCGGCGCCAGCGACTTTGCCCAGCTCGCCATCGCGCCATCCGGCAGGTCGACACCGAAGATGATCACGACGACGAAGGTCAGGAGTGCCGCCGGCACGGCATAAAGCCGCTTGAAGGTCGCAACCACCGCCCAGACTAAAAGGATCGGCAGCCCCAGCATCGGATCGAAGGCGACCGCCTGGAAAGGCGCAAAACAGAGCGTGATGATGACGCCGGCCAGCATGGCGTTGGCAATCGGCGACGGGATCGACGCAACCGCCCGTCCGAAAGGCCGAAACAGTCCGGCCAGCACGATCAGCCCCGCACAGACGATGAAGGCCCCGACCGCCGCCGGAAAGCCCCCGACCGGCACACCCGCCGTCACCATCAGCGCCGCCCCCGGCGTAGACCAGGCAGCAGACACCGGCATCCGCGTCCACAGACTGAGCACGATGCCGCAAAGCCCCATGGCGATGGACAGCGCCATCAGCCCGGAAGCTGCCTGATAATCCGTCGCGCCCACACCTTTCAGCCCCTGCAGCACCACGGCAAAAGAACTGGCAAAGCCGACAAAGGCAATCAGCACTCCCATGAAGGCGGCCTGGGGGGAGAATTCCTTGAAGATGGAGGAGCGCATGATGGGACTCGGCAGTCGGGACAGGAAAATGCGAAAAACCAGCCATCGCGCCGCAAACGGGCAAATGCAAGCCTCGTGCGGCTCCAATTGGTACGCCTGCCAAAGCCATTCCTAAAAGCTCGCCGCATCACGCCTGTCATCCAGCCGTCATCAAGATCGGGCATCCCCGGCAAAGCGGCTTGAAAACCCAAGCTAATGCTTGCCTTTTACCCCCCTTTTGCCTATGGGACCCCCCGACGCATTCGGGGCGTCCCGTTCACTTCCGCCAGATTTGGCTGGGTTCACGAAGGATAGAGCCTTGATCCAGACTCCCTATTATCTGATCGACAAATCGAAGCTCCTCCAGAACATGGAGAAGATCGCGACCCTGCGCGAACTCTCCGGCGCAAAGGCGCTTCTGGCGCTGAAATGTTTCGCCACCTGGTCGGTCTTCGACTTCATGCGCGACTATATGGACGGCACGACCTCCTCCTCGCTCAACGAAGTCCGCCTCGGCCATCAGCGCTTCGGCAAGGAAACCCACGCCTATTCCGTGGCCTATGCCGATTACGAGATCGACGAAGTCGTCAGCCATGCCGACAAGATCATCTTCAACTCGATTGGCCAGCTGACCCGCTTCGAGAAGCAGTCCTCCGGCATCATCCGCGGCCTGCGCCTGAACCCCGGCGTCTCCTCCTCGAGCTTCGATCTTGCCGATCCCGCCCGCCCCTTCTCGCGGCTGGGCGAATGGGACCTGAAAAAGGTCGAGCCGATCATGGACATGATCTCCGGCTTCATGATCCACAACAACTGCGAAAACGGCGATTTCGACCTCTTCGACCGCATGCTGGGCGACATCGAACAGAAGTTCGGCCCGCTCCTGAAGAAGGCCGACTGGGTGTCGCTCGGCGGCGGCATCCATTTCACCGGCGAGAACTATCCGCTCGCAAAATTCGCGGAGCGCCTCAAGCGCTTCTCCGGCGAGTTCGGCGTCCAGGTCTATCTGGAGCCCGGCGAAGCCTCGATCACCAAGTCGACCACGCTCGAAGTCACCGTGCTCGACAAGCTTTACAACGGCAAGGATCTTGTCGTGGTGGATTCGTCCATCGAAGCGCATCTTCTCGATCTCCTGATCTACCGGGAAAGCGCAAAGGTCCACCCCAACCAGGGACCGCACCGGTACCAGGTCTGCGGCAAGTCCTGCCTTGCGGGCGATATCTTCGGCGAGTTCAATTTCGAGAAGGAATTGAACATCGGCGACCGCATCTCGCTGCAGGACACCGCCGGCTACACGATGGTCAAGAAAAACTGGTTTAACGGCGTGCAAATGCCGGCAATCGCCATCCGCGAACTGGATGGCAGCCTCAGGACGGTCCGTGAGTTCGACTACACGGACTACGAAACAAGCCTGTCCTGAACTCCCTCAGGATGAGGTTCTGACGATTGGACATAGGAGTTGGTCCCATTATGAAGAAGAACGTGCTCATCATCGGCGCCGGCGGCGTCGCGCAGGTGGTCGCCCACAAGTGTGCGCAGAACAATGACGTGCTCGGCGACATCCATATCGCCTCGCGCACCAAGGCAAAGTGCGACGCCATCATCGCTTCGGTTCATGAGAAGAAGGCGATGAAGCAGGAAGGCGTTCTCGAAGCCCACCAACTCGACGCCCTCGACATCGAAGCCACCAAGGCCCTGATCAAGAAGCTTGGCACCGAGATCGTCATCAATGTCGGCACCGCCTTCCTCAACATGTCGGTGCTGCGCGCCTGCATGGACACCGGCGTGGCCTATATCGACACCGCGATCCATGAAGAGCCGAACAAGATCTGCGAAACCCCGCCGTGGTACGGAAACTACGAGTGGAAGCGCGCCGCCGAATGCGAGGAAAAGGGGATCACCGCCATCCTCGGCGCCGGCTTCGATCCGGGCGTGGTCAACGCCTATGCGCGTCTCGCCAAGGACGAATATCTCGACAAGGTGACCGACGTCGACATCGTCGATATCAATGCCGGCAGCCATGGCAAATACTTCGCCACCAACTTCGACCCGGAAATCAATTTTCGCGAGTTCACCGGCGTCGTCTATTCCTGGCAGGGCGGCGAATGGAAGGTCAACAAGATGTTCGAGATCGGCAAGGACTACGACCTGCCGGTCGTCGGCACCCGCCGCGCCTATCTCTGCGGCCATGACGAAGTGCATTCGCTGGCCAAGAACATGGACGGCGCCGACGTGCGCTTCTGGATGGGCTTTGGCGATCACTACATCAACGTCTTCACCGTGCTGAAGTCGATCGGCCTTCTCTCCGAACAGCCGGTCAAGCTCGCCGACGGTTCCGAAGTCGTGCCGCTGAAGGTCGTCAAGGCCTGCCTGCCGGATCCTGCCTCGCTCGCCCCGAACTACGAAGGCAAGACCTGCATCGGCGACTACGTCAAGGGCTTCAAGGACGGCAAGGAAAAGACCGTCTTCCTCTACAACGTCGCCGACCACAAGGAAGCCTATAACGAAGTGGGCAGCCAGGGCATCTCCTACACCGCCGGCGTCCCCCCGGTCGCAGCCGCGATGCTGGTCGCGACAGGCGAATGGGACGTGAAGAAGATGGCCAACGTCGAAGAACTGCCGCCCAAGCCCTTCATCAACCTCCTGAACAAGATCGGCCTGCCGACCCGCATTCAGGACGAGGATGGCGATCGGGCTGTGGAGTTCTAAGAGCGCGGTAGCGTTTGAGGATTGAGGGAATAAGGACCCCGCCGGAGCGATCTGGCGGGGTTTTTGTTTCGAATAGGCCGACACAATTCACTTCGTCCATCCTAGCTTGGAAACGTGTTAGGTTGGGGTAATGCTGTGTAAATCTATCTTCCCAACAGCGTGAATGTTTGGCCTAGCCCTCAGCCCACCCTATAAGGTTGCTATGTGCGATTCTGCGCACCCATGAATCGCAACAACACTTTGCCCGCGCCAGTTGGGGCTCGATGCATAAAGTCACAGGTCATCTTGATTGAAGGTCGCTCGAATGGCAAAGCCGAAGCCACAGCGTGTTAGAGATCCGGTACACAATCTGATTGAATTTGATTCCGAACAGTTCGAACACACGCTCTGGAACGTCATTCAAACGTCCCCATTTCAGCGACTGCGTCGAATTCGGCAGCTAGGCTTTTCAGAGTTCGTGTTTCCAGGTGCCACACATACACGCTTCGCCCATAGCCTAGGTGTGTTTCATACCGCGAGGCAGCTAATGGGAGTCATTGAGAAATACGTCAAGTCGCATGATCAGCAGTTCAAGAGTCGGCAAGCAGAGTTCGCCCTTGCCGCTGCGCTGTTACACGATGTCGGCCATGGCATGTTCAGTCATGCATTCGAGGCATTGGGTAAAGAATTCGGCTGGCCAATGGCTAAACATGAAGAGGTGAGCCAGCGACTAATACGCGAGGGTGAGATCGCCGAGGTATTGGATCGCGAATTCGGCAAGGGATATGCAGACAATGTCGCAGATGTCATTGCACGCGGGATTCCGAATAATCTCTATGATTCTGTCGTATCGAGCCAGTTTGACGCGGACCGATTGGATTACATGCAGCGCGATCGTCTGATGACAGGGGTGCAAAGCAGTGGAGTTGACCCTACCTGGCTACTCGCAAACCTTGAAGTTGCCGAGGTTCCCACTGGGGCAGATGAAACAGGTATTGGGTCCGTCGAAACCTTGGTGCTAGGACCAAAAGCCGCGCAGGCTGCCGAGAGCTATGTGTTGGCGTTATTTCATCTTTATCCAAATGTTTACCTGCACAAGACTACCCGGGGAGCTGAGCTGATTTTTCAAAGCTTGATACGCCGAATTGTGCGTCTGCATGGAAATGGCGAAGGTGCCCGCTCTGGCCTTACGGGGACACATCCGCTTCTCCAGTTCATTGCTAGCCCTTCAGACCTTCAAAAGGCTCTTGCCCTGGATGATACGGTGTTCTGGGGCGCCCTGCCTTCGCTACTTGAAGCACATGACCCGGAGATTCAGAACCTCGCTAAGGCACTTCGCGAACGGAACATGTGCCGCTGCGTTGACGTTCGGAAGGTGGTGGAAGAATCGCTACCGCGTAATGTGGATGAAAACCGGCAACAACATCAGGCTAGGACAAGGCTGATATGCGACGAAGTTGCTAGATCGCTTAAAGAAATGCAGGCAGCGGAACCTGATAAGCCAGCACGATTTTTGGTCGACCAATATACTCGCAACCCCTACAAGAGATTTCAGGATTCAAAGTCCCCTCTTAATCAGATCTTAATCCGACTCAGCCCCGATAAAGTCACAGACATGGCCGATCTTTCGCCGGTTATCGCCAATGCAGAACCGTTCAATTTATGCCGCGTATATGTGTTTCGAGATGACGCCGACGCAGTAGACGTGATACAGAACATAATGAGAACAAAAATCAAAGAAGGCGGGAAGCAATGAGCTCCAAACAACCTCACATAGTTGCTGCTCAAATCGTGCAAGATGCCGGTGGCGAGCTTGTAGGCCGGACACGACTCCAAAAAGTTGCCTTTCTGACGCAACTGGCAGGGTTCGATAACTCATTCTCGTTTGAGTACCGCCACTATGGCCCGTACAGCGAAGAACTGTCCCAAGCAATGGATATTGCCGTGCTTCTTGGACCTATCCAAGAGGAGGAGCGCGTAGCCGACTGGGGAGGCAGATACTCAATATATTCGCTCAATGGATCCGTTGCTGGAGCTGATCAAAATCCCGATAGAGCTACCTTTATCCAGCACGCAAAGCGTATCGATGCCGTTGAATTAGAACTCGCTGCCACAGCAGCTTATCTCTATGAAATGGAAGGGATTGGTAGGGTGTCGGAGGGCAATCCTTGGCTTGAGACTGCTAAACGCAAGCCTACAAAGGTGACCGGTGGCCGTTTGCAACGGGCGGCAAATGCTTACGAAGATTTGCGCAAAATTAAGACGATTCGCCCACTTCCTGTATTGCCAGCTTACGATGGGGCTGCATAGGAAACTTGGTGCAAAGCCTGCCAGGCGCGCTCACAACTCGATGTCGCGCGACGGCTGACGGTTCCGCTGAAAGACCTCGTCATCGAGATCCACATCGGCGGGAAACAGTTTGAGATGCGCCACAAGGCTGGGCCGGTTCTTGGCGAGCGCCCGCTTGGCCGCCTCCGCCGCCTCGACGCTGACCAGCACCGCCGCCGACTTGCCATGTTTGGTGATGGTGACGAATTCACCGGAAGTCGCATCCTCGACCAGCCCCGAGAGCCCTGCTTTGGCTTCCTTCACACCGATGCGGGACATCGCGACACCTCACAGAGTGACTACCAGAGACCACAATATACGTCTTAGCCCCTTGATCCACAACGCCCCCATATCCACCCCACCCCCACCATGCTACGAGGCCGCCACACAACACCCCACACGCGCCGAGACCCCGATGCCCCTGCCCTCCACACCGACCTCACCGCCACGCTGCGCCCCCTCCTCACCGAACTCCACCAGTCCCCCGAGCTCTTCCAGACCTGGGATACCCATCTGGAGCTTATCGCAGCCGGTGGTCTCGTCGTGGTGAAGTCGAAGCGGGCGAAGGGGCTGGTCGACAGCCTGTTCTGGGGCCGGGCGCCGGGATCCTCGGAGAACAAGCAGCTGCCCGAGCCGACAGCCTTTGCCGCCATCGACCGTTTCCTCGGCCTCGGCGCCCATCTCGCGCTGGCGGATGCCCTGCCCGAAGGGGCGGTGCTGGACGAAGCCTTTCCCCATTGCGCGGTGAAACTTGCCTATCGCAAGAAGGGCGCGCCGAAGGCGAAGGTCCTGTCGATGATCTTCATCGGCTTCAAGGACGAGGCGGATGCGCTTGATTATGCCGAGCGTTTCCCTGCCCTGCCGCTGGTCACATCAAGGCCGTTGATGGGCGACAAGCTGCACGAATGGCGCTGAAATAAACGAATGCGCCAACGAAAACCCCGCCGGATCGCTCCGACGGGGTCTGATCGATATCACTGTATCAAGGCTCAGCCGATTTCGGACTGGCTTTCGACGATCTTGCCAACCAGGCCATAATCCTTGGCGTCTTCGGCAGAGAGCCAGTAGTCGCGGTCGATGTCCTTGCCGATCTTCTCTTCGCTCTGGCCGGTGGCCTTGGCGAAGATCTTGATCAGACGCTTGTTCATCTTGATGATTTCATTGGCCTGGATCTCGATATCCGAGGCCATGCCGCGCGTGCCGCCAGACGGTTGGTGCAACAGGAAGCGGGTGTTGGGCAGGCAAAGGCGCTGCTCCTTCGGCACCGACACATAGATCAGCGCGCCCGCGGACGCGACCCAGCCCGTGCCGATGATCCAGACCTTCGGCTTGATGAACTTGATCATGTCATGGATCGAATCGCCCGATTCGACATGGCCGCCGGGAGAATTCACATAGACGCGAATGTCCTCGTCGCTGGCTGCCGCAAGAGCCACGAGCTGGGTGCAGACCTTCTGCGCCAGTTCCATGGTAATGCCGCCATAGATGAAGATCGAACGCGACTTGAAAAGATTCGCTTCCGTTTCCTTGCCGAGCGGCAGTTCCTTGCTCTTGTCGTCGTCTTCTTCATTCATCCGGCAATTCTCCATCTGCGTTTTCGCTCACCCGCACATAGTGCGTCTCATGTGTTAAGACAATGCGGGAAAAAGACAAGCATGGAAGCGGTGAACAGGAGGTTATGCCAGTTTTCAAGAGCTTTGACTGCGATCACGGTAAAGATCATCGCGCTGTTCCAGGATTTGGCCACCACTTGTTAACGTGGATGCTTCTAATTTATGGCATCGGAGGACATCGATACCTGCACAGATACGCCTTGCCGAACTGATCGGCGCCTTGAGCCATGCGCTCGACCTGACCGGCGGTCAGGTCATGGGCCATTGTCTGCGCTCGGCCCATATCGGCACACAGATTGGTCGTAAGATCGGCCTGTCGGATGGCGAGCTGAACGATCTCTACTATGCGCTGATGCTGAAGGATCTGGGCTGCTCGGCCAATGCCGCACTCGTCTCAAGCATGCTGGACACCGACGACACGACCTTCAAGCGCGCGCTTGAGCGGGTCGACGGCAGCAAGGTTGAAACCCTGTTGCAGCTGTTTCGCCACGCCGGTAAGGGTCGCGGGTTGGCGGGACGCGCAAGAGCCGTTGCCAAGGGGCTGGCGCTTGGCTCCCGCGCTGGCGAGATGGTGGAAATCCGCTGCCGCCGTGGTGCCGAAATCGCCTGCCAGATGCGCTTCTCCGAAGCCGTTGGGCAGGGCATTCTCGACCTCGACGAGCATTTTGATGGCTCGGGTCGTCCCCATCAGCGGAGGGGCGAGGAAATCCATCTCTTTGCACGCATCGCGCTCCTGGCGCAGGTCACCGAGATCTTCTTCTCGCGCAAGGGTCCGAAAGCCGCCATCAGCCGCGTGAGAAAGCTGAGAGGCAAAGCCTTTGATCCGACACTGGTCGATGTCCTGCTCGAGCTTGCCGCCCGCGACAGTTTCTGGTCGGACCTTGCGTCCAGCGACCTCGAAAAACGCCTGCTTGACAGCGAGCCCGGTCGTCACATCATTCTCGCGGATGAGGACTATCTCGATGACATCGTCGAAGGGTTCTCCCGCGTCATTGATGCCAAGAGCCCTTTTACCGCCGGCCATAGCAGTCGGGTGGCGGACATCACGGTCCTGATCGCCCGCGAGCTGGGCCTGGATGAGCCTGCCTGCCGCAATCTGCGGCGGGCCGCCTTGCTCCATGATATCGGCAAGCTCGGCGTCTCGGCCCGCATCCTCAACAAGCCGACAGACCTCGACGCCGCCGAATGGGAGGAAATGCGCAGCCATGCCTGCCACTCGGAGCGGATCCTGTCGCGCATCTCCGCCTTTTCCGATCTCGCCGAAATCGGTGGCGCCCACCATGAACGCCTTGACGGCACGGGCTATCCGCGCGGCCTCAAAGGCGATGAAATATCCTTCGCCACCCGCATCGTCGCAACCGCCGACGTGTTTGACGCATTGACCGCCGACCGGCCTTACCGCGCCGCCATGCCCCATGTCGAAGCGCTTTCGATCCTCAAGGCCAGTGCCGGACGGCATCACGATCCGGTCTGCGTTGCAGCCCTCGAAAGGGTAGTGCTGAACCCGCGGTCGCAGATGACTCATCAGGCCCCTATCGCGCAATCCGCGTTGACAGGATGATGGACGACAAGGTGCGCTCGACGCCCGACAGCTCCCCGATCCGATCGATCAGCCGGTCAAGCTCGGAAATCGACGGTGCGGCAATGATGGCGATCAGGTCGTAAGGACCGTTCACCGAATAAAGCGCGGTCACCTCGCGGATGGCATTGAGCTCGCTTGTCACCGCCGTCAGCGCCTTGGGCGCAATGGTGATCATCACATGCGCCCGGATCAGCCTAGTCTGATAAGCATCCGAGAGCCGCACCGCATAGCCGGCGATCACGCCTTGCGTCTCCAGCCGCTCCAGCCGCGCCTGCACCGTGGTGCGCGACAGATCGAGCCGCCGCGCCAGTTCGGCCACCGGCATGCGGGCATTCTCCGACAATAGCGCCAGCAGTTCGCGATCCTTGTCCGTTATCTGCATATCGCCAATCCTGATCGTCAATCAGCCGAAAACGCTACAGCATATTGCACAAAACGTCACTTGGAATCGACAGCGTCCGAAACCACACTGGTCGAGACTTTGACATGCGACCGCCCGCGAGCGGCGCGAGAGAAACGAAGGGGAAAAACCATGAAACACGTCACCATCATCGGCGCAGGCAAGATCGGTGGCGCGATTGCCCGCATGCTGGCGGAGACTGGCGATTACACCGTGACCGTCGCAGACCGCAGCGCCGACCAGCTCGCCAAGCTCGACAGCCATCCCGCGGTGAAGACGCTCGAACTCGACATTGCTGATGCGAAGGCGCTGGATGGAGCATTGGCCGGCCAGTTCGCCGTGCTCTCCGCCGCCCCCTTCCATCTGACCGGCGCGATTGCCGAAAGTGCCGCCCGAACGGGCACCCATTATCTCGACTTGACCGAGGATGTCGCCACCACCCGCAAGGTCGAGAAACTGGCAGAAGGCGCCCGTTCCGCCTTCATCCCCCAATGCGGCCTCGCCCCCGGCTTCATCTCCATCGTCGCAAATGATCTGACAAGGCATTTCGACACGCTGGATACAGTGCGCATGCGCGTAGGCGCCCTGCCACAATATCCCTCCAACGCGCTCAACTATAATCTCACCTGGTCAACCGACGGGCTGATCAACGAATATATCGAGCCTTGTGAGGCAATCGTTGAGGGCAGGCTCACCGTCGTGCCCGCCATGGAAGAGCGCGAGGAATTCTCGCTCGATGGCGTCACCTACGAAGCCTTCAACACCTCTGGCGGCCTCGGCACGCTGGCAAAGACGCTCGAAGGCCGGGTGCGCACGATGAACTACCGCACCATCCGCTATCCCGGCCATCAGGCGATCATCAAGGCGCTTTTGAACGACTTCAACCTGAAGAACCGCCGCGACGTCCTGAAAGACCTTTTCGAAAACGCGCTTCCCGCCACCATGCAGGACGTCGTCGTCATTTTCGTCACCGTCTGCGGCTGGAAGGACGGTCGTTACCTGCAGGAAACCTATGCCAACAAGGTCTATGCCGGCGTCGTCGCCGGGAAGAAGATGAGCGCCATCCAGATCACCACCGCAGCCGGCATCTGCACCGTGCTCGATCTCTTGGCCGATGGCACGCTGCCTGCGGCCGGTTTTGTCCGCCAGGAGGAAATCAATCTCCCGGCCTTTCTCGAAAACCGTTTTGGCCGGGTTTACGACCCAGATGTGATGAAGGTGGCGAAGGCCGGCTGAGCTCCGCTCCGGGGGGAGGATGGACTGAGGCGGCCCGGGTCTGAACGCCCTGTCCGCCCGGTCCCGGACGGGGCGGCGAAGGGCCGAAGATGCCCCCCGCCCCGTTCATCGCTCACCCCAGCTTCGACAGGAGCTTCAGCATGACGCGCGCCATCCGCCCATAGGGTGGATAGAGGAATTTGACGCCCGAAAAGCGCGACTGGCGCAGCACCGGCTTTTCCTTGCTGAGCGCAACAAAGCCCGCCTCGCCGTGATAGGCGCCGTAGCCGGAGGCGCCAACGCCACCGAAAGGCAGGTTGTCCTGCGCGAGATGCAGGATCGTGTCATTGACCGTCACGCCGCCGGCAATCGTGCCGTTCAAGACCGCCTGTTCCGCCTCCTTGTCCTTGCCGAACCAGTAGAGCGCCAGCGGTCGATCATGGGCGTTGATGTAGGAGAGCGCTTCATCCAGCGTGTCATAGGGCACAATCGGCAGGATCGGCCCGAAGATTTCCTCGCGCATCAGCGCGCAATCGGCAGGTGCGCCGGTGACAGCAACCGGGGCAAAGATGCGCCGCGCCGGATCATGCGCGCCGGCAAGCTGCGTCACTTGCGCCCCGCCATCACGCGCCTCGCCAACGAGGCGCGTCAGCCGGTCGAAATGATGGGCGCTGATGATCGACGTGTAATCGGGATTATCGGAAAGCGCCGGATATTGCCGCTCGACCTCGGCCTGGGCCGCGACCAAGAAGGCCTCGATCCGCTCGCGCGGCACCAGCGCATAATCAGGCGCGACACAGGTCTGGCCGGAGTTCAAAAGCTTGCCCCAGACAAGCCGTGGCACGGCTTCGCCAAGCTCCGCCGAGCGGTCGACGATGGCCGGCGACTTACCGCCAAGCTCAAGCGTCACCGGTGTCAGGTTCTTCGCCGCCGCCTCCGCCACCTTGCGGCCAACGGCGGTCGAGCCGGTGAAGATCAGGTGATCGAAGGGGGCTGCGGTAAAGGCCGCTGCCACGTCCGGCCCGCCGGTGACAACGGCGACCTCGTCTTCAGAGAAAAATTCCTTCACCGCCTGTTGCAGCACGCCTGAGAATGCAGGCGTCAGCTCGGAAGGCTTGAGCAGCGCCCGGTTGCCGGCGGCCAGCGCCCCGACGAGCGGCGACAGCATCAGGTTAAGAGGATAATTCCAGGGCGCGACGATGCCGACAACGCCAAGCGGCTGGCGCAGGATGAAGGCGCTGGCCGGCTGTCCGGTCCAAGAGAGCGACACGCGACGCTTGCGCATCCAGGCTTTGAGATGTTTGCGCGCATGGCGAATCGCGGCCCGCACCGGCACGACATCGGTGAGTGCGGTCACAATTGCCGGGCGATTGCCGAAATCCTCCGAAATCGCCGTGGCAAACCGGTCCTGCCAGGCAACCAGCATCCGGTCGAGCCGCGCCAGCCGGTCATCGCGCGTGGCACGATCCGGGTTCACATCCGCCCGCCAGGCCGCCTTTTGCGCGGCAAGCAGGGTGGCAATGCGACCTGCCGGATCAGCGCCACTGACCGCCACCGTCTCCACCTGTGCTGCCGCCTGCCCGTCCATGACCGTTTCCTCTCGTCTCAAGCTTCCTCAAGATGGGCAGTCTACGCCGATTTGTTCAAGGGAGAACCAATGATTTTTGGCGCGGCGCCCATCTCTCCCCTTGCGGAGGCCTGAGCGCGACCAATCTCCCCCCATGCGGGGGAGACTTCGGAGCGTTGGCCGAAGGCCAGAAATCGATCCAGTGAATCGATTTGAGCGAACGGAGGCTTGCACGGGGCCATCTCCCCCGTTGCGGGGGAGAAAGCGATTTCGATGAATTAGGCCAGCGCAAGCGGCCTAAACATCTGAAATCGCAAGAGAGGGGCTCTGTGAGGTGAGTGCCAACGTGAACTGCCCCCCATTTCGACCGGACAGTCGGCATAAGCAGAAAGGCTCAAGCACGGGCTTGAGGACAGGCTTATGTCTAACGAGTATCGACATGTTGAATTGCTGACGGGTGATGTCCGCCGCAGGCGCTGGACAACCGAGCAGAAGCTGACAATCATCGAGCAGAGTTTCGAACCAGGCGAGACGGTGTCTTCGGCCGCTCGCCGCCATGGCGTCGCGCCCAATCTGCTTTACCGGTGGCGCAGGCTTTTGAGTGAGGGAGGTGCTGCAGCCGTGGATTCGGACGAGCCGGTTGTCGGCAATTCGGAAGTGAAGAAGCTGGAGGATCGTGTCCGCGAGCTGGAGCGCATGCTCGGTCGCAAGACGATGGAGGTCGAAATTCTCCGCGAAGCCTTGTCCAAAGCAGACTCAAAAAAACGGATATCGCGGCCGATCTTGTTGCCGAAGGACGGTTCCCGATGAAATCAGTCGCCGACACGCTTGGCGTATCCCGTTCCAACCTGATCGAGCGGCTGAAAGGCAGATCGAAGCCGCGTCGCTCCTATCACAAGGCCGAGGATGCAGACCTCTTGCCCATCATCCGCAGGCTGGTGGATCAAAGGCCAACCTATGGCTATCGGCGGATCACCGCGCTCCTCAATCGCGAGAGGCGAGCCGCCGATAAGCCTGTCGTCAACGCCAAACGGGTTCATCGCATCATGGGCAACCACGCCATGCTGCTGGAGAAGCACACCGCCGTTCGCAAGGGCCGCCTCCATGACGGCAAGGTGATGGTCATGCGCTCGAACCTGCGCTGGTGCTCGGACGGGTTGGAGTTCACCTGCTGGAATGGCGAGGTCATTCGTCTTGCCTTCATCATCGACGCCTTCGACCGCGAGATCATCGCCTGGACGGCGGTCGCCAACGGCGGCATCTCCGGCTCTGACGTGCGCGACATGATGCTGGAGGCGGTCGAGAAGCGCTTCGCAGCAACGAGAGCCCCGCACGCAATAGAGCATCTCTCGGACAATGGCTCGGCTTACACCGCGAGGGACACGAGACTGTTTGCCCAGGCGCTCAATCTGACGCCTTGCTTCACGCCGGTGGCCAGTCCGCAGTCGAACGGCATGTCGGAGGCCTTCGTCAAAACCTTGAAGCGGGACTATATCCGCATCTCAGCTCTACCGGACGCCGAAACAGCGCTCCGGCTCATCGACGGATGGATCGAGGACTATAACGAAATCCATCCCCATTCCGCGCTCAAGATGGCTTCTCCACGGCAGTTCATCAGGGCTAAATCAAACTAGCCGACATGTCCGGTGAAACGGGGTGCACTCCACAACGGAACCGTGCCCCTCTCCGGGAAAATCTGAAGTTTAGGCGGCTTGCGCTCGCCTAAACCTTCGATTTTCCGTCCTCCCCCGCATGGGGGGAGGTAGGGCTGCCGCGACACTCATCCAAGCGGTGTGCAGCAGTGTATGACAATACGCACCTTCAACACCCTGAACACCCGCACAACCCAGAAACACACATCTGGCGACGGCACAATTATTGCTCAACGAAAAAGTCACGCATTTTCAAAATGATGCCTTTAAGACCTTCATCCATGTCGTCTGCTCTCATTTCAGCTACGATCCGAGGCTCAGAAAGGGAGACTGAATACAGCTCTCCTACAGTCCGCTTCAGAGCTCGATACACCTCTTTTCCTTCGATCATCTTCAAGCGTAACGGCTCTTGATCCCAGGAGAGTGAAAATGCTCTCATTTCTTCAGCCGAAATTCCAGCGACATCCCGCTTGGGGTTCTTTTGCAGTTCATACTGGATCCGGGCACCGATACGACGGCTCGCCACATGATCCCGGGTTGCCGCAATTATTCCGTCAAACGTCTCATCAAACTTCCTTTCCCAATCAGAGGGAAGTTCCTTCAATGAATACTTCAATATAACCTTTTTGATAGCTTTCCGATTAATCAGTGAATTCTCCAGCTCCTTAAATGGGAGAACGAAGCACAACACTTCGCTCTCGCGAAGCCCAGCTACGAACTCGGTAACGGCATCGTCACATCGGAAGTCCCGATCAAAGAGACATGCCACACGAACTTTAAACTCAAAAAATTCGTTTAGCACCCAAGCCGACGCCGACACACGCTGCCAGTTGGAGAATCCGTCAGTTTTCATGAACGTTATCGATGTATCGTTTAAATAATCGTCCGCACCAACTAGCTGCGCAAGTCGCAATAGAAGTGATCGATCGAGACCTTCGAAATACAAAACCTTCCTATTTTTTGCCAACCTTGCAAACTGTGCATTTTCAGAACTACCGATCAGATCAAATGCAATAGAATAATCATCATCAGTCCTAATCCGCTTAGCAGAACGCGCACCTGGACGCATGATAAGGACATCACCGGGCTCGACAGAATTGATGATTTCCGATGAATGAGTCGCGACGAAGTACTGCTCTGACATCCCTGAGATGATCTTCATCAATTTCCGCTGCAAATCAGGGTGCAGGTATACATCAGGTTCATCCAGAACGATGATGTCGCCGGCAGCGGCACGCATGACATGCGTCATAATCTGCATCCATACCTGAAATCCAAAGCCCGCCCATTGTACCTCTGGGCTCCTGTTTGCCGTCTCCCGGAAGTACATTCTGACCGTAGCTTTACCGTTGGCATGTTCAATTACCGGCTTAAACACTCGGAGCCCTGGCCATCCTTGCTCAACCAATTCAGCGAAGCGGTCAAAAACTTCATCTGGCTGGTGAAGCCAATAGTTGCGGAAATTCCTGCTGGCGAGACGCCCATATCTGTTCCGCTCGACCGTCTCCAAGAGGACGAGCTCTTCATTTTGTTCGAGTGGGCTGAGTGTTGGCACCACAACTATGTTGATCGGAAACTGTTCACCTAAGAACTTGGCGCCCTTTTGGGGCCGGGCATCGGAAACGACGTAGCACTCAAGATCGCCATCCAACTGCATGTTGATTTTGAATTTAGAGCCATTTGCGGCAGTAAGATGAATCCGAGCAGGCACGTCAGTTTCAAAGTTATGGACGCAGTACCGCAGATCTATCTGCACAACAGAAGGTGGGACAAAATAGGTGGAGCACACGCCATCTAAGCCTTGGGACTTAAGGACTGCGGTACGTCTCTTTGCAAACCGCAATACGTCGAAGCTTATACGAAGCGCATCAAGAGACGCTGACTTCCCAACATTGTTGGGCCCCACCAGCACATTGCGGTTTCTAGCGGAAATCTGAAAGTGCGAGTGAGTTTTGTAATCGAAAAATTCGAGAGATTTGAGAAGCATGACCACCCCCAATGCCAACTATTGATTGTGTCAGCATCATTTTGAAAGGCAAGGGCACAAAAAACCCGCCGGCCTCACGACCAACGGGTTCAGCTTAATGACAAAGCGCGCAGCTCTTGCTCCACGTCATCCTCGGCCTTGTGCCGAGGATCTACGACGTTAATGAAATCAAAAGGTTGCAGATGCTCGGGACAAGCCCGAGCATGACGAAGTGGATGCCCCAACCTCAACTCCGCGGCTTCAAATTCTCCGGATCATACAGCGGCTTATACCCCACCGCCGCAACCTCGACCGGGAAGCTTTCGGCGAAGTATTCCACGTTCAGCTTCCGCCCCACTTCGCAATAGTCCGCCGGCAGATAGGCCAGCGCGATGTTCTTGCCGATGGTCGGGCCGAAGGCGACCGAGGTCGTGTAGGAGCGGCGGCCGAGGCTGTCGATCAGGACCTCGCCGCTGGCGGGGTCGACGACCGGCATGGAGCCGACGGGGTAGCGGGCGACGCCCTTGCTGTCGACATTGTCGGTCATGACGAGCGTGCAGAGCATGGCCGGCTGCTTGTCCCGAGCCTTGTATTCGAGATGCTTGGCCTTGCCACGGAAATCGGCTTCCTTGACCTTCGGGCGGGCGAGATCCGCTTCGATCAGGTTGTACTGGGTCAGAAGATCGGCATTCTGCAGGCGCAGGCTCTTTTCCATGCGGCGGGAGTTGGCATAGGTCTCGACGCCGAAGGCCATGACGCCGGTGGCGCGCAGCGCATCCCAGACGGCAAGGCCGTCTTCGTATTTCATGTGCAGTTCCCAGCCCTGCTCGCCGACATAGGAAATGCGGAAAGCGGTCACGGACTTGCCTGATATTTCGATCTGCTTGATCGCGGCGAAGGGGAAGTTTTCGGGGTCGAGACCGGCAGGGTCGGCGACGGCCTTCTTCAGCGTCACGCGGGCATTCGGGCCCCAGATGCCGATGGTGATGTATTTCTCCGAAGTGTCAGTGATGGTGACGTCGAGGCCGCGATCCTGGGCGACGCGCTTCATGTAGTGGAAGTCGCGCGGGCCGGCATCGGCGCCGTTCACCAGGCGGCAGCGGTCGGCCATGCGGAAGACGGTGAAGTCGGCGCGCACCATGCCCTCGTCGTCGAGGAAGTGGGTGTAGATGCCCTTGCCGATATTCGCGTCGCCGCCGATCTTGGCGGCGCAGAGCCATTCGAGCAGTTCGACATGATCTGGGCCTTCGATATCGACCATGTGGAAGTGGCTCAAGTTGACGATGCCGCAATCCTCGCTCATCGCCAGATGTTCGGCATTCGAAACGCGCCAGAAGTGCCTGTTATCCCATTCGTTTTCACGAACCGGCACGCGGTCGCCATATTTTTCCAGAAGGCGCTCGTTGGCGGCATAGCCATGCGCACGCTCCCAGCCGCCAAGCTCCATGAAATAGCCGCCGAGCTCGACTTCGCGCTCATACATCGGCGAGCGCTTGACATTGCGGCCGGTGGCATAGGGCTCACGGGTGTGCACGGCGGGGAAATAGATCTTCTGGGCGGCTTCGTAGCAGCGGCCCTCGATGAACTTCTCTTCGAGCTGATGCGGATAGAAACGGGCGTAATCGATCGAGGAATGGTCGATCTCGGTGCGACCGTCGGTCATCCAATCGGCGATCAGCTTGCCGTAGCCGGGGCCGTCCTTGACCCAGATGGCGACGCAATACCATAACCCGCGCACCTTCTGGCTTTCGCCGCAGGACGGGCCGCCGGCAGCTGACACCTGCAACAACCCGTTGAAGGAATGGCTCTCGTTATAGCCAAGCTCGCCGAGGATCGGGGTGAGCTCCATGGCGCGCTCGAGCGGCTCGAGGATCTGCTCCATGTCGAGGTCGCGCTGCGAGGGCGAAAGGCGTGCCTCATGCTTTTCAAGCAGCTGGCGCGGATGGCACATGCGCGGATTGTGCTGCTCGTAATAGCCCCATTCGATCTGGCCGCCCTCGGTGGTCTTCGGGTCGCCGGTGTCGCGCATATAGGCGGAGTTGCCCTGGTCGCGCAGCAGCGGATAGCCGATTTCCTTGCCGGTGCCTTCGAACTCGTTATACGGACCGAAGAAGGTCAGCGGATGGTCGACCGGCATGACCGGCAGGTCTTCGCCGACCATTTCGGCGATCAGGCGGCCCCAGAGGCCGGCGCAGACGATGACGTGATCGGCCATGATCGTGCCGCGATGGGTGACGACACCCTTGATGCGGCCGCCCTCGACGATCAGCGACTTGGCCGGCGTATTGCCGAACATCTTGAGCTTGCCGGACTTTTCTGCGGCATCGACGAGCTTGCCGGCAACGGTCTGGGAGCGCGGGATGACGAGGCCGGCATCCGGATCGAACATGCCGCCCATGACCTGATCTTCCTCGATCAGCGGGAAGAGCTTCTTGATTTCGGCGGGCGAGACATAGTGCGCGCGGGTGCCGAAGGCGCGAGCGGACGACAGCTTGCGCTTGATCTCTTCCATCCAGGTGTCGTCGCCGGTGCGGGCAACTTCCAACCCGCCGATGCGGGCGTAGTGGCCCATCTTCTCGTAGAAATCGATCGAATACTGGGTGGTCCAGACCGAGAGATAGTCATGGGAGGTGGTGTAGCAGAAATCCGACGCATGCGCCGTGGAGCCAATGTCTGTGGGTATGCCCGACTTGTCGATGCCGACGATGTCGTCCCAGCCGCGCTCGATGAGATGATGCGCGATCGATGCGCCGACGATGCCGCCGAGCCCGATGATGACGACTTTTGCCTTGGACGGAAACTCTGCCATTGCCTTCAAAAACCCCGATGTCTGGGAGTGGAACCTGTTGCCGCAATATTATGGGGCGCGGAGAGACAATTGCAGCCTGTCTGCGACATTCTGCAAGGGAGGGGCGACCCGCGGCAAGGCGCGAATTGTCCCGCAACCGGCACCATCGCCATGCCCCGCGTCGCGGGCAAGATGTTTGCGGCGATCAAGCCGGGCGCACGGATTAGGGGAGCCTCTGCCGACAGGCGATCGAGCCGCTTTTTTAGGTTAACAGTTTCTTTTGCATTGATCCCTAAATTTAGTGCGGGGAGTGCCGGGAAACAGCGAGCCATCGTCCGAAAAACGGCAAGGTCCTGCCCCTGACGGGTCGTCTTGGATTGGAAAATTGGAAAGCTGTCTTCATGAAATTGCGAATACTCATTCCCCTCGGCATCATGTCTGTGTCGATGATCGCTGCAGGCGCCTTGGGATTGTCTGCCTATCTGTCGGAACGGCAGATGCATGCCGGCATGGAAATCTTCAGCGCTGAAAAGGCACTGAATAGACAAGTCCTGCAGCTGGTCAGGCTGCAGAAAGGCATTGAGCTGGACATTGTCGGCACGCAGGAATCCTTGACCGACATTGCCGCAACCCAGGGCAAGGATGGCCTTGATGACGGGTTCACGCTCGCCGCAGAGTCAGTCAAGGCGCTCCGCGAGAAGGTTCAGGCGGTAAAGCAGCTTGCAACCGAACTGGGCGAGCCGGAAATTGCCACGCAGATTGCCAAGACGGAAGCCGAATTTCTGGCCTTCTATGACGCTGGCAAAGCGATGGCCGAGAAATACGTCGCCGGCGGGCCGGAAGCCGGCAATCCGATGATGGCCGGCTTCGACGAGATCGCCGAGAAGCTTCAGTCCGAGAGCGATGCGACCGATGTCAAGGTCGACGCCATTGTCGAGGCTGCAGCGAACAAGGCCCAGGCCAACTTCCAAACCCTGGAGGACCAGGCTGAGACGTTGAGCCGCATCATGTCGGCCCTGGTCGTTCTCGGTCTGATCAGCGGTGCCATCTTGTCCTATGTTTTGAACCGCCAGGCGCTTGCGCCTCTGCGCGTCCTTGAGGGTTACATGGGTCATCTGGCTGGAGGCGATTATTCCAAGGATGTGCCCTATGTCACCCGCACCGACGAGATTGGCGCCATTGCCAATTCTGTTTCGGTGTTTAGAGCCAATGCCATTGAGCGCAAGCAGAACCGCGAACAGCGCGAAGCCATGCGGGAGCAGGAAATTGCCCGTGAGCAGGCGATTGCGGCCGAGAAACTGGCCGAGGATGAGTACCGCCAAATGGTCATCAGCCGGCTGAACGAAGGCCTGACCCAGCTGGCAGCCGGGAATCTGGCCTTCAGGATCGCCGAACCCTTCAGGGACACCTACGAGAACCTGCGCGTCGGCTTCAACACCAGCCTCGATACCCTGGCCCGCTCCATGGGCGAAATCGTGTCCTCGACCGCCATGGTTCGCAACAGCGCCGCTGAAATGGCGAATGCGACTGAAAATCTCTCGAAGCGCACCGAACAGCAGGCTGCGACGATCGAGCAGACGGCAGCGGCGCTTGATCAGGTGACGTCAACGGTCAAGAATTCGACCGAGCGGGCAAACGAAGCCAGCTCGATGATGAACGCCACACGCGGCGGGGCCGAGCAATCCGCCATCGTTGTCAAGGACGCCATCGCTGCCATGGACGAGATTGCCAACTCGTCGAACCAGATTGGTCAGATCATCAATGTCATCGACGAAATCGCCTTCCAGACCAACCTTCTGGCACTGAACGCCGGTGTCGAGGCGGCGCGTGCCGGAGAAGCCGGCAAGGGCTTTGCCGTTGTCGCGCAGGAGGTACGGGAGCTTGCTCAGCGATCGGCGACTGCGGCAAAGGAAATCAAGACGCTGGTGACGACATCGTCATCGCAGGTCTCCAATGGCGTGGCGCTGGTGAACCAGACGGGCAAGGCCTTGATGGAGATCGAGGCTCAAATCCTCAAGGTCACGGATCTGATCGGCGAAATCGTCACGGCCTCCCGGGAACAGTCGACGGCGATTTCCGAAATCAACAGCTCGGTCAACCATATGGACCGGGTCACGCAGGAAAACGCCGCCATGGCCGAACTAACGACGACCGCCTGCCGAGCCCTCAACGACGAGGCTCACACACTGGACGGTATTGTCTTGCGCTTTGATCTGGGCAATCGGTCAAATGCGGGGCAAACCGCAACATCTTCAAGGGAGAGCAGCCAAACCCACAAAAGCCCGGCCCAGTCAGCGGTGAAACGCCTCGGCACCAAGATTGCCACGGCCTTTGCAAGCAGGGGCAATACGGCAATGGATGTTTCGAAAGACTGGCAGGACTTTTAAAGCATGGAAGCAAATGGACCAGGTTTCGTGTCTATCGATGGAAATCTGGTCCACCCCTTTATGAACATAGGATGCCGGTGGTGCTTACGTCCCGCAGAAGGTCCGGGTAACCCGCTCCTCCGGTGCCGGCGGGATGGCGAGATCTGCCTGAGCCGGTTCTTCATCATAGGGCTTGGCAAGCGCATCCACGAGCCTGTGGAAGAAGGAAAAGTCGCCATAGAGGGCAGCCTGAATGGCTTCCTCGATCCTGTGATTGCGCGGGATAAGATAAGGGTTCACCGCCTCCATCGCCCTCTGGACTGCGTCCTGTGGCCGTCCGTCATCAATCCGGGCACGCCAGCGCGTCAGCCAGTCGGAAAGACCGAGCGGTGTCTTGAACTGGTCGAGCAGTGTCTCGACGGCAGCACCACCCGCCACCTTGGATAGCGCCCGGAAGACCAGCGTAAAATCGGCCTCACCCTGATGCATGAGTTCGAGGAAATCCGTCACCATCAGACGGTCGTCTTCGCCCTCCCCCGTCAGCCCGAGCTTCTGGCGGAAAGCATGAAGCCAGGCCGACTGGAACAGGTCGCCAAACTCCGACAGAGCCGAATTGGCAGCCTCGACCGCCTTGTCCTCATCCTCATCCAGCAGCGGCAGCAGGCATTCGGCAAGCCGGGCGATGTTCCATTGGGCAATACCCGGCTGGTTCGCGTAGGCATAGCGCCCATGCTGATCGATCGACGAAAACACCTTGCGCGGATCATACTCATCCAGAAAGGCGCAGGGGCCGAAATCGATCGTCTCGCCGGAAATCGCCATGTTGTCGGTGTTCATCACTCCATGGATAAAGCCGATGGACAGCCAGCGGGCGATGAGGGAGGCCTGCCGACCGGCGATGGCACGCAGCAGCGCGACATAGGGGTTGTCGGCCTGTCGAACCTCCGGATAATGGCGGGAAATGACATGGTCAGCCAAGGTCTTGATGCCTTCCGTATCGCCACGTGCGGCAAAATACTGGAAGGTCCCCACCCGGATATGGCTCGCCGCAACGCGGGTAAAGACAGCGCCCGGCAGGGCAATCTCGCGGATCACCTGCTCGCCGGTGGCGACCGCAGCCAGTGCCCGCGTGGCAGGAATACCAAGCGCATGAAAGGCTTCAGACACGATGTATTCCCGAAGGACTGGACCAAGAGCAGCCAGGCCGTCACCACTGCGCGAGAAGGCCGTGCGCCCCGACCCCTTGAACTGGATATCCCGTCGCGCACCCGAACGGTCGATGACCTCGCCCAGCAAAAGCGCGCGCCCATCGCCCAACTGGGGGTTGAAATGGCCGAACTGGTGGCCGGAATAGGCCTGGGCGATAGGTTCGGCCCCGACAGGCAGGATCTGGCCGGAAAAGACCTGGGCAAGTCGTGTATCGTCGGCGTGATCTAGTGAAATACCAAGCTCGGCGGCCAGTGGGCGGTTGACGCGGATCAGCTGCGGCGCACGGGCAGTGGCAGGCTTGGCCATCCGATAGAACCGCTCCGGCAATCGTGCATAACTGTTGTCGAATGCAAACAAGAATGGTCTCCCTGATCATTGGGCGAAATTGCGGCATGCTGGCGTCCGCGCGCTGGACGACACCTTTCAGGCAACCATATGGGGCGCGAGGCCCGTGGCGCAAACAAGTTCGCCTTTGAAGGCCACGGATTTATCTTTCGGGTTCCATCCGCCTGTCATAAACTGACACGTGTCAACAAGATCATGCGTCAAGAGACCAAAACTGTCCGCATTCGAGCAAGCGACTTGTGTCGTCAAACGCACCTGCGCTATGGCCCTTGCGGACCTTGAGGGTCTGCGGTGAATTGCAGGGCCAACCAGTCTGCAAGGGGACAAGGGGGAAAAGCTCATGAACGGTAAACTCATTCATCTGGCTTTGGTTGCCATGGTGCTCAGCGCCTGCACGACCACAGAAGAGGCGCAGCAGGTCATTCAATCGCGCTGGATCGGCCAGCCAGTGGAGGCCTTCTTCATCCGTCACGGGCCACCGGTTTCCGAATTTGCCATGCAGAGCGGCAATGTCATCTATACCTGGCGCGGTGGCGACACGACCCGCTACATCGCCCCGACCTATACCAGCGCACAGCCGGCCCAGGCGACGGTGCGAACCGAAACCCGCGAAACACAGCCGGGTGTGACAGTGACCGAAACCCGCGTTGTTGGCGTGACGCCGGGCAGACCGGCCCAGATGATCTCACCGCCGCGTTATGAAGATCTGTTCTGCGAATTGCAGATCACCGTCGACACGACCCAGATCATCCGCAATATCCGCGCCTCGAACGACACGGATGGCGAAGGCTTGAGCCTTTCACGCTGTGCCGAAGTGCTGGATGCGCATCCAGACAAACGTCGCTGAAAGGCGACATCGGTAGCCATGTCACGACAAAGGCGGCAGAACCGCCGCCTTTGCTTTATCATGGGTTCTCTGGCCCTCAGCTGCCGCCAAGGGTGATCCGGCGTTCGTCGTCCAGAGGCCGGTACTGCTCCAGCGGGAAGTTGGCGAGGCCTTCGATGCGCTGCTCGCTGACATTCGGTGCCAGCAGTGTCTCTTCATTGGACACATAAAGCGACGAAAGCGGAATGGCCGCGCGGTCCTCACCGAGACCGAAGAAGCCGCCGGATGTGACGACCGCATGCAGACGGCCATTCACGCTCACAACCTCCTCGATGTCACCAAGATCGTTACCGTTAGCGCCAACGATGTCGTAGTCCTTGATTTCGCTGACGGTCAGCGGAACGTCACGGGTCGAGCGGGCACCGATGGCCATGTCCTCCCCTTCCCGCGCCTGACGACCGGACGCCGTCGATGCGGTGCTCTGGCGATCGATCTGCTCCTCGCGGTTGGCGGATGCCTGCTGGTTCTGGTCCTCAAAGCGGACCTCAGGACCACCTTCGGGACGGTTGACGCGAACCTGCGCCTCTTCGCTCTCATAGCGAACGCGCGGCTGCTGATCGCTTTCCTGGAAGCGGACCATCGGCTCGCCGGAGCGCTGGACCTGGACATTGGCCTGTTCATCACCTTCGCTGACGCGAACCTGCGGCTGGGCCTCGCTGATGCGGACATCCGGCTCGCCCTGCTGAACCTGAACCTGCGGTCGAGCCTGGCTCACATTCACGTTCGGCTGCGGCATGCGCACCGTGATCTGCGGCTGCGGAATATCGACCGTCACGACAGGGGCCGGCTGGCGGACGATGATTTCCGGCTGCGGCTGGCTGACGGCAACTTCCGGGCTCGGCTGGCGAACCGTTACATCCGGTTCCGGCACGTCAACCCGGATCGAAGCCTCACCCTCCTGCACAGCAACATCAGCGTTTAGATTCTGGGCGTTCTGCTGACCCTGTCGGTTGCCACGACGCTCCATTGTCGCCAACTGCTGGTCTACGCGGTCAAGAGCCTGTTCCGCCTCTTCGGCATTGCGCTGCGACAGGGCCTGAGAAGCTTCCTGCAGAGGCTGGCGGATCCGATTGAGATTGGCTTCAGGCTGGTTCTGCGCCTGCTCCGTCAACTGGCGACGAGCCTCCTGCACGGCCTGACGAGCCGCCTGCAAGTCGTTCTGATCAAGAGCGCGCAAGGCCTGACGGATATGCTCCTGAACCGGCGACATCTGGGCCTGGCCCTGAGTCTGGGTAGCAGCTACGGTGTCCTGCTGCTGGGCAAATGTGGTGGCCGGCGCAAGCGCGGTCCCGGCCAGAAGGGCGGTAACATAGATCATTTTCATGATGGTGACCTCTCTTTCAAAGGTTGTAACTCAGGAAAACCTGAAAAAACGAAATGCCTGTCGTCGCGGAACGATCTCCTGCGCCGTCGGCACATGAGTTCAAATCCACGATGCCGCTTTGGGTTCCGAAAAAACCGACCAGTGGAGGAATATTATGATTTATCTTCAATGACTTCTTCATCATCTTGAAGAGCGCAACAAAAGAAACACGGGGGCGCAAAGGACAGGTACAGGCAACTCTTTTGGCAGAAAGAGTGCCATCAAGGCGCTGGGCGACCAGACGGCAGAAACAACTAGAGCGTTTAATCCGGGATGACCATTGATGCGATCAATCATCGATGTGCGGGAGCACCCTCAGAAAGACCGGCACAACAGCCTGCGGGGGGATTAATCCGTCCCGCAAAGACAACAGGAACGACAAAGCGGCGGAAACAAAACCGGGATTTGCAACCCAGATGCCGGCCATCCCTGCGCAAGAGGTTAACCGGCAAGCCAGACAAGCTTAACCGGTTGGCGCTTCGGCGGTTTCCGCACGATCATCCTGTGAAGCCTGAGGCAGGAAGCGGTCGCAGGCCCCATTGTGCCCGCTCAGATCCTTGACGATGTCATAGGTAGCATCGGCCAGGACCCAGCGGATTGCCGCTTGTAGACCTTCCTGCGATTTGTCACCGATCTTGATATCGAAGAGTTCGTCCGAGAAGAAGCGGAAAACCGAAGCAAAAACCTCACGACCCACCGCCTGCTTGGAATAGGACTTGGCGGCGATAATCTGAGTGGTCTTGGTATCGGTGACACGAATATCGACGGCCGCTGTCACTGCAAAACGCCGTACCCCGAGGCCACCACCGCCAACGGTTGCTTCAATGCCGCCGGAATAGCTGTTGAAGTCAAGCTGCGTGATCGCACCATCGATGACATAGTCCGAACCGCGCAACGTTCCCTTGACCAGCGGACGAAACGGAAGGCTCTCGTCACCAATCACGACATTGCCGCCATCACCCAGGATCTGCTCCCGGGCGCGCGCAATTTCCCACTCGGGAACAGCGGTATTGGTGCGGTTGACCTGCTTGACGCCAGCCTTCTGCAGCAGTGATACCATCATGCCGGCACTGTCACGCGGCAGGAAATTGCCCGCCTCGTCCGAGGAATAGCGCCCGGTCTGGTCCGTGATCACATGGACCGCATACATCTTGCTGCTGCGTTTCACTTCCGGGGATTGAGCCAGGCATTCCAGCGCCTTGTCGACAGGCGTCCGCGCCGCAATTGGAACAGGCCCCAGAAATGGTTCCTTTGGCGGTTTTTCCGCAACCTGCGACTGGCATCCGGCGAGAAAAAGAACGGGGAGCAAGGCGAGGCCGCCGAGTTTTGGGAAAGTCATCAGCATGGACCTCAGTTATTGTTCAGTACGGACGAGTCATTGCTTTCCAGAATCGTCTGGGCACCGGAATTCGTCTGGCTCGTGGTGATCGTATTATTGCCTGAGCCACTGATGATGATGCTCGTTGAGTTGCCGGTCTGCTGGGTACCGAGGCCCGCTGCCGAGCCAACGCCAAGACCGCTTTTCTGCTCAAGCCGGGTCCGCTCGAGGTTCAACAGAACCTGCCGTTCATTGGCGGACCGGAATTGAAACGGTCGGTCCTCGCCAATGCCGTTGGCCGAAGCAGAGCCCCCGAGCAATGCCAATAGCGCCGCCAAGGCACCTCTTGTGAAGAAACCGCTCATAGCAACCTCTAATAGATTGAGCCAAAATGCTTGTCGCTCGCGCGACGTCTGGCGGGACCATAGCACCGAAGACCAAAAGCCTCAGCGAAGAAACTCGGAATCCCGAACTAATTTCCACTCATGGATGCATCAAAGTTGCACAAACGCAACAACTTGAGTACATCCTTCAATACATGGCTTCAAAACTGGACAATGCTGAATTTTCAGTCAAAATACTCTTGAGAGACCTGAATTGAAACATGATCGAAATCTGCGGAGAGCTTGACGTGCGCACCATGATATCGCTACCCCTTTTATTCGTTATGGTTGCATTATCCGGCGCAGCTGCAAAGGGTCAGGATCAGGTTCCTGTCGAAGGACTGGTGCGATCAATGGTAGAGTTGAAGCGTGTCAGCGACACCTGCGAATCTTTCGTTCAGGGGTCGCCGAAAAGTCAGCTGTCAGAGATCGACGCCTACTTCGCCATGCTCAATCAGCCGATCCCGGAACCCGTCGATGAAGAGACAAAATCTGCAATCGCTAAACTGATCAAACAGCATGCCGCCTATCTCTGCTCACAGAAACTGAACCGGGCGCAACGGGATTACTACATGGCGGCAGCCGCCTATATGGAAAAGAAGCCGGAACAGTGGCCAGCAGCCCCGATGGTGCAATTTCCCCAGTGGTGCCAGGAGGCGGACTGCGGGGATTACAGGTAAAACGACGGGAGTTTTCACGGAACGACCGGACAGATGGGGCGGCTGAATGCCGTGTTAACGCTCGATCGTCAGGGCATTGCCGGACTGGGTCGTCCCCGTGTCTGAGCCCGAGACCTTCTGTTCAAAATCCGCAGTCTGCATGATATCAGAGGCCTGGTCAGAACCACCCATCGATGTCGGTTTTAGAACAATAAGATTGACGAAATTCGCGGAATTCTGCGAGATCCGCGGTTCGGTGATCTTGCGCGTCAGCCCGTTCAGGGTCTGATACTGCACGGCATTCTCAACGACCTGACGACCGGTCGACGTCTGGCGCAACTGACCGATGCTTTCCGCCTCGATATAGTTGGCGATGTTCAAACCTGACTGGGTGATGGAGCCGTAGCTGGCACCTTCCTCAAGGGTGATGACATTCGAGACGATCTGGTCGCCGGAGAAATCGCGCACGACTTCACCGATCGTTCCGGCAACGATGATATTGCCGAGATTGGTACCATTCTGGATGATCGCGCCACTTCCACCGGCTTTTCTGACCATCATATGGTTGTCGACCATCTGGCTCGCCTTTTCCGAAATGTTCTGGGAACTGATGGCAACCGACTCGCGGGAATAGATCACGTTGATCGTATTGATACCCGACTGGCGGATATCCGAGGGAAGTCCGGCAATATCCAGCGTGTTGCTTGCGTGCTGAAGAGCACCATTGGCAAAGGTCTGATCAACATTGCCGATCTGCCCGCCAACAATCGCACCCGAGATATTGGCTGCGCGCTGGTCAATTTTTTGTAAGGCACCCATCGTGTTGAGCACGATCTCGTTCAGGGAGCGTTGCTGACCGTCGAAATACTGTGACGCACTATCGATCGCCTGCTCGCCCAGATCCACCACATTCACGGCGTTGCCGGCAGTCTGGCGAAGGGTAAGTACCTCGCTGTTATTGCCGAGGGTGAAGTCCTGTTCTGCGACTTGAGAACCGAGCGCCCTTTGGAAAATCTGTTTTGGCAGGATCTGCTGGGACGGGATCACCTGCAGATGGGCGGATTCAGCAGCAGCCTGCGCCGGCAACAAGGCCAGAAGCACCATCGGCACGAAGAACGGAAAACGCCTTGACATGCACATCTTACAAATCCCGGATCATGATGAACCGGACCCCAGTTCACGCGAGAAGCGAGGGATCAGGCCAAGGACTGGCCTGATCCCTCCTGTCAGATCATTGGCCGGTGGCAACACCAATGGAGTTGGCAACATTGGTGGCGCTCTGAACAACATTGGTCACGGCACCGTTGACGTCGAGCTTGTTCATGGCGAACTGGTCCGTGAGGGACAGCTGACTGACTTCAATGCGGGTATCCAGCTCGGCGACGGTCACAAGGTTGGCGGCGTTGACTGAGGTCTGCTTCAGATCCCAGACATTGGTGCTGAAGCGGGTCGAATCTGCGATGTTCTTGGCCACCTGAGCAGTGTCAGAGTACTGCTTCAGCGTGTCGTTGATTTCTTCTACAGAAACGCTGTTGGCAACATTGGTTGCAGACTGCGTTGAAGGAACCAGCACACCGTCAACGGCTGCGTTGGCATCAAAGCTCTTGCTGAACTCGATGAAGTTGGAAGACAGCTGGCTGCCGATCGACTTCTGCTCGATCGAGTTGATGTCATCCGAGGGAAGGTTGATCAGGTTGGCAGCGTTGACTGCGGTCTGGCTGACGTCCAGAGCCTTGGAAGCGTCGGTGATCTTGTTCAGCGCGTCCTGAACGCCGATGCTGACCTGGCTGAGGTCTGCGTCCCAACCACGACCACGGCCTTCAGCGAAAGCAACCGACGACGACATCAGCGCGACGAGCGATGCTACAATAACAGTTTTCATGTTTTTCTCCTTTTCATGTTCAAGACACCTTGGGTCTCATCTGCTCTCACCTAGTCCAGGTTGCAGACATCATGACACAAAGCATTGTTATCCTCCGAATTATTTCGGAGGAATTTCAGAATTCAGCCAAAAACAAAAGGCGCAACACCCAGATATATAAGAAAACATGAATGCGCATCAGAGGTGCATCCACGACATAGTTTAACCAATTGCCAGACATAACCGATTATATTTGACGCTATGCTATGACAAACTCCGTTAATTCGTGTTGTTTCTTATGTTTCTCAACCTATACGTTGTTTTTTACACGAGTCCAGTCTCGGTTAACAAAAACTTAAGGGTGATTAATTGCAGATATACAACAAAAAAAGACAAGCTTTTTCATAGGCTTAATAGAAGCCCATGGTTGAGTATGCATGTCGGGGTTGTAAATCACCCCAAAATTGGACTTGCTGAAAAGACGCCGGGCGGACCTCGGCTGTATCGAGTGCGGCCATCAAACCGCAAGCTTTGCTTAAGTCCACCTATGCGGCAATGGTCGCAATCTTCGCCCTCTTCCATGGCCATGCCGATGGCAGCGAACCCGGCTGATGGGGCATTGGAGAAACTGAGAACGGCGGCTCGCCGGCCGCCGTTTGCGTTTGTGCAGGATGCAGGCAGAAGGTCTCAGCCACGACCGCGATAGGTGGGGACCCCCTGCTCCGGCAGCCAGGCGCCCTTCGGCGCTTCACCCGTCTGCCAGAAAACATCGATTGGGATACCGCCGCGCGGATACCAGTAGGCACCGATCCTCAGCCATTTCGGATCAAGCAGCTCAACGATCCGCTTGGCAATATAGACCGAGCAATCCTCGTGGAACGCACCGTGGTTACGGAAGGAAAAGAGGAAGAGCTTCAGCGACTTCGATTCCACCAGCCAGTCGCCCGGAATATAGTCGATGACGATATGGGCGAAATCCGGCTGGCCGGTCATGGGGCAGAGCGAGGTGAACTCCGGTGCGGTGAAGCGCACGACGTAATCGGTACCGGCATTCGAATTCGGTACGCGTTCCAGTACCGCCGTTTCCGGGCTGGTCGGGGCTTCAACAGACTGGCCGAGCTGGGAGAGGCCGGAGACATCCGTCTTGCTCATCGTTTCTTCTCCTTTACTTTGACGCCCACGCCATGGGCCATTTCAGTTTCAGGTTCGACATGAATGGTGACACGCCCGCCCGGCAGAACGGCCCTTACCGCTGCCTCCAGTCGGTCGCAGATTGCATGGGCTTCAACGACCGTCATAGCGGCAGGAACAACGAGATCAAAGGCAACAAATGTCACAGCCCCGGCCTGACGTGTGCGAAGATAATGCACACCGAGCGACCCTTGCGCATTCTCGGCAATCGCCTTCTTGATCGCTTCTTCTTCTGCCGGATCGACACCCTTGTCCATCAGGCCATCAACCGAGCGTGAAATGACCTTCCAGCCCTGCCAGAGGATGTTGATGGCAACGATCATGGCAAGCAGCGGATCCAGGATCGCATAGCCGGTCACGAGCACCGCCAGCAGGCCCACAAGCACGCCAGCCGAGGTCACCACATCCGACATGATGTGATGGCCATCCGCCAAGAGAGCCGGTGAGCGATGGCTCCTGCCGACCCGGATCAGGACGCGCGCCCAGATCAGGTTGATCACCCCTGCAGCCGCGTTGATCGCAAGGCCAAGCGCCGGCGCATCGAGGATTTCGGGATTGGCGAGCGCCGACACGGCTTCATTGATGATGACGAGCGCCGCCACCACGATCAGCACACCCTCGACCACGGCAGAGATATACTCCGCCTTGTGGTGACCATAGGGATGGTCGTTATCCGCCGGCTTCTGCGCATAGCGTATGACGAAATAGGCGATGAAGGCGGCAATTACGTTGACCGTCGATTCCAGCGCATCGGAAAGCAGCGCGACCGAGCCCGTGAACCACCAGGCCACAAGTTTCAGCCCCATGACACCAAAGGCGAGCGGAATGCCCCAGAAGGCCAGCCGCTCCACCAGATTGTCTTTTCGAGCCTCCATGGCACGTTCGTCCCTGCAGATGCGAGTGAATTGCAGACGCAATTCCAAAAACGACAAAACCGCCCGGCAAAGCGGGCGGTTCGGTTGGATGTGGGCAGTGTAATGGCGAAGGGTTGAGGAAAGGTCAAGGCGGGATGTTGGGTGTGCACAGGTGGACGCGTTGCGAATTATGACGCAGCGCGTTACGCTGCATCATGATCCAGAGTTTCATGGACGCTGAAACCGAGCGCATCTGGTATGGCCAGCGAAGCAGAAAGCTTCCGCCAGATATACAGGTCGTGGCACTCAGAAAACTGCGTTTGATGAATAGTGCTCATCAGTTGAAAGACTTGCGCATACCACCAGGAATTGAACCAGAGGCTCTGAAAGGTGACAGGCTCGGGCAGTACAGCATCCGGATCAACGATCAACGGCGGATTAGCTTCATCTGGAATGACAGAGGGCCAAGCGATGTCGAGATTGTCGACTACCATGACTGAACTGCTGCCCAATCCGCATCCGGGCGATATCCTGCTTGAGGATTTCCTGAAGCCCATGGGACTGAGCCAGAATGCCCTGGCGCGGGCGGTCAACGTGCCGCCCCGCCGTATAAACGAGATCGTGCTCGGCAAGCGGTCTCTGACGGCAGACACGGATCTGCGGCTCTCGCGCTATTTCGGGGTGTCTGAGGGCTTCTTCCCCGCACTGCAGGCCGATTACGACCTCATGCAGCGGCGGCGCGAGATCGAGGACGAGCTGAAACGGATAGAGCCGAGGGCGGCGTGACGAGAGCCGCAGATGAGTGTCTAACTGGAGAGGTTCACCCACAATTGCCTTACACCGGTACGCCTTTAACATTTTTCCAGAAAGCTAGATTGGTCTGGCTGGCCCTGTTCGCACCTCAAGCATTCATAAGCGAGGAAGAGGCTGACAACGCAAAACTCAATGCAGCACCTACCTCTGCCCATGAGGGAAGTCGGTTGCACGCGATCAGAAGTGGGCTCTGCCAATCGGCGTTTTGGGGACTTGTCGCGATGGGAACCGGATTTGCCATAGGCAGCCTTCTTGGTGCCAGTATTGGTCCACAATTAGAGTTCGCCATTGGTATCGTTGTCGTCGGCACGACAATTCTTATGTGGGCAACTCTTGCGCTACAGGGCTGGAGCATCCAATCGTTCAAGGGCAATACACTGAGTGAGCGGCTCAACCAATGGATCTTCCGAACCCTCTATGTAATCGGAACCGCACTGATATCCGCTGGCAGCGTCTGGAGCCTGTTTTAAAAACACTTGGGGCGCCGAAGCGCCCCGCCTATTTCCTCACGCCGCCTTGACCTTCTTCCGCTTTGCGAGCTTCTCCACCACGTTTTCGATCATCCGCATGCCGGCGTCGCCGCCGAGCGTCATGATCGACTCCGGGTGGAACTGCACGGCGGCCACCGGTTCTCGTGTGTGTTCGATGCCCATGATCGTGCCGTCTTCGCTTTCGGCGGTGATCATGAAATCGCGGTGCAGCGTCGCCGGATCGGCGAAGATCGAGTGGTAGCGGCCGACGGTCACTTCCTTGCCGAGCCCCGAGAAAACGAGGCCGGGTTCCAGCACGCGGATGCGCGACGGCTTGCCATGCATCGGGATTGCGAGCTGGCGCAGCTCCCCGCCATAGGCTTCGGCCAGCGCCTGCAACCCTAAGCACACGCCAAAGATCGGCAGGTTTCGCGCCCGCGCCTTCTTGATGGTTGCCTTGCAGTCGAAATCTGTCGGCGAGCCGGGACCGGGAGACAACACGACGAGATCCGGATTGAGGCTCTCGAAGATCTCTTCCGGCACAGGCGTGCGCACCGTGTTCACGGTCGCGCCCGTCTGGCGGAAATAGTTGGCCAGCGTGTGCACGAAACTGTCCTCGTGGTCGACGAGCAGGATATTGACCCCCTCGCCCACCCGGGCCACGCCACGCTTGGAGGACTGATCATTGCCGCTCTTGGCATCACGAATGGCTGCAATCATGGCAGAGGCCTTCAGTTCGGTTTCGGCTTCTTCTTCATGCGGGTCGCTGTCGTTTAGAAGCGTCGCACCGGCACGCACCTCGGCAATGCCGTCCTTGATACGCACCGTGCGCAGCGTCAGACCGGTGTTCATGTCGCCATTGAAGCCGACCATGCCGATGGCACCACCATACCAGGCGCGCGGGCTCTTCTCATGCTTCTCGATGAAACGCATGGCCCAGAGCTTCGGCGCGCCTGTCACGGTGACCGCCCAGGCATGGGAGAGGAAGCCGTCAAAGGCATCCATGCCGTCGCGCAGGCGACCTTCGATATGGTCCACTGTGTGGATGAGGCGCGAATACATCTCGATCTGGCGGCGGCCGATGACCTTGACCGAACCGGGCTCGCAGACGCGGGACTTGTCGTTGCGGTCGACATCCGAGCACATGGTGAGCTCGCTCTCATCCTTCTTGGAGTTGAGAAGCTTCAGGATTTGCGCCGAATCCTCGATCGGGTCCGCGCCGCGCCTGATTGTGCCGGAGATCGGGCAGGTCTCGATGCGCCGGCCATTTACCCGCACAAACATCTCCGGCGAAGCGCCGACGAGATATTCCTGGTCGCCGAGGTTGATGAAGAAGGAATAAGGCGACGGATTAATTTCCTTCAGCCGCTTGGAGATCTGCGAAGGCTTGGAATCGCAGCGTTCCATGAACTTCTGGCCGGGAACGACCTCGAACAGGTCGCCCTTGCGGAAGCTCTCCTTGGCCTTCACGACCAGTTCGGCATATTCGCCCGGACGATGATCGCCGCGCGGCGGGATCGTATCGGTATGCTGGAAGGGCTCAGGCGCAATTTCTTCCGACTGGCCGATGGTCGTCACACCGCCCTTGGTGAAGTCGTAGCGGTCGATCCAGGCCTTGGCCGAATAATGGTCGACGACCAGGATCTCGTCCGGCAGGAAGAGCACCATATCGCGCTGATCATCCGGGCGCGCAAGCTTAAGGTCGATGGCGTCGAACTGGAAGGCGAGATCGTAGCCAAAGGCACCGAACAGGCCGATGGCGCTGTCTTCCTCGGAGTAGAACAGCGCGGTGATGGCGCGAAGGACCGTAAACACCGTCGGCATCTTCGAGCGCTCTTCTTCGGTGAAAACGCGCGACGGCAGCTTGACGTCGAGATCGAGCCGCGTCGCAGTGCGTGCCCCCAGCGCCAGATCCTCGACCGAGGTCAGAGCCTCGGCGATCATGGTGAGCAGCGCTTCGCCGCGACCGTTATAGGCTTCGATCCAGACCTTGCGGCCGAAGGAGGAAATGCCGAGCGGCGGATCGACGATGGCGGTGTCCCAGCGGGTATAGCGGCCCGGATATTCGTAGTTGGACGAGAAGACGGCACCGCGACGCTCGTCAAGCCTGTCGACATAGCTGGAGATGGCATCACCATAGGGCGTCGGCCGCCGCTTGCGCGTGACGGTCACGCCGCCGCGCGTTTGATAGGCTTCCGAGCCGTCTTCCTGCAAAATCGTCGACATTTCCGTTCTTCTCCATTCGTCAAGGCCCTTCTCCTCAGGCCTTGAATACGAAAAAGCCGCCTCAGGAGAGTTTCCGGGCGGCTTTGGGGTCAATCGTCAGAAGACATGACTGGTCAAGGCCGCGTCAGCGTGCCCACCACCAAGCATTGTTCTTCGATACGATCTTCATGGAGGTTTTGATAACGCGCCCCGAGGCCTTGCGCAAGAGGGTGCATCGCGTGGTCCGGAGAAAGGCAAAAGCGTCAAATGAGAGAACTGAATAAGGAAATTCAACTTTAAGAATAAACTAACTATCGCAATGCGATTATCATTCATCATGCACAACCAAAGCACTCCAGTCGTCATCGACGACGCGCCCATCAGCGGCCAACCGAGGGAATAACATGTGGTTTACCCTGTCTCGCAGTCTTTTTGTTCTGGGTCTATTCGTTTCCACTGCCTTGATCATTGCGATTGCAGTCACGGCATTCGCCTTGAGCACGGTGCGGATCAAGGGTCCAGAATATGCCCGGATCATCGAAGCGAAGGACCTGATAGCAGACATCATGCCGCCTCCGATCTTCGTGGTCGAAGCCTATCTGCTGGCAACAGAGGCAGCCCTCAATCCAGACCTGGCCGCAGCCAATATCGGCGAGATTCGCAAGCTGCAGCAGAACTACAAGATCCGGCTGGACTTCTGGCTCGGCAGGGACCTTGACGCCACCACCCGCCAGGTACTGGAAGCCGAGGTCAAGTCCAAGGGACAGGATTTCTGGCAGGTCATGGACGACGTCCTTATCCCCGCTCTCGACAGCGGTGACTATGGCCAGCGGCGGGCAGCCCTTGATAATCTCCGGCCTTATTTTCTTGCAGAGAAAGCTGCAGTCGAGGACCTGGTACAAGCGGCATCCCGGTCGCTAGAAAGCGTGGAAAGCCGCGCCCGCCAGACGATGCTCTCCTACAGCCTTCTCGCCGCGACAAGCGCCGCCGGTGCTATCCTGGCCCTTGTCGGTGGCCTGGCGGTATTCCGGCGAAGGGCTATCTACCCTCTGCAGGATCTCGCGCGGTCGATGAAGAGCCTGGCCGAAGGCGACTTCGAGACCTCGATTCCTCATACTGCCCGTCACGATGAGGTCGGCGAGATGGCTCAAGCTGTCGGGGTGTTTCGCCAGGCAGGCTTGGAAAACCGGCGACTGGAGCAGGAGGTCGCCCTGCGTCGTGAGGAGGCTGATGCGGAAAAAACGCAACGTCTTGCCGAGCAGACAGAACAGGCTGCCAATCTCCAGCGGGTCATTGATGAACTGGGCGCTGGCCTGCAACGGCTGTCGCAGTTCAACATTCGCGAAACCCTGGATCAGCCATTCCGCGAGGAGTTCGAGCAGTTGCGCCATGATTTCAACAAGTCCCTGGCCGTCTTTCAAGGCACGATGAGCCGGGTTCTGGAAAAGGCCAGCGAAATCGAGGCTAACAGCACGGCCCTGCAACAGTCGACCGATCAATTGGCAAGGCGAACAGAACAGCAGGCTGCCGCCGTTGAAGAAAGCGCGGTTGCCCTCAAGGAGGTCGCCGCCAATATCAAGACCTCCTCAACCCGTACCCGCAACACAAGAACCATGACCCGGGAAGCCCGCCAAAGGGTCGAGCGGTCGAGCAGGGTCGTCGGCGAGGCTGTCGAAGCGATGCGCCGCATTGAAGCGGCCTCTGCCAGCATCGCTAAGATTACCGATGTCATTGACCAGATCGCTTTCCAGACGAACCTTCTTGCGCTCAATGCCGGCGTCGAAGCAGCCCGTGCCGGAGAAGCCGGAAAGGGCTTTGCCGTTGTTACGCAGGAAGTCCGCGATCTCGCCCAGCGCTCGGGAACGGCAGCGAAGGAAATCAATGGACTGATCTCCCAGTCAGTCCGGGAGGTCGCCGACGGTGTGGCCCTTGTGAACGACACCGGCAGCGTCTTGGGGGACATCGAGAAGAGCATCATTTCAATTTCCGAGGACGTCGAAGCCATCGCCATCGCCGCCGAGGAACAGGCCTCCGGCATCGCCGAGATCAGCGAGGCCGTCAACCAGATGGACCAGCTGACTCAACAGAATGCCGGCATGGTACAGGAAACCACGGCCGCGACCCATACACTGTCAAACGAAGTGCGCGAACTGGTTCGCTTGGTCAGTCAGTTTGTGTTCAACCGTCGGCAAAGAGTGCGGGATCGACCAGAAGATGTTGCCGAAACGCTCGCGCGACGTGGCCGGCTGGCCGGGCGGGTCGTTGAAGCGGCCTGACCCGCCTTGGCATCGGCAGGAACGCGGCCACAAAAGAGAGACCGCGCCCTTGCCTAGCGTCGCGAGAGTATTTCCAGCCGAAGCGCGATCGCTTCGGCGTTGGACAATGCGTAACAAAGCAGAAGCATAGAGCATTGAAGGTGATCCCGAGATCACCGAAAATGCCCCAGACTCAGAACTTCTGGGTCAGCGAGATTTTGAAGGTCCGGCCCGGCTCGGAGTAGAAGGCAACCGGCTGGTTGGTGCTGCTGACCGTGCTTGTACTCACATTGCGGGTTGCGACACCGTTCCAATAGGTCTTGTCAAAGATGTTGTAGACACCGGCCTGGATGCGCAGACCCTTGGCCTGTTCCGGCTCCCACCAACCCGCAAGATCCACCACGCCGTAGCCGGGTGCATCGAAGGTGTTGAAGGTGCCTGAACCCAATGTGTTGCGCTGCGGTCCATCCTCCCTCATGCCGGCCTGAAGGGTCGTTGTCAGGTTAAGGCCCCAGGTATCCTGTTCGTAGCCAACGCCCAGCACGGACTTGAAGGGAGCGACCGTCCGGATGAGCTCGCCGGTATTGGTATCCTTGCCATAGGCATAGGCAAGCGATCCCTCAAGGAAGAAGCCGTTTGCGAAATCCTGACGCCCACGCAGCTCGATACCGGATATCTCCACATTGTCGCGGTTGCGATAGGTCACAAGGTTACCCGGTAGCCCGCCCGGCCCCGGCGCCGTAACAGCCGTGGTGGTGGTGGTGAAGCTGTCTATGAAGTTTCGGTAGCGGTTGTGATAAACTGAGATTCCAGCGGTCAGATCTGTTGTCTCATACTTGGCGCCAAGCTCAAAGCCATGGCCTGTCTCGGGGCTGAGCGTGGGGTTCCCGACATTTGCATAGCCTGCATTGACGTTGGTGAAATTGACATAAAGCTCGTTGACGGTCGGCGCCCGGTAAGCCATCGACCACTGGGCATAGATCTGCAGATCCGGCGTCACGTCATAGGTGGCGAGCAGCTTGGGCGAGAACTGGCTGTCGCTCTGATCGGTCGGAAAGCCGAAACGGGCAAAGCCGGGATTTCTTGTGAAATCGCTGGTCGCCTGAGGCTCGTATTCATACCAGTCAAAGCGCAGCCCCGGCGTCAGGGCAAAGCCAGTCTCGCCAAAGGCGATACGGTCTTCGATGAAGAATCCGAACTTTGTGCCGTCCACCAGGGGAATGTCTGCCTGCGAAGCCGTGACGGGGACTGCCGCAAGGAATTGCTCGGCTTCCAGGATCTGGAAGGATCCACCCCAGCGCAATTCATGGCTGAAATTGCCGGTCTGAAACTCTGAGAGTGCATCCCCGGTCAGGCCATAGGAACTCTCCTGCATGGCATTTTCACGCGCGTAGAGCGTGTTGTTGGTGAGGCTGCCGAAGGAGCCCGCATCCTTGCTCAGTCGCTGCCAATAGGCGGTGAGCCTTGCAGCGTCGATGAAAGCATCATCAGCGAGCGCCTCATAGCTGTAGTCAAAGGAGATGCGTTCGCGCACGGTATCGTCATAACCGGAATAGTTGCCCGGACTGAAACGGTTGGGACCGAACAAGACAGAGCTCTGGACCGTCTTCAGGTCGGAAGCGGTATCGAGCTGGAAGCGCTCGCCGGTCACGCCAATCCGGTGACCACCTTCAAGATCCTGCCGAACCTTCAGGAGGACGCTGTTCTGCTCGGAGTCCAGCGGATTGGCCTTGGTGCGCGAAGGGCCCAGAATATCGGTGTCACCCTGGCTATCACGCTCGTGTCCACGCTTGTAGCTGCCCTGAAACAGGACGGAGGTATTCTCAACCTTGCGCGCAACAGCAACGGAACCGCCAAGGCTTTTGTCCTCACCGTCATAGGTTGCCTTTGCAACGCCGCCCCAGTCACGGTCGCCTTCGATCAGATCTTCAGGCTCAAGGGTGCGCAGCACCAGCGCGCCGGCGAGTGCGCCGGACCCGATACGGCTGGAATCAGCACCGCGCAGGACATCGATGGTGGACAGCGAGGAGAAGTCGTAGCTGTTGTTTGCGTCACTCATGGCCGTGGTTTGTACCCCGGCGCGCGGATCGTTTTCGAAAAAGGCCAGCGGAATGTTATCGATCAGCGTCGTGACGCGCGCACCACCCAGACCGCGAATGAAAAGACCGCCCTGCTTGCCGGGCTTCGTCTCGACGAAATCGACGCCCGGGCCAAGCCCCCGCGCCAGATCCCGAGCGTTGTTGAGCTCCCGCTGACGGATCTCCTCTGCCGTCGTTTCGGTCGCGAGCGGCGTATCAGCCACCGAGCCTGCCTTGATCCGCTGCCCCTTGACGACGATCGTATCCAGCTGGGTTTCCGCTGCGGCTGTGGAGGCGGTTGCGTCCTGGGCGATGACATTGGCTGCTGGCAGGGCAAGAGTGATGGCCGTGCAGGCGAGCAGGACGGAGCGGAAAGAGCGGCGGCTCATGCGTTGGTTTCCTTTCAATGGCCACAGTTCAGCGATCCGGCACCCGTCGGGATGCAGTCGGGCCAGTTGCTTTTCGTCAAAATTCAAGTGGCGGCTGATCGCTGCCTCAATTACGCCGTATAAAACATGATTGTTTGTGTCAACATATAAAACATGATTCTTTAAGTCATGAATTTACGCGCGCTTCGCCATGACAAAAATACAACAGTTTTGAGAGGGCTCGTGCAGTCAGAACAGCCCTTCGATCTGACCACCCTGCCCGAGGAAAATCCGCTCGGAGGATGGCGATCGCGGCAGGCCAGGCATGGTCATGATCTCGCCGGTGATCGCGACGACAAAACCCGCGCCGGCAGAGAGCCTGACTTCCCGCACATGCACGCCGTGACCGACGGGAGCACCGCGCAGGGTCGGATCGGTGGAGAAGGAATATTGCGTCTTCGCCATGCAGACCGGCAGATGGCCATAGCCTTGCATCTCCCATTCTGCCAGTTGCTGGCGCACCGCCTTGTCGGCAGTCACCGCCCCGGCGCGGTAAATCTCGCGGGCAATTGTCTCGACCTTGGTAAAGAGTGGCAATTCATCGGCATAAAGCGTTGAAAACTTGCTGTCTTTTTCGGCCAGTTGAATCACTTTGTGAGCCAGTTCCTCGATCCCGGCTGAGCCCTTGGCCCAGTGATGGCACAGAACCGCTTCGGACCCGAGTTCGGTGGCGACCGCCTTGACGCAGTCAACTTCCGCCTGGGTATCGCTGACGAAATGGTTGATCGCGACCACCGCCGGAACACCGAACTTGCCAAGGTTTTCCAGATGCCGGGCAAGGTTTGCAGCACCGAGCCGAACGGCCTCGACATTCTCTTGTCCCAAATCCTCCTTGGCCATGCCGCCATTCATCTTCAGCGCCCGGACCGTTGCCACGAGCACGACGGCGGAGGGCGTCAGCCCCGCCTTGCGGCACTTGATGTCGAAGAATTTTTCCGCACCAAGATCGGCCCCGAAACCGGCTTCCGTCACGACGTAATCACTAAGCTTCAGCGCCGTCTTCGTCGCCACGACGGAATTGCAGCCATGAGCGATATTGGCGAATGGTCCGCCATGGACAAGCGCCGGATTGTTTTCGAGCGTCTGCACGAGGTTCGGCTGCAGGGCCTCCTTGAGCAGCACAGTCATGGCTCCATCGGCTTTCAGATCACGCGCAAAGACCGGACTCTTGTCGCGCCGATAGCCGATGATGATGTTGCCAAGCCGCTGCTCGAGGTCGGCAAGATCATTCGCCAGGCACAGGATCGCCATGATTTCCGAGGCAACGGTGATATCGAAACCGGTCTCGCGCGGATAGCCGTTGGACACGCCTCCAAGGGAGGAGACAATCTCGCGCAGTGCCCGGTCATTCATGTCCATGACCCGCCGCCAGGTGATCCGGCGCGTATCGATGCCCAGCTCGTTGCCCCAATAGACATGGTTGTCGATCAGTGCGGACAAGAGATTATGGGCCGAGGTGATCGCGTGAAAATCGCCGGTGAAATGCAGGTTGATCTCTTCCATCGGCACGACCTGCGCATAGCCGCCGCCGGCAGCGCCTCCCTTGACCCCGAAACAGGGACCGAGCGACGGCTCACGGATGCAGATCACCGCCCGTTTGCCGATGCGGTTCAACCCGTCGCCGAGACCGACCGTCGTGGTGGTCTTGCCCTCGCCGGCAGGCGTCGGATTGATCGCGGTTACCAGAATGAGCTTGCCGTCGGGGCGATCCTTCAGCCTGTCGATGAAGCCTGCGGATATCTTCGCCTTGTCATGACCAAAGGGAATGAGGCTGTCGGCATCGATCCCGAGCTTTTCGCCGACGGTCTGGATCGGCAGCTTTCGGGCCGCGCGTGCAATTTCAATGTCTGATGCCACTGTCACCTGTGTCTCCCCCAAAGCTTTGGTCGGAGCATCATCTTCGGCTACGCTGGTGACAAGGGGCCTGTTGCGGTTTTTCCACCGTCGAGCGGAACCGCACCAGATCGACCAACCAAGCATTGCGATTTGCGGGCGCCATGGCATGATGTGCAATCAGCAGGAGCATATGATCACGGGAGCCGCACCATGAACATCGTCGTCTGCGCCGACGGGACCTGGAATACGCCCGATATGAATGACAAGGGCGTTCCCACACCGACAAATGTCTGGAAATTCTACAATGCGGTTGCGCCCGAAGATGAAAACGGTGCCCGCCAAGAAAAATACTACCACCCCGGTATCGGCACCGATGGCTCAAAACTGAAACGCCTGATCGGCGGCAGCACGGGCAAGGGACTGGGCAAGAACGTCAAGAGCGCCTACCGCTGGCTTGCCGCAACCTACAGGCCCGGGGACCGCATCTTCCTCGTCGGCTTCAGCCGTGGTGCCTATACGGTGCGCAGCCTGGGCGGCATGATTTCCAAATGCGGCCTTGCGGATCTGCCTTTCGACAACCACCCCAAACAGGCCTGGGCCGCCGTCGACGAAATCTTCGCTGCCTATCGGTCCAAGGGGCCAAGTTCGATCAAGGCGCGCGCCGATCTGCCCTTCCACAACGCCGAGACGGGAGTTTTCCCGACAAAGACGACACCGATCCACTTCATCGGTGTGTGGGATACGGTCGGCGCGCTCGGCATTCCGGACGATCTTGCCTTTCTCAACCTCTTCGATAATCCGATCGGTCATCGTTTCCACGATACGGAAATCAGCGACATCGTCGTCCACGCGCGCCATGCCGTTGCCATGGATGAAAAACGCCAGAGCTTTTTGCCAACACTCTGGCAGGACAATCCGAAGGTCGACATGCAGCAGATCTGGTTTCCGGGCGTGCATGGAAATGTCGGCGGCGGCTATGCCCAGACGGGGCTTTCAGACGGCGCGCTGCGCTGGATGATCGAAGAGGCCGACAAGGCCGGCCTCGCCTTCCGCAAGGAGGCGCTCTCCCAGATCAAGCCGAATGACAAGGATATCCTGCATGACTCTGTCTCAGGCGTCTTCAAGAAGATGAAGACCCGACCCCGCGCCGTGCCGCTGGTCGAAAGCCGCAAAGCCTCGCCAAGCGTGCATGCCTCGGCACTGGCGCGCCAGAAGAACCCGCCGCTGACGCAGGGCGACTATTGGGTCAATCGCACGCTCCCCACGACCGCCACGATCTACGCGAATGATCCGTGGAACGCGACGGGCATCTATCTTGAGGCTGGAACCACCTATCGCCTGAAGGCGAGCGGCGAATGGATGGATGCCTCGATCAAGGCCGGCCCAGGCGGCACCAAGGATGGTCGGTTCCACCCAAGCGAGGCCGCTCACATGGTCTCATCCCTGTTTGGCAAGGTCGAGAACCTGACGAAGAAACTCTTGAAGAACAAGCAGGTCGATTTCTGGTATACCAAGCGCGAGGAGAACGCACCCTGGTTCGCCCTGATCGGTCTGATCGCCAACAACCATCCGCCGCCACGCCAGTCGGATGACGAAAACGCCGTGGATCATTTGCCGCACGAGGTCTTCATCATTGGCCAAGGCACGACGATTACGCCGCAGGCGAACGGCTACCTATACTGCTTTGCCAATGACGCCTGGCAGACCTATGGCAACAATCGCGGCAGTGTTCGGCTGACCGTCGAAGTCGAGGGAAGTGCTTGAGCAAAAAAGGGGCGACTGCCTCAAGAGACAGTCGCCCAAGGTGCTGGACGAGGAAGCGATCCCATCCAGAATTGGAGAAGCTGATCAGCCCTCGCCAATCGCAATCAGGCTGGCATTGCCGCCAGCGGCAGCCGTGTTGACCGAAACCACCTGCTCCAGCGCGAAGCGGGTCAAATAGGCTGGGCCGCCGGCCTTGAAGCCAGTCCCGGACATGCCGGAGCCTCCGAAGGGCTGGGTCCCGACAACAGCACCGATGATATTGCGGTTCACGTAGATATTGCCCGTGTCGAGTGCTTCCGTGACGGTACGGATCGTCTGGTCGATGCGGCTGTGAACGCCAAGCGTCAGACCGAAACCGGTCGCCGCAATTGAATCGAGCACCTTCGACAGATCCTTGGCCTTCCAGCGCACCACATGCAGCACAGGGCCAAAGATTTCCTTGGTCAGCGCCTCCGGCCTGTCGAGTTCGATGATATGGGGGGCAAAGAAATTGCCCTTTTCCGGCACCGAACCCGCATAACGAACCTTCTGCGTCTTGTGCATATCTTCGATATGGGCCTCCAGCATGGCTTTCTGCTTTTCATCGATCACCGGACCAATATCGGTGGTGATCTCTGCCGGATTGCCGAGCGTCAGCTCACGCGCTGCCCCTTCGATCATCTCCAGCATGCCATCGGCCACATCGTCCTGCAGATAGAGGATCCGGAGCGCCGAGCAGCGCTGACCAGCCGAGCGGAAGGCGGACATCACGACATCATCGGCGACCTGTTCGGCCAATGCCGTTGCATCGACGATCATCGCATTGAGGCCACCCGTTTCGGCAATCAGCGGGACAATCGGACCATTCTTGGCGGCAAGCGTGCGGTTGATCGCCTGAGCCGTGCCGGTTGAGCCGGTAAAGGCAAGCCCTGCAAGCTGCGGATGGGCGGCAATCGCGGCCCCGACCTCGCCAGCACCCGGCAACAGCATCAGCACATCGTCAGGCACACCCGCCTTGTGGAACATCTTCACCGCCTCGAAGGCGATCAGCGGCGTCTGCGGCGCAGGCTTGGCAACAACCGCATTGCCAGCGACGAGGGCTGCTGAAATCTGGCCCAGGAAGATCGCCAGCGGGAAGTTCCAGGGTGATATGCAGGCAAAGACGCCCCGACCACGCCAGCTCAGCCGGTTGGTTTCTCCGGTCGGGCCTGGCAAAAGCTCCGGGGTTGCGAACCTGGCACGCGCCTGAGCCGCATAGTAGCGGCAGAAGTCCACCGCCTCACGGATTTCCGCGATACCATCATCCAGGGTCTTGCCAGCCTCTGCGGCAAGGAGCGACAGAAGGCGATCACGATCGGCCTCAAGCAGGTCACCCATCTTGTCGAGCGCGGAAGCCCGCACTTCGACCGGCAGGCGCGACCACTTGGCAAAACCCGCGCGACCAGCCGCAAAAGCACGATCGACATCGGCAGGCGTCGCATTGCGCACTGTGCCGACCTGATGGCTGCGGTCGGACGGAGACAGTACCGGCTGGGTTTCACTCGAAGGCCTCACACCCGGAACCAGCGGACCAGCATCAATGGCGGCCAAAGGCGCGGTGACTTTGCTCATGAGATCCTCCAATGCTGCACGATGGCCAAATTCGAAGCCCGCGCTGTTCTTTCGTTCGCCATAGAGATCGAGCGGCATCGGGATCTGGCCGTGGCGCGCACTTTTTCCGTCCTTCATCTGAAGGCGAGCGGCGGGACGTTCCAGAAGCGACTTGATCGGCACGTTCCGATCGCCCGCCACCGCCACAAAGGAGGAGTTCGCACCGTTTTCAAGGAGGCGCCTGACGAGGTAGGCCAGGAGATCGCGATAGCCGCCAACCGGCGCATAGATACGGCAGGAAATCCGGTCGTTGCCGCCAAGCAGATTGTCATAGAGCGCTTCGCCCATGCCATGCAGCCGCTGGAATTCGAAACCCGAGCGGTCTGCGCCGGCAAGTTCGATGATGGTCGAAACGGTCAGGGCATTGTGGGTGGCAAATTGTGGGAAAATCCGCTGCCGTTTCGCAAGGAGCAAAGCGGCACAATGCTGGTAGGCAACATCGGTGGCCGGCTTACGCGTCCAGACCGGATAATCCGCAAGGCCGCGCTCCTGCGCACGCTTCACTTCCGTATCCCAGTAGGCGCCCTTGACCAGCCGCACCATCATCCGACGGTTTTCCCGCTGGCAAAGCTGATCGATATACTCGATCACCTGGGGCGCCCGCTTCTGATAGGCCTGGATGGCAAGTCCGAAGCCGTCCCAGCCCGCCAGCGACGGATCGGAAAACACGGCGGCGATGACATCGAGTGACAGTTCGAGGCGATCAGCCTCTTCCGCATCGACCGTGAAGTTCAACTGATGCGCCTTGGCAAGTTGCGCAAGTTTCAGGAGATCGGGGACGAGTTCGCGCATGACGCGATCACGATGGGTGGCGAGATAGCGCGGATGCAGCGCCGAAAGCTTGACCGAAATGCCCATGCGATCGGGAAGCTGCTTGCCCTTGCCGTTCTTCGCCATGAAGGCACCGATGGCATCAATCGCATCCGCATAGGACTTGAAGTAGCGCCTGGCGTCGTCGGCGGTGCGCGCGCCCTCACCCAGCATATCGAAGGAATGACGATAGCCGCGCTCCTCGCTTTTGGCTGCGCGTCCAAGCGCGTCCTGAATGGTTTCGCCCAGCACGAAATGGTGCCCGAGGAAACGCATGGCCTGTTTGGTCGCCGTGCGCACCGTCGGCAGCCCGAGACGCTTGACCAATCCCTGCATCACGCCTTCCGGCGTTTCCCCCGGACGAATGACACGGGCCGACATGCCAAGCGCCCAGGCCGACGCCGAAACGAACCAGCTGTCGCCATGGGCCTCATGCTCGCTCCAGCCGCCTTCCTTGAGTTTGTCCTCAATCAGACGATCCTGGGTCACGGCATCGGGTACGCGCAACAACGCTTCGGCCAGCACCATCAGGGCAAGGCCTTCACGGGTCGAAAGCCCGTATTCACGCAGGAAATCCTCGACACCACCGATCTTTCCGCTTTCCTTGCGGATCGCTTCAATGAAGCGGGTGGCGCGCCGGTCGATGGCGGAATCCTGCGTCTCGGTAAACTGAAGTCGGGAGGTGAAATTGCGAATCAATGCGTCATCGTCGCCGGCATAAGGCGCTTGAAAACGCGGCAAGGCAGTCATGGCTGAATTGGTCATTGTCACCTCCGTGTGTTTCACAACATATGCGGAGATCGACCGATATTTTCACTGTTCTTTGTCTGCATTTCTGAGATATCATCTACTAAAGTGACAGATGGTAGCGAAGAATGAAAGAAATTGACCGCCTCGACAAAAAGATCCTGAGAGCCCTTCAGGCCGAAGGTCGGCTCACCAATATCGAACTGGCCGAGCGGGTGAACCTGTCACCGACGGCAACCGCCGAGCGGGTGCGCCGCCTGAGCCGGGATGGCTACATCATTGGCTACAGCGCAATCCTGTCGCCACAGAAGCTGAACCGCAACCTGCTGGTCTTCATCGAGGTGAAACTCGACCGAACGACGCCGGACGTTTTCGACGCCTTTGCCGCCGCCGTCAAACGCTCCGATGACGTGATGGAATGTCACATGGTAGCCGGCGGCTTCGACTATCTGGTCAAGGCGCGCGTGTCGGGTATGGAGGCCTATCGGCAGTTCCTGTCAGAGGTGATTCTGCCGTTGCCGGGGGTGCGCGAAACCCATACCTATGCGGTCATGGAAGAGGTCAAAGCGAACAGCGCATTGCCAGTTTGAATGCCACATGGGACGAAAGTCGAATGCCCCATCCGCCAGTTTTCCAACAGAGAGCCATTAATCATATTTATTCAGCAATCCAGTTAAAAAGTGCTGGCTTTTCAGGATATCTCATATATTGGTGACGTATAAATTCGAAACCATATCAACTTTCGACACAGCGAAAATGTTATTGGAACAACAATCGGTGATCCTCCATCAGATGGAGCGCTGCAGAAGCAGATTTGAGCTGATGGAGCAGTGGCTATCGGCGACACGTGACTTTGGTTTCGATCACTTGACCGTCATGACGGCACCAACGAGCCATGATACAAGACTTGCACCGCTGATCATCGAAGGCACCCTGCCAGAGAGTTATCTCCGCGAATTCGATGCCGATGGAATGCTCAAGCACTGCATCGTGGTGGAAGAGCTGGCAAAATCCATCATGCCACAAACATGGACGCTCGAGCGCGGCGTGGAAGGTTCGAACGAACCTTTTACCGACGAGATGAAATCATTGCTGCGGCGGCACAAATTGTCGATGGGCGTCGTGATCCCCGTCTTCGCGCTCGATGCCGGTCGCTATGTGATTCGCTATGACGGAAACCGTCCACCGCTGAGCTGCACCGAGATCGGCCATCTGTCGATGGCAAGCATGCAGGCGTTTGACGTGTTCGACCGCTTGCGCCGCTCCGGCACCAATCAGAATGTGCTCTCGGCCCGTGAGCTTGAGGTGGTGCGCTGGACGGCCCAGGGAAAGACCTCTCTTGAGATCGGTCAGATCCTTTCTCTTTCGGACCATACTGTTAACGCTTACATGACCAATGCGATCAAGAAGCTCGATTGCGTCAACCGCACACAACTCGTCGCCAAGGCGCTGAGGATGAAGCTGATCAGCTGAGACGAGCTCGCGACAAAAACAGACAAATGGCCCGGTCTAGACCACGTAGACCGGGCCTTTTCTTTGTCCGACAGGCAGCACTGACTATCGATCAAGTACCGAGCGGATTTCCACGAGATTGGACCGAACGCGCAGAATGTAGAAACCCATGGTCGCAAGATGGGTGGGCATGATCCACCCATCCTCGCTGCCGTTTGAGATGATTGCGGGCTGGATCCGTAACGCTGCCGCAAACTGGCGGTCCATTTCATCCCAGATGGCCGTCAGATTGCGGTCTCTCACGACATCGCTGAAATCGGCACGAGCACCCTGCAACAGGGCATGCTGAGCATAGAGCTGCCCATAGGCGAACCAGAAGCGGTCATCGGCACGGGTATCGAACCAGCCGGCATTATACTCCTCGGAACGACGTCTCAGGATATCCGACGTATTGCCGAGATCGCTCGCCATTCCATCGAGCAACTGCAGGAGGTTGTCGGCGCGAGCATCGAAAACGGCATCGCAGCCTGCCAGCGATGAATTGAACCGCTGCCAGCTGCTGACGGCAGCCCGGTAATAGCCGGGCGTCGGGGTCTTGAAGCCGAAGGGATCGGTGCCGAAATACCAGGTGCCCTCGTCAAACTGGATATTGCCGCGCGCATCCTGGAGATCGTTGTTGATTCCGGATGTGCCACGCACGCGACCGAGCGTGTCGACGAGCTGTATGGCAGTGCGTCGGACCACCTGATTTACGCCGCGCTGGAAAGACGCCTTGTTGTCGAAGAAGGGTGTATTGTCCCAATCGACACCGAAGAAGCCGAGCTTGTAGAGCAGGGTGGAGGAGATCCAGTTGTTCTGATTGACGTTCATGTCGGTCAGATCCGCCGTCAGGGTCACGATGGCGGAAGTCTGGCAGGCATTTGCTTCGCCGGGCAAAGGTTCACCGGCAGGGACAGTCCGTTCATTCAGATTATAGGCCTGAACGAAATTCGGGTCGAAACCATACCAGACCTGCGTGCGCCAGATGAACAGGCCGTAAAAGACCACGAGCAGCAAAAGCGCGGCAATGATCGGGCCCTTGATGATCCAGTTGCGTTGCTGCACCCAGCGATGGCCTGCCATGAAGGGCCAGAAAACCCCTGCCACCGCCATGCCGATCCCGCGACCGATCGCGGAAAAGACGCGCTGGAAAAACGCGATGATCGGATCAAGCATGCTGGTCGTCTCCTATTCCATAAAGGCGTTTGCGAAAGGCGGCCTTGTTCAACAGATAAGCACCACTCAGGCGCGATACAACATATTCCCGGAATGGTTCCGGAAAACTCTCGTAAGCGGCATAGAAACCCTGCTTGTCGAAAACGAAACGAGAGATGAAGTCCTGCGGGTTGAGCTGGGCAATCAGCCGGTTCGTCAACCATTGATCGGGATGGGTGGGCTGGGCGCGCACCAGCGAGATCCTGCGCTCCGGCGCAACATCCGCAATTCGCAAAGTACCAGCCCGCATGATTGCGCGGATCATTTCCTGCAGGAAGGGATAGGTTCCCTCCCGCGCAAGGGCAGCGGCGTGACGATGCAAGAAGGTCTGCGTCCAAACTGGGTCAATTCTGGCAAAGTCGGTGGCCGGCTCAAGATCCGCCGCCATTCCGAGAATAGCCATCTCGGCACGCAGCGCCAGCAGACCAGACGCCTCCACCCAGCTGGCCCTCGGCAGTTCGATGCGTCCGGTGCGCGCCAGGAACTCGAAGATCTGCGCCTTGTCCTCGATCGAGATATAACTCACCTGCCAGGGTCGCGAGCGACGAAATCCTGGCGCATCGGGACTGCAGATGACAGTGGTAATCTTGTCGTCGACGAAGACATAGACACCACCGAAATGATTGGCCCAGAAGGCGTCGTGGCGGAAGATCACCTTGTCCGGCACCAGGACATTCTCCCGGATATCGCCGGTTTCCTTTGCGAGGTCCACCATCCGGCTGAGCAAATCGTCCTCGCGCCAGGCATGCTGCTCCGTCAGCAGTCGATCTGAAAGCTTCCGCAACTCGCCGGCCTTGCCGAGCAGATCTTCCGCCGACATGACATTGAAGCGGACCTCGTTGATCGACAGCAGATCCTCAAGCGTCCTGACCTCCGCAACGCTGTCCTCGATCTCGCCGTAAAGCACGTCGCGCAGCGTCACCGCATGAATGGCGCGCGCATTGGCGCTGTAGAACTCATGCATCAGCCCGGCGGTATTGGAAAAACTGGTATGCACCACCGGCAGGTTTTCCTGCGCCGGTGTCATGATGATGAAACGGCGGTTGACGCGACCGGGATCAAGATAATCGAAATCCTGAAGCTCGGCGGCAACTTGTGGAGAGAAACCGCTCATGTCGATATCAAATTCGGAGAGCTTGGTTTCGGGCAGACCGAAACCGCGCAAGGCCTTGTTGTATCGCGCCACCAGATGCGGCTCGGCAACCGGGAGCAAACGCCCGTAAATCAGTTCGGCTTCGAGGAGGCGGTTCATGCGGACCGCTCCGCAGGAAGATATGTTAGATCCCGGCTCCGGACAGGCTCCTGCAAACGCCCGTCCAGGATAGCGGCAAGAGTGTCTAGAACAGACTTGCGCTCCTGAAGAACATCCACATTCCAGAACCGAACCACCGACCATCCATTGGCGTTCATGAATGCATCCCGTTTTGCGTCATGCACGCTATCTGCATGCTGACTTCCATCCACCTCTACGGCAAGAAGGATTTCGCGGCAGGCAAAATCGGCAAAGAACGGGCCAATCGAAAACTGTCGCACGAATTTGTATCCTCCAAAACGCCGCCCCCGCAACTCTCCCCATGGAACCGCTTCAGCATCGTTCTCGTCTCTTCGCAGACTTCTGGCACGCGTCGTTTTTCTCCTGTTCGGTCCCCGCATAATCTTGTCCTTCGGATCCGATAGCGCAACAGAATAGCCCCTCACCCTACCCTACCCTCTCCCCGCAAGCGGGGAGAGGGGGAGCGCAACGCTGGCCGCTCGGCCTTCTCCCGGTTCACGGGGAGAAGGTGCCCGAAGGGCGGATGAGGGGCAAGTCTGCCGATCTGATCACTACCAACTCCCCTCCCCCTTCAGCCTCTCAATCTCGACAATCGCCCGTTCCCGCTGCTTTTCACGCCTTATGATCTCCTCAACGGCAGCGTCATCAGACTTGTCGGCATAGCGGAATTCGCTGTCGGCGTAGCGATTGATCTCCTGCAGGATCATCGGCAGCGTGATCGGGCCACGCAGCTCGGCGATCATCGCCTTTTTGTCCTCATAGGGCTTGTGCAGGAACACCTCGGGCGTTTCGAACCAGGCATCGGGAAGCTCGATATCCATGGCGCGCAGCTTGATCGCGTCGGTAATGTTCTTGATGGCACGACCGGTAAAGCGACCGTCGGCCTCCTTGATTGCGTGGAGATAAGCGCCAACGTCGGCAAGCGTCTCGATGGGGCCGTGGCTTTTCTGGAAACGGTCCCACACCGCAAGCAGACCATCCTCAGAGGGGCGATCATGGCCCTCGTAACTTGCTGAAACCGCTTTCTTGATCTCCTGACCGGCAAAAAGCTGGTGTTCGCCAAGCGGGATGGAATGGTTCTTGCCGACCAGCAGAGAGAAGATGTCGATATAGTCCTCCCGCGTTTGCGGGCCGTCGACCAGCCAGCGTGCACCGGCGCGCTGGCGAAGCGCATCATCGACCTTCTCGGGATAGTTGGAGAACATGCCGAAGGTGGCATTGCCGCGCACGACGGTGGAGGCCCCGGCAAAGCTCTCCATCAGGACGGCGGTAACCTCATGCTGGCCCGCAGAGGCCCGGTCATCGGAGCGTTTTGCGGTGACCTGGTCCACGTCGTCGATCGTCCCAAAACCGATGACGCGGGGATTGAGCACGTTGTTGACGAAGGCCTTGGCATTCTGACCCGACTTGCCCTGATAGGACGAAATCTGGTCGACGCCGAAATTCTCGTAATGGAAGCCGTAGCCCGCAACCTTGCAATAGTCGTTCAGGAGACCTGCCAGCATCTGAATGAGAATCGTCTTGCCGGTGCCGGGCATGCCGTCGCCAATGAAGGTGAAAAGAAAGCCGCCAAGCTCGACAAACGGGTTCATCTGACGGTCGAAATCATAGGCCATCAGCATCTTGGCGAGTTTCAGCGCCTGATACTTGGCAATGTGGTTGCCGATGATTTCCTCCGGCTTCTTGAAGGTCATCGACAGGGGCTTGCGTTTCGCTCCCGGCAGGACCTCAAAGCCATCCAGCGTAAAGTCATCGGCATCGATGCGGATATGGGCATTCTCGAAACTGCCAAGCCCGGTAAAGCGAGCCTTGCGCGACTGCAGGCCTTCGATCGCAAGCCGGGCGAAGGCACGGGTGCGATCAAGCAGGGTCTGATCATCACCCGCCCCGGCAAGGGTGACATCCAACCCGCCGACCAGTGATTTCAGCGCGTCCTGCGGGGTATCGAAATGAACGTCGACGCCGCGCGCCAGATCCACCGGCTCGCCATCGCCGGCAAGCGTCGAGACGAGATAGGCTGCAAGCGTAAAGGCCGCGATATACGCACTGGCGGCCAGAAGCGCCTTGAAGCGGGTCGCCTCCTCGCCCTGCAAGGGAGCGGATTGATTGCGGGCCTGAAGGCTCTCCAATTCACTCTGCCGGGCGAAGACGTCCGCCACCGCAAGCGCGATCTGCACTCCACGGCGAACCCGGAACACAACGGTATGCTGGGCGGGTGACATCAGCGGGTCACTGGCACCAGACGATTGCACAGTCTTCAAGAGTTCCACTTCACGGGTACGCCGCACCGATCCGGTGGAAACCGTCGAGACGAAGCGCCTGTTGGTACCGGCAAGTGCTGTTCCCTCTCGCCCGTCACCGTCATCGAGAAGAATGATGCGGGTCACCATCGCCTGAGCAACAGCCAGATGTTTCGCGATTTCGGCTTCGTGGATCGTCGTCAGGCCAGCATTCAACCCGTTCATTGCTCAAACCCCGCTGACAACCTGATTGCCGGAAATGACATGGACCTTGAAATCACCGAAGATCGCCTTGACGTCGCCCGAGGCATAAAGCGCCTGATAGGCATCATGGGGCACCAGCGCATGCTTCTGGTAAAAGGACACACCCATGCGAGCCGCCTCCAGATCATTCGTCTCGATATGGAATTCCTGCGTCGCCGGCGTCGACGAGAAAAAGCCTTTGCTTTCCGGGATTTCGCGCTTGGAAAACACCTCCTGAACGGTCCAGGTCATGACCCAGGCGTTTTCGACCTTCCGCACCCGCGACAGGATCTCGGTGACGCGACCGTGGTTCTCGGTGACGCCTGCCGAATAGAAGGGACCGATCACGACCCGCCGCACGGACTTCGGGTGCAGCGAGGGAAAATCCCGGTCCATATTGGTGGCGATCGTGGCCGGCGTCAGGGAAAAGGCGGAATTCTTGCCGACGAAATCGTCAAAGCTGCGGGCCAGGGCAGGATTGAGAAGTCCACCAACCGGCAGGGGGATATCGATCTGATCATTCAACTGCCCATCTTTGGAGACCAGCAGGCTGACCACATTTTCGGACGAATCCTCAATCGTCGCCAGATAGACCATCGGCAAGGTGCTTGTCCCGTCAAAGGCGCCCCATGTGACAAGGCAGCTCGGACGGCGGCTCCTGGGGTTCACGCTGACCTCAACCGTCTCCGGCAAAACCAGCGGCGAGAAGACCTCTCCCTTGCCAATCTGCTCCAGGTAAAGACGCTCGGCCATCTGCGTCTGCAAAGCTGCCGGAAACTCCCGCTGGCGCAGGATGAAATCCACCATCTCGGCCCGAAGCTCATCGGCAGCTGGAATGGCGGCCAGACGCTTCGCCGCCCCGGCCCCGTCATTTTCCAGCTCCAGCACATTCTGGAACACCGGAAACCCACTTTCGGCCCGAGAAATCCGGAACTGATCAACAAAGCCGATACGGTTCTCCCAACAGGCAAAGGAATTGCGCAGCCGGTCGACATAGGGGATCAGGAGCGAGCTGGGCGGCCCGTCGTCGGAAAGCCGCCCGGCTGCATTCCCCCAATGCACCTCAAGCCCGGCAAGTGCAGCCCGGATCGAATTGAAATACCGGCTAACCGCCGGAGTCCGCGTTGCAGCGTTCATGATGGGGTTCCCATGGCTGTCGTGGGTGACATCAGGGCTGGACGTATTTCGCCGAGTTGTGCTTGTCCATCACCGTCTGGAAGCGGCGGGCAAAGGCGTCGTCAGCCAGCTTCTTGCGGCGCTGTATGTCCTGCGTCGACAGCATGTTCTTCTCGTGCAGTTCAAGAAGATCGCCGATATGACGCTGGGCGGCGGCACCGATGCCGGCCATGGTCTCCTCCGCCGCCGTATCAACTTGGCTACCCAAGGTATTGATCCTATGGGCAACTTCCTGCTGGGCGGCAGTCTTCAACGAATCTTCCAGCGCCTTGTAGAGCACGATGCGCTGTTCGGTATCGATGGTCAGCTTGTTGATCAGCGTGTTCTGCGCAGCGATCTGGTTGTTGAGGCTGTCCACGAAGGTCTGGAACATGGACGTGTAGCGCTCCAGAGTCTGGCTCTCGGCCAGAAGCTCCTGTTCCTTCGCCTGGGCCTCATTATATTCGGTCGCAAGCTTTGAGCGCTCGGATTCCAGTTCGGTACGCTGCGACTGGTCGGTCGAGGCGGCAATCTTGTTCTCGATGTCGAGGAGCATGGGGTTGAGACCGTCGATCCGCGCCTGGGTTTCCTCAAGCGAGCTAATGGCCACCTTGCGGCGCTCGATGACCTGGATCAGGCTCGTCTCGGAATTCTTGTAGCGCTCTTCAAGGACATTCTTCTGGTCCCTGAGAATGCCGACAATGCTGTCGGATTTCGCCAGCAGTTCCTGCAGATTGCCGGCAAGCGACATGTTGCGGACGCGTTCGGTGCGCATGCGCTGAGCCCGCTGCTTGGAGAAGATACCGACGAATTTTTCGTAGCCGGTATAGCTTTTCATGCTTTCGAATTCGGCACCGAAGACATTCGTCGCGTCCTCAAGCCCGATGATCAGGTCGGCGATATTCGCCTCCATGACCTTCTGCTGCTCCAGTACATCGGAGATGCGCGCGTTCTCAATGTCGAATTCCTGATCGGTCAGCTTCGTGTCGCTTTTGGCGAAGCGGTCAAGCAAGGCACTCGACTTGTCCATTTTGCTGCGCATGTCGGAAACGACTTGGCGGGTTTTCTCGATTTCGCTGTCGAATGACTGCAACGTGGCCATGCAGGGTCCCTCTACCTTTTAAGCGCCGCTCAAGAACGAGCTTTGACTGATCGCGATACTTCGCGAAGTGGCATCACTCGGCAATGCCAGACACCTCCGAATTGCAACTTCACTTCCGATATGGAGGGTAGAAATGAAGAGCACAAGACAAAGCTCGCAATAACTGTGCCGACGCTCTTCTTCGTCGGCACAGAAACCAGTCTGATTTTACTGGCCAGCGACTGCCGGATCCTTGAGAAAGGCGATCAGATCAGCAATCTTCTTGTCATCCTTCAAACCGGCATAGGCCATTTTTGTGCCTTTTACGAGCACACGCGGCTGCGGCAGGTATTCGGCCATCAGACCCTCATCCCAAACCTTTCCTTCACCAAACGCAATCATGGCCGGCGAGTATTTGTAGTCGGCAACGGAGGCGACCGGACGTCCGATGACCCCCATCAGGCTCGGCCCTACGCGATTCTTGGCATCGGCGATGGAATGACAAGCCTGACAGGCCTTGAAGACCTGCGCACCGGCCTTGGCATCACCTTCGGCCAAAGCGGGGGCTGCGGCCAGGCTGAGAAGCACCGCTATTTTCGTCATCGAAGGTCTCATAGGCTCTCCTTTGGGCATGGTTACGTCGCGACAACAGCGACTCGCAAATGCAGCCGCGCCCCTGGCAGATGCCACATTTCAATATCGAAAAACCTTGATCCCCATCAAATTTGGAAGGATTTTCGGTGCGCCGGAATCCCCTGTATCGCAGTGCGAAAGAAACTCCTGAAAGTCGCATTTGATAGGGCGGAAGCGACGCAAATGCACCCGCATCCTTGCAATTGTGCGCTATTAACTGTTTGCTTGGGAACATCATAAAAAAACGGGAGAACTCGATATGACATTCACCACTACTGCTCGCCAGACCCTACTGGCTGCCGTTTCGATGCTTGCCATCGGGGCTGCACCCGCAATGGCGGCGGAAGCTGAAAGCTGCTCCACCGTGCGCTTCTCTGATGTTGGCTGGACCGATATCACCGCAACGACAGCCGTCGCCTCGGTTATCGCCGAAGCGCTGGGCTACGAGGCCGAAACGAGCCTTCTTTCCGTTCCGGTCACCTACAGCTCTCTGAAGAACAACGACATCGATGTCTTCCTCGGCAACTGGATGCCCACCATGGAGGCCGATATTGCCCCGTACCGCGAGGACAAGTCTGTCGAAATCTTCGGACCGAACCTTGAGGGCGCCAAATATACGCTTGCCACCAATGCTGCCGGTGCTGCCCTAGGGATCAAGGATTTTTCCGACATCGCCAAGCACAAGGATGCGCTCGAAGGGAATATCTACGGCATCGAGCCCGGCAATGACGGCAACCGCCTGATCATGGACATGATCGACAATAACCAGTTCGAGCTCGGCGAGTTCGAGATCGTTGAATCCTCCGAACAGGGCATGCTGGCGCAGGTCGCGCGTGCGGTGAAGGATGAAAAGCCGATCGTCTTCCTCGGCTGGGAACCCCATCCGATGAACTCCAATTTCGAGCTGACCTATCTTTCCGGCGGCGATGACGTTTTCGGTCCAGATTTCGGTGGCGCTACCATCTTCACAAACACCCGCGCCGGATATGTCGCAGAGTGCCCCAACATCGGTAAGTTCATCACCAATCTGCGTTTTTCGCTGCAGATGGAGAATGAAATCATGGGCAAGATCCTGAACGAGGGCAAGGAGCCGGAAGCCGCCGCGATCGAATGGCTGAAGGCCAATCCTGGCCCGGTTGCGCCCTGGCTTGCCGGTGTGACGACAAAAGACGGCGGCGATCCGCTGCCGGCAGTCAAGGCCGCCCTCGGCCTCTGACATCTGTCCTTCGAAAGTGGAACCGCGCGGCTGAAGGGGATTCATCTGCGCGGCCTCCCAGGCATTGAACCTGTGGCTGATCGGGGACAAGAATGGACTTTCTCACGGACTACAAACTGCCCATCGGGCAATATTCCAAAAACGCTGTCGACTGGCTGACCACCAATGTCGATTTTCTTTTTGACATCATTGCAGGCATATTGAGTTCCTCAATCGACGCCATGCTCTTCGTCCTTCAAGGACCCTTTCTCGAAGACACGGCTCTGGAAGACTTTTATCCGCTTTTCATGATTGTTGTCTTCTCGGCCATTGCATGGGCGCTGCGCCGCTCTGTCGGTCTCGTCGTTTTCACCTTTCTCGGCCTGCTGCTCATCTATAATCAGGGCTACTGGGATGAGACGATGGAAACACTCGCCCTCGTGCTCGCCTCGACAGCCGTCTGTATGGTCGTCGGCGTGCCGATTGGCATCGCCTGTGCTCGCAGACCGTGGCTTTACGCCGGAGTGCGACCGGTCCTCGACCTGATGCAGACCATACCGACCTTCGTCTATCTCATCCCGGCACTGATCCTCTTTGGTCTCGGCATGGTGCCAGGTCTGATTGCAACCGTGATCTTTGCGATCGCCGCTCCCATCCGGCTGACAAGGCTCGGCATCATATCCACCCCGCCCGCGCTGGTGGAGGCGGCGGTTGCCTTTGGCGCGACCCCGATGCAGGTACTGCGCAAGGTTGAACTGCCCTTCGCCATGCCACAGATCATGGCAGGCCTGACCCAGACCATCATGCTGTCACTTTCCATGGTCGTCATTGCCGCACTTGTCGGCGCCAATGGCCTCGGCGTGCCGGTCGTACGGGCGCTGAACACGGTCAACATTGCCCGCGGTTTCGAATCCGGCCTTTGCATCGTCATTCTGGCGATCATCCTCGACCGCATGTTCCGCATTCCCGGATCAGGAGACGACGCATGACGGACGCTGTCACCTTCAAGGATATCGACATCATCTTCGGCACTAATCCGCAACGCGCCATCGCCATGATCGACGAAGGCAAGACCCGTGCGGAAATTGGCGAGGAGACGGGGCTGGTGCTGGGCGTGGCGGGAGCAACACTCTCGGTCAAGGAAGGAGAAATCCTCGTCCTGATGGGCCTTTCCGGTTCTGGCAAGTCGACGCTCCTGCGCGCAGTAAACGGCCTCGCCCCCGTTGTACGGGGAACGGTGGGCGTGCGCACGGATAGTGGAACCGTCGATCCCTATAACTGCTCGGCCAAGGCACTGCGCGCCTTGCGCATGCGAACCGTATCCATGGTGTTCCAGCAGTTCGGCCTTCTGCCGTGGCGAACAGTCGCCGAAAACGTCGGCTTCGGACTGGAACTCTCCGGCATGCCGGAAGGCGAACGCGACGCCATCATCCGCGAGCAACTCGACCTTGTGAACCTCTCTGTCTGGGCAGACCGCAAGGTCGGTGAACTCTCAGGCGGCATGCAGCAGCGCGTGGGTCTTGCCCGCGCCTTTGCAACGGGCGCACCCATCCTGTTGATGGACGAACCCTTCTCGGCCCTCGACCCGCTGATCCGTACCCGCCTCCAGGACGAACTCCTCGAATTCCAGGCACGGCTGAAAAAGACCATTCTGTTCGTCAGCCACGATCTGGATGAAGCATTCCGGATTGGCAACCGTATCGCCATCATGGAGAGCGGTCGCATCATCCAGTGCGGAACACCGCAGGAGATCGTCCAGAATCCGATAGATCAATATGTTGCGGATTTCGTGCAGAACATGAACCCCATCAACATGCTGACCGCGGAAGATGTCATGACGCCCGGCATACAGATGAGCGACGCCCATGTCACGGCGACAGCCATGCCGACAACACCACTGGTCGAAATCCTTGATGCCCTGTCGCATGAACCAGGGACAATCGGCGTTGTTGACAATGGAAAGATCATCGGCACGATTGGCGCTCAGGATGTGGTGAGTGGCCTGACGAAGCACAGAAGGCGCCCTTCGGCTGAAGCGTGAAACCTCTGCTGTTCGGTCGACCATCTCATTTACCCGGTCGACCGAACAGCAGAGTGAAAAAATGCCTGACAAACCTTCCGTCCTGCGCGAGACAGATGAGGACGCACGCCGGCAGGCGCGCATCCTGCTGCGGGGCGCCCGTTTTGCATCCATTGGCGTGATTGACCCCGAAACCGGTTTTCCCTCGGTCAGTCGCGTCCTCCTGGGCATGGATCATGATGGCGTGCCGGTCATCCTCGTCTCCGCCCTTTCCGGTCATACGAAGGCACTGAACGCTGACCCGCGTGCATCCCTGCTGACGGGCGAACCTGGCAAAGGCGATCCCCTCGCCCATCCACGTCTCTCACTTCAGTGTAGCGCCGAAAGGGTCGAGCCGGGCAGTCCGATACATCAGCGAATCCGCAGTCGTTTCATCGAACGACATGCGAAGGCAAAACTCTATGTCGATTTTCCCGATTTCTGCTTCTTCCGCCTCATTCCAACCCAGGCCAGCCTGAATGGCGGCTTCGGACGCGCCTATGTGCTGCCCGGGGCAGATTTCACCATTGAACCCGCCGAAGGCGACCTGTGGGGTAACGAAGAACAGGTACTACTAGATTTAAGGTATAACAATCCGGATGCGGCATCGAGACTTGCGCTGCTGAAATTTGGAGCAGAGGCCAGAAATTGGGCGTTTTGCGGGTTGGACAGGGCCGGAATCGATTTGATTTCCGGCGACTTGCTGCTTCGATTCGAGTTTGCAAAACCTGTTTCAAATCGAAGCGAATTAACGTTAGAACTATCTAATTCAGAATACGCAGTACCTTAAATTTAGGCATATACAATCCTAATGTGGCTGATATTGTCATGTTTATTCCAATGTACCGCATTTCGAACGACTGCCATCCCCCCAAAGGCGCTCGACTAAGGAAAGTTGAACACATGAAAACCAAAGCATTGTCCGAACAGTCTGTTGCAGCCGCTGGCCTTCTTTCTGCCATGGCCAACCCGAAACGTCTGATGATTCTTTGCAGTCTCGTTGAAGGTGAAGTTCCAGTCGGTGTTCTGGCAAACCAGGTTGGACTCAGCCAGTCGGCCCTGTCACAGCACCTGTCGAAGCTGCGCGCACAAAAGCTGGTCAAGACCCGCCGCGATGCCCAGACGATCTACTATTCCAGCACGTCCGAGTCCGTGATCAAGATCCTGAGCACTCTGGAGGGCATTTATTGCCCGGCGGTCGCCAATAAAAATGCCGCCTGATGGTAGCGCTGGCATGCCAAGTGCATGTCAAACCTGATGCGCGCATTGATTGAAATATGACAAAGCGGCTTCGGAGCGATCCCTTCCAGCCGGCGATTAGACTTGAAAGCCTTGGCCTCACATAAAGCCAAGGCTTTTTGCTTGATGCGTATCGACTCGCTAGCCGCATCCTTGGAAACACCAAATGCCATCGGTGCAGGGCTTGTCTGATTGCCACCGTGGCCGCTTTCACCTTGCTCCTGCTTTAGCTCCTATCCCCAGGCTCGGCGTCGCATTCGGTACGATGGAGGCGCTATCCGAGACCATTCATCACGCAAAGCCGGAGCTTCCATGACGTTTCGTTATGGTGCCTTGACGCTTCGGGGTGCGCTGATAATTTGACCGGGCGATCAAATTTACAGTGGCTCAAACGCCGACAACCGGGATATGGCCCCCAACTGCCAAGGCCATGGAGAACACGATGTCCAACCGCCTCAATTCCACGCCAAACGACCTGCGCGCCTTCTGGATGCCGTTCACGGCAAATCGCCAGTACAAGAAGGAGCCGCGCCTTTTCGTCGGCGCCAAGGACATGCACTACACCACCCATGACGGCCGCCAGGTGCTCGATGGCACGGCAGGCCTCTGGTGTGTAAACGCCGGTCACTGCCGTCCGCTGATCACAGAAGCAATCCGCGAGCAGGCGGGCGAACTCGATTATGCGCCGGCCTTCCAGCTCGGCCACCCCAAGGCCTTTGAACTCGCAAACCGCCTGATCGACCTCGCTCCGGACAACATGGCGCATGTGCTCTACACCAATTCCGGCTCGGAATCGGTCGAGACGGCGCTCAAGGTCGCGCTTGCCTATCAGCGCGTGAAGGGGCAAGGGTCCCGCACCCGCCTGATCGGTCGCGAACGCGGCTATCACGGGGTCAATTTCGGCGGCATCTCGGTCGGTGGTATCGTCTCCAACCGCAAGATGTTCGGTACGCTTCTGACCGGCGTCGACCACCTGCCGCATACGCACCAGCCGGCCAAGAACGCCTTCACCAAGGGAATGCCGGAGCATGGCGGCGATCTCGCCGACGAGCTGGAGCGCATCGTCACCCTGCATGACGCTTCGACCATTGCCGCCGTCATCGTCGAGCCCGTCTCCGGCTCGACCGGCGTGCTCATCCCGCCAAAGGGTTACCTGCAGCGCCTGCGCGAGATCTGCACCAAGCACGGCATCCTGTTGATCTTCGATGAAGTCATCACCGGTTTCGGCCGCCTCGGCGCCCCCTTTGCCGCCCAGTATTTCGACGTGAAGCCCGACATCATGGTCACGGCCAAGGGCCTGACCAATGGCGTCATCCCGATGGGCGCGGTCTTCGTCACCGCCGAGATCCATGACGCCTTTATGCAGGGACCCGAGCACATGATCGAGTTCTTCCATGGCTACACCTATTCCGGCAACCCGATTGCATCCGCAGCAGCACTCGGCACGCTCGACACCTATCGCGACGAGAACCTGCTGACCCGTGCGGCCGAAATCGCGCCTTACTGGGAAGAGAAGCTGCACTCGCTGCGGGACTGCCCCAATGTCATCGATATCCGCAATCTCGGCCTGATCGGCGCGATCGAGCTGAAACCGATCGACGGCGAACCAACGAAGCGCGCCTTCAACGCCTTCCTGAACGCCTATAATGACGGCCTGCTGATCCGCACCACCGGCGACATCATCGCGCTCTCGCCGCCGCTGATCATCACCCACGAGCAGATCGACGAACTCTTCGACAAGCTGCGTAAGGTTCTGATGAACAACATCTGAGGCAGTTGGTTTTCGTGACCCGAACCGAAGGGAGCGGCCCTCATCAGCCGCTCCTTTTGCGTTGCGAGGCTCTGTGCCGCTTTGCCACAGTCTTGCGAAATGTCATTGCAGCAGACGATCAGGCCGGCGAAAAGGCAGAACGATCAGGAAAGGAACGCGCATGAGCGAGGAAGCGATCACGCTCTACGAGGCCATTGGCGGCGACGACACCGTCAAGCGCCTGTGCCGCCGGTTCTATGAGCTGATGGACACATTGCCCGAGGCATCGCACTGCCGTGCTGTGCATCCGGCGGACCTCACTGGCAGCGAGGAAAAATTCTATGACTATCTGACCGGCTATCTCGGCGGTCCGCCGATCTACATGCAGAAGCGCGGCCATCCGATGCTGAGACGGCGGCACTTCGTCGCCGAAATCGGGCCCGTGGAACGGGACGAATGGCTGCTTTGCTTCCGGCGTGCCATGGACGAGACGGTCGAAAATCCGAAGCTACGTGAGATCATCTGGGAGCCCATACTGCGCCTGGCTCATCACATGCAGAACAAGGAATGATCATGTCCCCAATCAAAGCCAGCTCCCGCGCCCTTATCGCTATTGCCGGTCTGGCAGGTGCGGCAGGGGTCGCACTCGCGGCAGCGGCAAGCCATGCCGGTGGAGAGGCATTGTTGCGCCCGGCCTCCATGATTTGCCTCGTCCATGCACCAGCCATCCTCGCGCTGGCTGCACTACAGGACCGGTTGCGTCTTGCCACAGTGTCAGCCTGGTTGCTGGTCGTCGGGACGCTGCTTTTTGCCGGAGACCTGGTCTCGCGCCACTTCGTCGGGAGCGGCCTGTTTGCAATGGCAGCACCGACTGGTGGAATGACATTGATTGCCGGCTGGCTGGTTGGCACAATCGGCGCTCTTCTGCCTCAAAAGAGCGCATGATTCAGTTTTCTTGGCTTGATGACCTCAGCCAACCCCGCTTTTGCTGACGTCGCCATGACCGTTGGCGAGACATTGGCCAAGACCGTCGGCGAAGATGAGCAAAAGCCCGTGGGGGTCCCGAAGGTGGAAGACTTGTCCCCCTGGCCCCTGCACAGACGGACGAATAACATCAATGCCCCTGCCACGAAGAGCGTCGTAGATTTGTCTTACATCGGGAAAGCGAATGATGACCGAACTGGCATGGCAAAGGCCAGGGTCGTGTGTGAGGCTGAAGTGCAATTCGACGCAACCGCGTCTGATGATCATGTAATCGTCATGGGAAAAGGGCATTTCCTCAAAGCCAAGATAGCTCCGGTAGAAATCGCTTGTCTGGGCGAAATCCAGAGATGGAAGTACCGGGACGATATCCATGCGTCTATCAGGGGTGAGATCGGCGCGATCCATGGTTGTTGTCCTGGTTCATCCTGCGCCGCCTCCCCCACCAAAAGCAGACTATGCCTGCCGGGTCGCATTCTTCTGCCATTTTGGCGCCGGAAATTCGATGATCTGGGCGGGAACCCTCTTTAGCCCGACACAAGCGGGATGTTTCGATCTTTCATGCAAGCCCGGCAAGGTGACGATTTCGCAATTCGTCACTTCGGCCCTTGCTGGGCATTCCGTCTCAGGTGTAGCACCGCAAACCAGCCCTGCCAGTTCCGGCAGCAATCCGTCCCCGCGCTGCTGCGCTATCGCATGAAATCCTGCAAGACCCCGCTGATCGCGGTTGGCACCATTGTCACTCATCCGTTTCCATTCCTCTCGCTCAATGTCTGCAGCGCTCGTTCCAGGCTGGACTTCGAACCATTGCGAAGCGGAATGAAGGTCTTGCCGAACTTCTTGCATCCGCTTTTGACCCGCAGACAGGCATCGTGGCTGATACAGTCGATGGGGCAGAAGACACAGTCGACCGAGGGCAGCACGGTGTCGATGCGGGAGACCGCTTCTCTCAAACCGCCGTCATGGTGAATGAGTTCCGCGCCGAAATTTGTTGCGATCTGACGAAGATGGGCAACCTGGCAATCCCGGCCACCGACATAGAGGAAGCTCTTCACTTCCGGCTGCGTCCGCTGCGGCAGCACCTCTGTCGCATTGCCGCCGGTCTTGCATGCGGCGTGCTTCGTCTTCTTCTTCGCCATACCATCCTCCTTCACGCCAAAGGATGTCCCGCGACAATCCCTTTCCTGTCCTCAGCCATACAAAACATGAGAAAAAGAGTAAAGTATATAGATGACTTTTTCGGTCATGTTTTTGCTGAACATTCGACAGGCATTTGCCTGGCAATTGCGCAAACGACGTCTGGAGTGCCTGCAAATCCTGGAGTTTTTCTCTGATTTTGATTTTTTTACCGTTTGATAAATTTTTGTTCCTGGATTACGCTTTGCCTATCGCTTCGAACACATAAAGAGGGAACTGCGATGCGAAGACTGGAACCGGGCCTCAAGGCCGGGCGGCTTGACGCTGCCGATTATGCAAAGAATTTTTCTGACTTGCATCCACGCCTCGGCGATCACGAGGCGCTTGTCGCCGCCGACCGCTGTTATTTCTGTCATGACGCGCCCTGCATGACCGCCTGTCCGACGGCCATCGACATTCCGATGTTCATCCGTCAGATCTCGACCGGCAATCCGCTCGGCTCGGCCAAGACGATCTTTGACCAGAACATTCTCGGCGGCATGTGCGCCCGCGTCTGTCCCACCGAAACGCTCTGCGAAGAGGCCTGTGTGCGCAACACGGCCGAGGAGCGCCCGGTCGAGATCGGACGCCTGCAGCGCTATGCGACCGACATTGCCATCGAACAGGGCCGCCAGTTCTACACGCCCGGCCCATCCACGGGCAAAACTGTCGGCGTGATCGGGGCAGGTCCCGCAGGTCTGGCTGCCGCGCATCGGCTTGCCATGCACGGTCATCAGGTCACTGTCTATGAAGCCCGCGAAAAGGCTGGCGGCCTCAACGAATACGGAATCGCCGCCTATAAGACGCCCAACGACTTTGCCCAGCAGGAAGTCGATTACATCCTGTCACTCGGCAACATCGACGTGCTTGATGGCCAGATGATGGGCCGCGATTTCACATTGGCCGACCTTCAGGCCAAGCATGACGCCGTCTTCATCGGGGCCGGTCTTGGCAATGTCAATGCGCTCAACATCCCGGGTGCCCAGATCAATGGCGTGCTCGATGCCGTCGAATTCATCGCCAATCTTCGCCAGGCGGACGATAAGGCAGACGTTCCGGTCGGGCGTGACGTCGTCGTCATCGGCGGCGGCATGACGGCCATCGATGCGGCAGTCCAGGCCAAGCTTCTCGGCGCGGAAAATGTCACCATCTGCTATCGCCGCGGCAAGGAGCACATGAATGCCTCCGAGTTCGAGCAGGATCTGGCAGCCTCGAAGGGTGTGCATATCCGCCACTGGCTGCAGCCGAAGGAAGTCGCCCATCACCACGGCCACTGCTCGTCGATCACCTTCGAATACACCCATCTCGAAAACGGCTTGATGAAGGGCACCGGCCACACAGTCGAGATCAAGGCGGACCAGATTCTGGTTGCCATCGGCCAGAAGCTCGACGGCCAGGGTCTTGACGGGCTTAAGCTCGAAGGCGGCAAGATCGCCATCGACGCCGAAGGCCGCACCTCGATCCCGGGAGTCTGGGCCGGCGGCGACTGCGCCTTCGGAGGTCAGGACCTGACGGTCTCTGCCGTCGCCATGGGCCGCGATGCGGCCGAAAGCATCAACCGCTCTCTCGCCGTCATGACGGCGGGCGTGACCGCAGTCGCATGACGCAACGCTTAGAGAGGATTTGAACAATGGCTGATCTTCGCAATAACTTCGTCGGCATCAAGTCGCCCAACCCCTTCTGGCTGGCCTCTGCCCCACCGACCGACAAGGCCTATAACGTCGAGCGCGCCTTCAAGGCGGGCTGGGGCGGCGTCGTCTGGAAGACTTTGGGCTCGGAAGGCCCGCCGGTCGTCAACGTCAACGGCCCGCGCTATGGCGCAATCTGGGGCGCAGACCGCCGCCTTCTTGGCCTCAACAATATCGAACTGATCACCGACCGCCCCCTGCAGGTGAACCTGCAGGAGATGAAAATGGTGAAGCAGAACTGGCCGGATCGGGCGCTTGTCGCCTCGATCATGGTGCCCTGCGTCGAGGAAGAGTGGAAGGCGATCCTGCCGCTCGTCGAAGAAACAGGCGCTGATGGCATCGAGCTGAATTTCGGCTGTCCGCACGGCATGTCCGAGCGCGGCATGGGGTCAGCCGTCGGTCAGGTGCCGGAATATATCGAAATGGTCGTGCGCTGGTGCAAGCAATATACCCGCATGCCCGTCATCACCAAGCTGACGCCCAATATCACCGATATCCGCAACCCGGCCCGCGCCGCCAAGCGCGGCGGCACCGATGCCGTGTCGCTGATCAACACGATCAACTCGATCGTATCGGTCGATCTCGACAACTTCTCGCCGAACCCCAGCATTGGCGGCAAGGGCAGCCATGGCGGCTATTGCGGCCCGGCGGTGAAGCCGATCGCGCTCAACATGGTCTCCGAAATCGCCCGCGACCCGGAAACCTATGGCCTGCCGATATCCGGCATCGGCGGTGTTACGACCTGGCGTGATGCGGCCGAATTCCTGGCGCTGGGTGCTGGCAACGTGCAGGTCTGTACCGCCGCCATGACCTATGGCTTCAAGATCGTCCAGGAGATGATCTCGGGCCTCAATGACTGGATGGATGCCAAGGGCCACCGCTCGCTGGATGATATCTGCGGACGCGCCGTGCCGAATGTCACCGACTGGAAGTATCTCAACCTCAATTATGTGGCGAAAGCCCATATCGATCAGGATGCCTGCATCAAGTGCGGTCGCTGCCACATCGCCTGCGAGGACACCTCGCACCAGGCAATCACCAGCATCGTTGATGGCGTGAGGAAGTTCGAGGTGATGGAAGACGAATGCGTCGGCTGCAATCTCTGCGTCAATGTCTGTCCGGTCGAAAACTGCATCACCATGGTCGGCCTCGAACCCGGCACGATCGACCAGCGCACCGGCAAGCCGGTCGACCCCAACTACGCCAACTGGACGACCCATCCGAACAATCCGATGGCGGTTCAGGCTGCGGAATAAGGGAAAGGCCGGCCGAGCAATGGTGGGGCGCGCGAGCGCCCCTTCTTTGTTTGACAAGTCGAACCAGGCGGGCGGGGCTGGTTTGGGCAAAAGGCTGTCGTTGCGGGCTATCGCGGCTGGAGCAAGATCACCCTGGACGGGAAGCGAGCCGGCGCTCGTCCGTCGATCACCCACCCAGTCCCGTCAGGCTCTGTCCGGCGCTCACAGCCAGAAGCACGATGATGCTGAAATAGAGAATTGTCGCAGCAATCAGCGCATAGCTGGCGGCCACCATCGCTCCGTCCCGCTGCGAAATACCAGCCGACATGCAGAGGATGGCGACGCCAGGCAGCGTATTGGAAAAGGGCACGAAACCAAGCGGTGCCATCAGAAGGACACCTGCCCCCGTCAACATCAGGCCGTTGATCCGGTTCATCAGCACACCCGTTGTCAGGAACGGCAGGCGCGGGCGAATATAGCGATCGACCTTGCGCAGGATGGTGACCCCGCGCTTAAGGACTGGAACCAGCTTTTCCCGGTCAAGCCGCCGATCGGCGATCTTCGACGGCAGCCAAGGCAAGCGATTGAAGGTGATCGCGATACCGATCAGCACAATGCCGGCACCAAACACTGTCGAAACGCCCGGGATCGACACGGGGACGAGAAAGGGCAAGGACAACAGGCCGCACAGGAGCAGGAGGCCGCTCTCCCCCATCTTCGACAGGATTTCGCGAAGCGTGATGTGTTCACCATCCATGGACTGGATTACATCTTCCAGCACATCGCTGGTCTTGCGGTCGGTATCTGCGAAGCCGATCGTGATTGTCATCAATTGCACTTTCCAGTAACTGCACAGGCGGAGTGGCCGCCGACGGGGCATCCTTCGGGGATCATGAAGCCAGATGAATGAGATTGCGGACCGGGTCAAGTGACAGCCTGCCCGCCAAGGAGGGCAGAATGTCGGAGACGGAAGCCGTAAAGCCGACCGGCAATGCCCTGCTGATCCATGCCAAGGGTCGGGAAAAGCTGAAGGCCCATCTCGCCATGCTGCTCTTCGCGGCCCTGATTGCCGGATCTTTCTCTTTCGGTGGCATGGCCGCACGCCACATGGATGCCGGTCCGCTGACGCTCTGGCGTTATCTGCTGACTGTTCTCGTCATGGGCTTGCTGACCTTTGCCGTCTTGCGCGTGCCCTTTTCCCTGCCCCGCCGCATCTGGCGCTTCGCCATCCTGGGTGGCCTGATTGCTGTCTATATGGTGACCATGTTCACCGCGCTGGAGTTTACCAGTCCGGTCCAGACGGGTGCGGTCTTTACCCTGATGCCGCTGATCAGTGCAGGTTTCGCCCTGATTTTCATTGGCCAGCGCACGCGGCCGGACGTCTTGTCCGCCCTGATCATTGCTGCCCTGGGTGCCATCTGGGTTATCTTTCGCGCCGATGTGGCAGCGATCCTTTCCTTTGATATCGGCACCGGCGAGCTGATTTACCTGGTCGGAGTGATCTGTCACGGTGCCTATGTGCCGCTTATCCGCAAATTCGGCCATGGCGAAAACCCGCTTGCCTTTGGCTTCTGGGTTATAGTCTTCACCATCCCCTGGCTGTTACCGGGTGGTGCTGTTCCTCTTGCCGAGACAGATTTTGCCGCGCTGCCTCTGACAGTCTGGGCCACGATCCTCTATCTCTCGGTTGTCACCACCGCACTGACCTTCATGTTGTTGCAATATGCCTCAATGCGTCTGCCAGCGCCGAAAGTGCTCGGCTATGGCTACCTGACGCCAACCTTTATCATCCTGCTGGAAGGTGTTCTTGGTAACGGCTGGGCATCGCCTGCCGTTTTCGTCGGCGCGCTGGTCACGGCAGCAGGATTGCTGGTCATGGGACTTCTGCGGGATTGAATAAGCATCAACTATCAGCGAGGGCGACATCCACCGGACGAATCAGTCCGTCGACAAAAAGCTGTTCCAGAAACTGTGCCGCCTGCTCGAAGCGATCGTCGCCGTCCTGCCCTGGGCCGAGGACCGCTTTCACCTGAACATCGAAGTCTGCGTAATGCTGGGTCGTTGACCAGATGGAGAATATCATGTGTCTCGGATCGCAATGTCGGATCTTGCCAGCCTTGATCCAGGCCTCGATGACCTCGGCCTTTTCGTCAACCAGCTCCTTCAGCGGCCCTTCGAGAACACCGATGATATGCGGCGCGCCCTGCAGCACTTCATTGGCAAACAGCCGGCTTTCCCGGGGAAAATCGCGTGCCATTTCCAGTTTGCGGCGGATATAGGAGCAAAGCTCCTCCTCCGGATCACCATCGGCGTCAAATGCCTTCAGCGGCTCCAGCCAGTTTTCCAGCACACGGTCGATCAGGGCGCGATGCATCGCCTCCTTGGTCCGGAAGTAGTAAAGCAGATTGGGTTTCGACATGCCCGCGACGTCTGCGATCTGGTCGATCGTGGAGCCGTGAAAGCCACGCTGCGAGAAGACTTCGAGAGCGGCTTCAAGGATGATTTCTTCCTTCTCTTCCTGGATGCGGGTTCGCCTCAAGGTTTGCGCTGCTCTCGGTATCGCCATTTCCACCCCACCCAGCCAGTAAAGTCTTGATATAAAACAAGAATACTGACGCACATTTTGTGAGCAATTGCCCAGTTTTTTGTCGTGATTTTTTCCGATTTTCGGCTTGAGTGCCGCGCCGGAAGCTGTAATGTTTTACCAGTCGGTCAAATTATTGGACAGTTGCAGAAGAAAGGCAACAACCGATAGGCAAGTGGAAAGAACAAAACAATCCGCTCGCCACGACAGGGGAATAGTCGGACCACGAAACGTGGCCGCATGAGAACAGGTGAGGATAATCGGATGACGGCGCAAACCGGCACGAACCTGCGTGTGAACGGAGATCGGCTCTGGGACATGCTGATGGAAATGGCGAAGATTGGCCCCGGCATTGCCGGCGGCAACAATCGCCAGACCCTGACAGATGAAGATGCCGAAGGTCGCAGACTGTTTCAGCGCTGGTGCGAGGACGCTGGTCTCACCATGGGCGTCGACCAGATGGGCACCATGTTCATGACGCGCGCGGGCACCGATCCGGATGCCCTTCCCGTCTATGTCGGGAGCCATCTCGACACCCAGCCGACAGGCGGCAAATATGACGGCGTGCTCGGCGTGCTGGCCGGCCTCGAGCTGGTGCGCACCATGAATGACCTCGGCATCAAGACGAAGCATCCGATCGTCGTGACCAATTGGACGAACGAGGAAGGCGCACGCTTTGCGCCAGCCATGCTGGCATCCGGCGTCTTCGCTGGCATGCACACACTCGACTACGCCTATAACCGCAAGGATATGGAGGGAAAGAGTTTCGGCGACGAGTTGAAGCGCATCGGCTGGCTGGGCGATGAGGAAGTGGGCGCACGAAAGATGCATGCCTATTTCGAATACCATATCGAACAGGGTCCGATCCTCGAAGCCGAGCAAAAGCAGATCGGCGTGGTCACCCACTGTCAGGGCCTCTGGTGGCTCGAATTCACCCTGACTGGCAGGGAGGCCCATACCGGCTCCACGCCAATGAACATGCGCGTCAATGCCGGCCTGGCCATGGCGCGGATCCTGGAAATGGTCCAGGAGGTCGCCATGAGCGAACAGCCAGGTGCCGTCGGCGGCGTCGGGCAGATGAAATTCTCGCCGAATTCCCGCAATGTGCTTCCGGGCACCGTCGTCTTCACCGTCGATATTCGCACGCCGTCACAGGAAAAGCTCGACCGAATGCGTGCCAAGATCGAGGCACAGGCGGCCGAAATCTGTGCTGCCCTTGGCGTCGGCTGTTCGGTAGAGGCCGTTGGCCATTTCGATCCCGTCACTTTTGACGAAACGCTGGTTGCAAGCGTCCGGAACGCCGCCGAACGCCTCGGCTACAGCCACATGAACATCATCTCCGGCGCCGGCCACGACGCCTGCTGGGCCGCAAGGGTTGCGCCTTCAACCATGATCATGTGTCCCTGTGTCGGCGGCCTGTCGCACAACGAGGCCGAGGAGATCTCGAAGGACTGGGCCGCAGCGGGCTGCGATGTCCTGCTGCAGGCCGTTCTGGAGACAGCGGAGATCGTCGCGTGATGAAAGGCTCGCTCCGCACTATGCCTCAACGAAGAAAGTGCGTCACAATCAAGAACACCAGACGGGGAGAGACAACATGAGCACAGTCATCAAGAACGGGACCATCGTTACCGCCGATCTGACCTACAAGGCTGACATCAAGATCGAGGGCGGCGTGATTGTCGAGATCGGGCCGAACCTCTCCGGTTCGGAAGTGCTCGATGCCACGGGCTGCTATGTCATGCCGGGCGGGATCGATCCGCATGTGCATCTGGAAATGCCCTTCATGGGCACCTATTCCGCCGATGACTTCGAAAGCGGGACCCGTGCCGGTCTGGCCGGTGGCACGACGATGGTCGTAGACTTCTGTCTGCCGGCACCGGACCAGTCCCTTCTGGAAGCACTGACCATGTGGGACAACAAGAGCGGTCGCGCCAATGCCGACTACTCTTTCCATATGGCGGTGACCGGCTGGAACGAGCGCATCTTCGACGAGATGAAGGTGGTGGTTCAGGAAAAGGGCATCAACACCTTCAAGCATTTCATGGCCTATAAGGGCGCGCTGATGGTGAATGACGACGAGATGTTCGCCTCTTTCCAGCGCTGCGCCGAGCTCGGCGCCCTGCCGATGGTGCATGCCGAAAACGGCGATGTCGTTGCCTCGATGACGGCCAAGCTGCTCGCCGAAGGCAATGACGGACCGGAAGGCCATGCCTATTCTCGTCCGCCGGAAGTCGAGGGCGAAGCGACCAACCGCGCAATCATGCTGGCCGACATGGCGGGCGTGCCGCTCTATGTCGTGCACACCTCCTGCGAACAGGCCCATGAAGCGATCCGCCGCGCCCGCGCCAAGGGGATGCGTGTTTATGGCGAGCCGCTGATCCAGCATCTGACGCTGGATGAAAGCGAATATTTCAACAAGGACTGGGACCACGCCGCCCGCCGGGTGATGTCGCCCCCCTTCCGCAACAAACAGCATCAGGACAGTCTCTGGGCCGGCCTGCAGTCAGGGTCGCTGTCAGTCGTCGCAACCGACCACTGCGCCTTCACCAGCGAACAGAAGCGCTATGGCGTCGGCAATTTCGCCAAGATCCCGAATGGCACCGGCGGCCTGGAAGATCGCATGTCGATGCTCTGGACCCATGGTGTCAACACCGGTCGCCTGACGATGAATGAGTTCGTTGCCGTGACCTCCACCAATGTCGCCAAGATCCTGAACATCTACCCGAAAAAGGGCGCGATCCTCGTCGGCGCCGATGCCGATATCGTCGTCTGGGATCCGAAGCGTTCAAAGACGATCTCGGCGAGCACTCAGCAGTCTGCGATCGACTACAATGTCTTTGAGGGCAAGGAAGTGACCGGCCTGCCACGCTATACGCTGACACGCGGCGTGGTCGCCATCGAAGAAGCAACCGTCAAGACGCGCGAGGGCCATGGCAAGTTCATCAAGCGCGAACCCTTCACCGCCGTGAACAAGGCCCTTTCGACCTGGAAGGAACTGGTCGCTCCCCGCAAGGTGGAGCGCACCGGCATTCCGGCAACCGGGGTCTGAGATGCAAGGGGGGCGATTGGTATCCGTTCTGGTTCTGGCGTCCCTGGCCCTGCCGGGGACGCTGAAGGCAGACGTACTGCCGCTTGGCGGCAGCTTCGGCACGGCAGACGGATGCCTCTATGCCCGCACGGGTGTTCCCACGAACGAAGACACTCTGTTCCTCCTGACGCCAAACGAAGTCGCGACCGCCGTTTCTGTCTGCCAGTTCCGCAAGGTGCTGGCGAGCAGCGCCAGGGGCTACGCCGTACAAGCCGCCTGCAGCGCTCGCGACAGCGGCGAGCAGGCCGACATCGAACTTGATATCCAGGTCTCGGAATACGACCGGATCACGGTAAAGCTTGCCGAAGGTGCGAGCTGGGGGCCGTTGGGACGGTGCCCATGAGATCAGAACGACACCAGATGATCGAGGTCCGGACGCAGAACGACGCTCTCCTGCGCGTTGGGATCAGTTCGGGCAATCACAGCCGTACACGGCGCATTGGACAGGTTGGCCGGCAGATGCGGCACACCGGCGGGGATATACATAAGCTCACCGGCATGCAGCACGACATGCTCCTCCAACCGCTCGCCGAACCAGGTATAGGCCTGGCCCGAGAGGCAATAGATCGCCGTCTCGTGATTTTCGTGCAGATGCGCTCTGGCGCGTGCACCCGGCGGAATGGTCACAAGATGCATACACAATCCGGTCGAACCGACCGTCTGGGCCGCAATGCCTTCAAAATAGCTGAGCCCCTGCTGTCCATCAAAAGTGGCTCCGGGCCGAACAACGCGGCATGTGGGCTTTTCGATAACATCGTTCATATGCGCAGTCCTTGTTCAGACCAAAGGGCATATTCAACAAGAGCCGGACGGCTTCCCTCCCGTTCCGCCGGCAGTTTTCAGCATGACGGAGACGAGACGTCTCCGCAACACGTCGATTGGTTCGCCTGATGAAGAGTGATTATTCCGTCGTCTCCGCCAAGGATCTCTGTCTCACCTTCGAGACGGGAGATGGCCCGGTGCACGCCTTGTCCAATGTAAACCTTGAGGTCAAGAAGGGCGACTTCGTCTCCTTCATCGGCCCCTCCGGTTGCGGCAAGACCACCTTCCTGCGGGTGATTGCCGATCTCGAAAAGCACACCGACGGCGACATCAAGGTCAATGGCATGACACCGGGTGAGGCCCGCCTCGCCCGCTCCTATGGCTATGTCTTTCAGGCAGCCGCCCTCTATCCCTGGCGGACGATCGAAAAGAACATCGCTCTGCCGCTCGAAATCATGGGCTACACGTCTGCAGAGATGAAGAAGCGGGTGGAACAGACGCTCGAACTCGTCAACCTCTCGGGCTTTGCCAAGAAATACCCCTGGCAGCTTTCCGGCGGCATGCAGCAGCGCGCCTCGATTGCCCGCGCGCTCGCCTTTGACGCCGACCTCCTGCTGATGGACGAACCTTTTGGCGCGCTTGACGAAATCGTCCGCGACCACCTGAACGAACAATTGCTGAAGCTCTGGGACCGGACCAACAAGACGATCTGCTTCGTCACGCACTCAATTCCCGAGGCCGTTTACCTTTCGACCAAGATCGTCGTCATGAGCCCGCGTCCGGGTCGTGTCACCGACGTGATCGAATCAACGCTTCCCAAGGAACGCCCGCTCGATATCCGCGAGACGCCGGAGTTTCTGGAAATCGCACACCGGGTCCGCGAGGGTCTGAAAGCGGGGCATAGCTATGACGAATAGTGTCTCGCCCCAGAAAAGCTCCCCTCCCCAACCCCTCCCCACAAGGGGGAGGGGCTTTGACGCCCGCAATTTCGCGTCTTCCAAATCACTGAGTTCAATGCCCGTTGTAATGTCGCCAGATACGGTGATTGCAGCGAGTGAGGCGTCGATCACTCTAGACCCTGCGCAACGGCTGCGGGGGACTTCCTCTGGCATGAGGGCGGCGGAAAAGCCCCTCCCCCTTGTGGGGAGGGGTTGGGGAGGGGAAATCGCTAGCTCCTCCATTGAGGGAAGGCACGATTACATGCCGCATTCCAACATTGATCCCAAAACCCGAAATCGCGCTCGATCTCTGAGACGAGAACTGACCAAAGCCGAACGAGAAATGTGGGACATTCTCAGACAATTCAGACAGCGCGGCGCTCGCTTCAGACGGGAAACGCCAATTGGCCCCTACATCGCCGACTTCGCGTGGCTCGCGGCGAGGCTGGTTGTTGAGGTCGATGGAGACAGCCATGAAACCGAAGCTGGTCGCAAACACGATGTCCGACGTGATGCCTACCTGAGGTCACAGGGGTTCAAAGTCATCCGCTTCGACAATGATCAGGTTATAGACAACCCTGACTACATAGCCGTAACGCTAGAGGCTCATCTCACAGCGTTCTTGCACCATGAGGGACGCTCATGACCGCCCCTTCCCTCTTCCGTGACCGCGTTCTGCCGGTTCTGACCGTGCTTTTCGCAATCCTCGTGATCTGGCACATCTTTGTCGTCTATCTGAATGCGCCCTTCGTGCGTGATCAGGCGGCGCGCGCCGGGGAAGAAATCACCTTCGGCCAGATTGTCGAGCGGACCTTTGCCCAGGATCGCCCGGTGCTGCCGGCACCGCATCAGATAGTGGCGGAGCTTTGGGATACAACGGTCAACAAGGCCGTGACCTCGAAACGCAGCCTTATCTACCACGCGTGGATCACCCTGTCGGCAACGCTGCTCGGCTTTGCCATGGGAACAGTACTTGGCATTACGCTCGCGATCTCCATTGTGCACAACCGGGCCATGGACAAGTCGCTGATGCCCTGGGTGATCGCCTCCCAGACAATCCCGATTCTTGCCATCGCGCCGATGATCATCGTTGTTTTGAATTCGATCGGGATCTCCGGATTGATGCCCAAGGCACTGATATCCACCTATCTTTCCTTCTTCCCGATTGTTGTCGGCATGGTGAAGGGCTTGCGCAGCCCGGACATTCTGCTGCTCGACCTGATGCATACCTATAATGCCAGCAGCTCCCAGATCTTCTGGAAACTGCGCTGGCCAGCCTCGATGCCCTATCTCTTCACCTCTTTGAAAGTGGCGATCGCCATCTCGCTGGTCGGTGCAATCGTGGGCGAATTGCCGACCGGGGCTGTCGCAGGTCTTGGCGCGCGCCTTCTCTCCGGCTCCTATTATGGTCAGACCATCCAGATCTGGGCAGCACTCTTCATGGCGGCGGGGCTGGCTGCCCTCCTCGTCTCGATTGTCGGCATGGCCCATACCAGGGTTCTTGCACGCATGGGGGTCAAGCCATGAACGGTTATCTCGCCTTTGCCCTCGTCTTCTGGCTCGTCGCCTGGGGCATCAACGAATATCTCGTGCGGCTTCAGCCGAAATCCGAAGCCGCCCGCCGAACCATTGGCATCTTCGTGCCAGTGCTTTTCGGCGTGACCCTGCTGGTCATCTGGGAATGTGTGGTCAAGGGCTTCGAGATCCCCTCGATCCTTCTTCCGGCGCCCTCCATGATCTGGGCTCGCATCACGGTTTCGACCCATATCCTCTGGGCCGACTTCCAGCAGACTTTCCTGAAATCCGTGCTGACGGGCTATGTCGCCGGCTGCGGCCTCGGCTTTATTGTCGCGCTCCTGATCGACCGCTCGCCCTTCCTGCAGAGGGGATTGCTGCCCATCGGCAATTTCGTCTCGGCGCTACCGGTCGTTGGCATCGCCCCGATCATGGTCATGTGGTTCGGCTTCGACTGGCCATCCAAGGTCGCGGTCGTTGTCGTCATGACCTTCTTCCCGATGCTGGTCAACACGGTTCAGGGTCTGGCCGCAGCCAGCCATATGGAGCGCGACCTGATGCGCACCTATGCGGCCAGCTGGTGGCAGACGCTGATCCGTCTGCGGCTACCGGCCGCCTGGCCTTTCATCTTCAACGCCTTGAAAATCAATTCGACGCTCGCGCTGATCGGCGCCATCGTCGCTGAGTTTTTCGGCACCCCGATCGTCGGCATGGGGTTCCGGATTTCCACGGAAGTGGGACGCAGCAATGTCGACATGGTCTGGGCCGAGATTGCGGTTGCCGCACTCGCCGGCTCGATCTTCTACGGAGTGGTGGCACTCGCAGAACGCGCGGTCACCTTCTGGCATCCGTCCGTCCGTGGTGGACGGACGTAACTACAAAAGAGGGAACTGAAATGACTGTCAAACTCGCATCCTTGCTGCTGGCAGCAGCCGTCTCGCTGACGGCCATGCAGGCCTCAGCTGCCGACAAGGTGACGCTCCAGCTGAAATGGGTGACCCAGGCCCAGTTCGCTGGCTATTACGTCGCCAAGGACAAGGGCTTCTACGAAGAAGAAGGCCTCGACGTTGAAATCAAGCCCGGCGGCCCGGATATTGCGCCTCCCCAGGTTCTCGCCGGTGGCGGCGCTGATGTCATTGTTGACTGGATGCCGTCTGCACTCGCAACCCGCGAAAAAGGCGTGCCGCTCGTCAACATTGCCCAGCCGTTCAAGTCATCGGGCATGATGCTCACATGTCTGAAGGAAAGCGGCATCACCACGCCGGAAGACTTCAAGGGCAAGACGCTCGGTGTCTGGTTCTTCGGTAACGAATATCCCTTCCTCTCCTGGATGAGCACGCTCGGCATCAAGACCGACGGTTCGCCGGATGGCGTGACCGTGCTGAAGCAGGGCTTCAACGTCGACCCACTTCTCCAGAAGCAGGCAGCCTGCATCTCGACCATGACCTATAACGAATACTGGCAGGTCATCGACGCCGGCATCAAGCCGGAAGAACTTGTGACCTTCAAGTATGAAGACGAAGGCGTCGCGACCCTTGAAGACGGTCTCTACGTGCTTGAGGACCGCCTGGAAGATCCAGCTTTCAAGGAAAAGATGGTCAAGTTCGTCCGCGCCTCGATGAAGGGGTGGAAGTATGCTGAGCAAAACCCAGATGAAGCCGCTGAAATCGTTCTGGAAAATGACGCCTCAGGCGCTCAGACCGAGGTTCATCAGAAACGCATGATGGGCGAAGTCGCCAAGCTCACGGCTGGCTCGAACGGGGCCCTTGATCCGGCCGACTACGAGCGCACCGTCAAGACACTGCTCGGCGGTGGCTCTGATCCGGTTATCAGCAAGGAGCCGGAAGGCGCGTTCACGACTGCAATCACCGATGCTGCGCTGAACTGATTGAGCAGCTTGCGAGCTGCAGGATGGAAGGACGCGGAGGGCAAATCCCCTTCGCGTCCTTTTTTCTATGCAACACATACGATTTTTAGCAATTGCTGATAATTTGGCAACACTGTGAGCCGATCTTGGAAAAAATATCGGTCATAACTGTTTTTGACATACGCAGCTCTTGCATGCGGACGTAACATCACCACTTCAAGTGACGATTCCGCGCCATCAGCACTCTGAGGGCCGGCACCAGCTGTTGCCTGGCATTTTATGCGACTGGTGAGCCGATTGTTAGACGACTGCGTAGTAAGCAGCACTGAACGACTTTGACGGGGAAGTTATCCATGCCGAGTTTCAACCGCAGCAGGACGGTTCTGGCCACCGCTGCATTTTTCTTGTCCGCATCGGTGGCCTTTGCGCAGGAAACCGCAGCAACCACCATAGAACAGAACCTTCCCGCGATTGTTGTCACGACGGCAAAGCCGCGTGATCTGGTTGACCGCGTGCTCGCAGCCGGCACTATTCGGGCAACGGAAGAAGTCTATGTGCAGCCCCAAGTCGAAGGGCTCCAGATCAAGTCACTGGAAGCCGACGTTGGCGACCGCGTCGAGGCAGGTAGCGTGGTCGCTCGTTTGAGCGATGATACGCTTCTACTGCAGAAGAGCCAGTTGCTGGCCAACCGGGCAAAGGCCGAAGCCGCACTCGCCCAGTTCCGTGCCCAGGCGACGGAAGCTGAGGCCAACCTTCGGGAGGCGCAACGCCAGTTCGACCGCGCCGCCCGGCTGGCCGAGGCCGGCAGCGTCTCCACCTCTCAACGCGATCAGGCCGAAACAAGCCTCGCCAGCGCCACCGCCCGTGCAGAAACTGCAAATCAATCCATCACCGTTGCCGAAGCCGATATCAAGGTTATCGACAGTCAGGTGGCAGACATCGACCTGAGGCTTGCCAGAACCGAGATCAAGGCACCGGTGTCCGGAACGGTATCGGTGCGCAACGCCCGGATCGGTGCAATTGCAAGCGGCGGCGGCCAGCCGCTCTTCACGATCATTCGCGACGGCGAGATCGAATTGGTTGCAGATGTGACGGAAAGCTCTATTCTGAGGTTGAAGGAAGGTCAGCCGGCCGTGGTAACTGTCGCTGGCAGTGCCGAGCCTCTCAGCGGATCGATCAGACTGGTCTCTCCGGTTGTTGACCCCGTGACGCGTCTCGGGTCCGTGCATATCGCAATTGATGACGATGCAGCTGCGCGTGCCGGCATGTATGGCAGCGTGGAGATCCGGGTGGGTGAGGCAAACAGTATTGCCCTGCCCTTGACGGCAGTCACGAGCAATCGGAATGGCTCGACGGTGCGGGTTGTCGAAAACGGCACCGTGCGCCTCGTCGACATTGAAACCGGCATTCAGGATGGTCCATTCATCCAGGTTACCGGTGGACTTCAGGAGGGCGACAAGGTTGTCGCCAAGGCCGGTGTATTCGTTCGCGAGGGCGATCGAATCCGTCCGGTCGATGACGACAGCAGCGTTTCCAACTAAGAGGCCACGAGCACCATGAATTTCTCTGCATGGTCAATTCGAAATCCGATTGCGCCAATCCTCACATTCGTGCTGCTTCTGGTCGTCGGCATCCAGTCGTTCTACGCGCTGCCGATTACGCGCTTCCCGAACATCGACGTTCCGCTGGTGTCCATCACTGTTGGACAAAGCGGCGCCTCGCCTGCCGAGCTTGAGAGCCAGGTCACCAAGGAAATCGAAGACGCGGTTGCATCGATTACCGGCGTCGACGAAATCAATTCGACCGTCACCGACGGCCAGTCCCAGACCGTCGTCATGTTCCGCATGGAGGTTCCGACCGAACAGGCGGTGCAGGACGTGAAGGACGCGATTGATCGGATCAGGGGCGATCTGCCGGCGACCGTTGAAGAGCCCATTGTGTCCAAGATCGATGTCGAAGGTCAGGCGATCCAGAGCTTTGCCGTATCTTCGCCGAACATGAACCTGGCTGAACTGTCCTGGTTCGTCGACGACACCGTGACCCGGGCGCTGCAAGGCGAGCCGGGCATCGGGCGTGTTGACCGCTATGGCGGCGCCGAGCGCGAAGTGCGCGTCGAACTGGACCCGAACCGCCTTGATGCCTTGGGCGTGACAGCGGCCGATATCAGCAGCCAGCTTCGCGGCACCAATATCGATCTGGGTTCTGGTCGGGGTCAGGTTGCCGGCGCAGAGCAGTCGATCCGCACATTGGGTGACAATCGCGATGTTGCAAGCCTTGCCGATACAACGATTTCACTTCCCGGTGGACGCTTCGTAAAACTTTCCGATCTTGGCACGATCACGGACACCTATGAAGAGCCCCGCTCGTTTGCCCGCCATGACGGAAACCCGGTCGTGTCCTTTGCCGTTTTCCGTGCCAAGGGTGCGAGTGAGGTCACTGTCGCCGAAACGGTAGCGGCGAGCCTTGCGCAGGTGCGAGCCGACCATCCGGACGTCCAGATCGAAATGATCGATGACTCGGTATATTTTACCTATGGCAACTTTGAAGCAGCGATGCATACGCTGGTCGAGGGCGCGATCCTCGCCGTCATCGTGGTCCTGCTCTTCCTGCGCAACTGGCGCGCAACGCTAATTGCCGCAGTCGCCCTGCCGCTGTCGGCGATCCCGACCTTCTGGGTCATGGACCTGATGGGTTTCTCGCTCAATCTGGTGAGCTTCCTCGCGCTGACGCTGGCAACCGGCATTCTGGTCGATGACGCCATCGTTGAAGTGGAAAACATCGCCCGCCATATCAAGATGGGCAAGACTCCGTACCGGGCTGCCATTGATGCCGCTGACGAAATCGGTCTGGCCGTTATCGCCACCACCTTTACGATCATTGCGGTCTTTGTCCCCGTCTCCTTCATGCCGGGTATTCCGGGCCAGTATTTCATTCAGTTCGGTCTGACGGTTGCCTTCTCCGTCTTCTTCTCTCTAATGGTTGCACGTCTCATCACCCCGATGATGGCTGCCTACCTGATGCGTGCCGAAGACGCGATGGATGACCATCACGACAACGACAGCACCACGCTGAAAGCCTATACTCGCTTGGTCCGCCTGACCACTCGGCGCTGGTACTCGCGCCTTGCGACGATCGGCGTTGCCATCCTCTGCCTTATCGGTTCGATCATGCTGCTCGCCGGTATCCCCGGAAGCTTCATTCCGCCGGAAGACGCGGGCCGCATCGTCCTGTCTGTCGAACTGCCGCCGAATGCGACGCTTGGAGAAACCGAACGCAAGACGGACGAGATATATGCAGCCATCAAGGATACCCGCGATGTCAGCAGCATCTTCGTTCTCGGCGGCACCTCGCCGCGCGGTGATGTCGAATTGCGCCGGGCCTCCGTGACACTCACGCTCGATCGCATCGAGCACTCCCTGGCCAAGACGCTCGTCAACAAGGGTCTGGGTGGCATTCCGTTGATTGGCCAATATCTGCCGAAGCTTCCGGAGAACGGACGTGTTCGTCCGCAATGGGATATTGAAGAAGAGATCTTCGCCAAGCTGGCCTCCATCCCGGATATTCGCGTTATCAAGCTCAATGACCGGGGTGAACGCGATATCTCATTCAACTTCCTCTCTCAGAATGAAGCTGACCTCGACAAGGCGGTTTCCATTCTGGAATCGAGGCTGCGGCAGGTTCCTGAACTGGCCAATGTCAGTGCCGAGGGCGCCCTGCCCCGTCCGGAATTGCAGATCCGTCCCCGTGCCGATGAGGCAGCAAGGCTGGGCATTACGGCCCAACAGATTGCCCAGACAGTCCGCGTGGCGACCATTGGCGATGTAGACGCATCCCTGCCGAAAATCTCGCTCGACAATCGTCAGATCCCGATCCGGGTTCAGGCATCGATCGACTTCCGTCAGGATCTCGCTGCGATCCGTGCGCTCAAGATCCGCACCGCCTCCGGCGCAACAGTTCCGCTGTCGAGCGTCGCTGACATCGACTATTCGGAAGGCGTATCCTCGATCAAGCGCAACGACCGCAACCGTGTGATCACGATCGGAGCCGGCTTGCCGCAAGGTGTCGCCCTGGACACGGCAACGGCCGCCTTCCGTGCAGCCGTCGCCGAGGCCGACATTCCGCCGAGCGTTCGCCCTGCCGAAAGTGGTGACGCGAAGGTCCAGGCCGAAATGCAGCAGAGCTTCGTCAATGCGATGATTCTTGGTCTGTTGCTGGTTCTGACCGTCCTGATCCTTCTCTTCAAGGACGTGATCCAGCCATTCACGATCCTCCTGTCGCTACCATTGGCGATCGGGGGTGTGGCCGTCGGTCTGATCGTGACCAATAATGCGCTCTCCATGCCTGTGCTGATCGGCATTCTGATGTTGATGGGTATCGTCACCAAGAACGCGATCCTGCTCATCGACTTCGCGATTGAAATGCGGCGCGGCGGGATGCATCGCCTCGAAGCCATGGTCGAAGCCGGTCGCAAGCGCGCCCGTCCGATCATCATGACGTCGATCGCCATGTCTGCGGGCATGCTCCCCTCAGCGCTCGGTGTCGGCGAAGGCGGCTCCTTTCGTGCACCGATGGCTATTGCGGTGATTGGTGGCATCATCGTCTCAACAGTACTCAGCCTGGTGGTCGTACCGGCACTGTTCCTCCTGATGGATGACCTGTCGCAGTTCCTGGGACGCGTGTTCAGCCGTTTCGTCGGCAAGAAGGAACAGGAACTGGAAACCATGAGCACGGAAGTTCTGACCCATGTGGTTCACCAGAACAAGGAAACGCTTTCCGAACTCGATCAGCGCCTTGCAGCGCTCGAGCGCGGGCAGAACTCACAAGGCCAGGGCCGCAAGAGCCAGGGCGGCAATGTGGTGTCACTTCCACCGCTCGCCGCAGAATGAATGAGCAAGACGACCGGTCGTCAGATGGGCGACCGGTCGACCAGCACCGGCAATTAAGCCGTTCAGACAGACACCCCTCAGTCACATGCAGACCAGATGCCGCAACGTCGAGGCGGCCTTCCGTGTCCATGGCGCGGAGCCGCGCCCGATAGCCTATGTTCCGGGCGCTTCATTCGACAATCGTCATAGACCCGTCGCTGCTTTGATCGAAATCAATATGGTTTTGCCTGCATCGCGATAATGTGAATCGACTGGAAAGGGCAGAAACACCCGGACCTGCGGAGAAGCGCTGGCCAATTGCGGCAATCTGCCGTCAAAGAGACGGCCGAAAGCGCAGGTAACGCAGTGGCGCTGCCCGAACATCGTGATGGATGGGGAGCCGTGAAGACCGTGAACAAGATGTTGAGACTGAACCTGCGAGACAAGAACACGCTCCTGCGGACGTCCTTCTTGTCGGAACTTGGTCCGACTGCAATGGCTTCGATGCTGGAGATCGCCAATATCTCAAGCTATGAAGCAAGAGATGTGCTTTTTCGGGAAGGAGAGCCGGCCGACTGTTTCTACACTGTCTTGAGTGGCTATGTGCGCCTCTATCGGCTCAACAAGGATGGCCGTGAGGCCGATATCCGCATCTGCGGTCCCGGCGACATCTTTGCGGAATGCCTGCTGACGCTTGGCGACACCTATCTTTACAACGCCCAGGCAGCGGAGAACGTCACGCTGGCCCGTTTCGACCTTGGCCGCGTCCGGCAGCTTGCCGAGCAGGAAAAGGACGTCGCCAAGGCGATCATGCGCAGTCTTTCCGATCACCTGCGCGGCACGATGGACTGCATTGCCAATGATCGCCTTCAGACGGCACCGCAACGGGTTGCCCATTACCTGCTGACGCATTGCGGCGCAGAAGAGGGTCCAGGCTCGGTCCGCCTGCCCTTCCAGAAAAGTCTGCTTGCCGGAATGCTGGGCCTTGCTCCAGAAGCCTTGTCCAGGGCCTTTTCCAGCCTCCGCAAGGTCGGCGTGACTGTGCGGGGACGCACGATCCAGATCAGCGATATCTCGGCATTGAAGCAGATCTGAACGTCGTGCTCAAAGCCCGCCGGTCTGCTTCAGGAAAGAGACAATTTCCTCGACGCCGGCACCGCGCTTGAGGTCGGAAAAAACAAAGGGCTTGGCGGCGCGCATGCGCGTGGCATCACGTTCCATCACCGACAAATCGGCACCGACATGGGGCGCAAGATCCGTCTTGTTGATGACCAGCAGATCGGAGCGCGTTATGCCCGGCCCACCCTTCCGTGGGATCTCCTCCCCCTGGCAGACCGAAATGACATAAACTGTGATATCGGCAAGATCAGGCGAGAATGTCGCAGCCAGATTGTCACCGCCGGATTCGATGAAAACTACATCGAGATCGGGAATGCGAGCGTTAAGATCGGCGATGGCCCGGAGATTGATAGAAGCGTCCTCGCGGATCGCCGTATGCGGGCATCCACCCGTCTCAACCCCAACAACCCGGTCTGATGGAAGCGCCTGCATGCGGATCAGGGCATCGGCATCCTCGCGCGTATAGATGTCATTGGTTACCACAGCGACGGAGTAATCCTCCCGCATGGCCTTGCAGAGCTTTTCCGTCAGCGCCGTCTTGCCGGAACCAACAGGTCCGCCAATGCCCACTCTCAAGGGTCCGTTCTTCGATTTCATCCCGTTCATCCCGTTCATATCATTCTCTGGTCAAGCAACCCGTGCCTCTTCGCATCAGGAATCATCAAGAGCGGAGGTCAGGACTGGAACAGCCGTGAATACTGCGTCTCGTGTCGCATCGACAGCGTTTCGGCGGTGATCGAGGCACTGCCGAGATCATCGAGAGTCAAATGCAGCAAGGCCTCAACCTCGCGCAACAGATCGCCCTCGAAACGCGCGGTTAGCTCCACCGCCTGCCTTTGTCCGATCACACCAAGACGCACGGCAACGGAGATCAGTTGAGAAAGTTGCGCCGGCAGGAAGACCGAAAGCGCATCGCCGGACGCGATCCCATGCGCCGCCGATACGGCTCCAACGGCCACACTATAGGCCACCGGTCTCTCCAGCATATCGAGAACTGGATGCGGCCAGGAACGCGCAGCCTGCAGAAAGGACTGACCCAGCCTTGTCACTTCCTGATGGCGCTCGGCAGAGCCGGCAAGGGCGACGGAGAGATCTGCCAATTCGGCAAGTGCTGCTTCATCACCATGCCTGCGATGGCCCTCTAGGAAAAGAATGGCATCATTTCGCAAGCCACCATCTGTCAAAAGCAGACGCAGCCACCCGTAGAGGCCTTCTTCATCCTTTATCAGTTCACTGGCTATGGCCGTTTCCAGACCGCCAGAATAGGCAAAGCCGCCGACCGGGAAGGCTGGTGACAGCCATGCTGAAAGCCGCATCATCGACAGTCGGTTCGCATCACGACCGCGCGCTTCATTACCCATGGGCATGGTGACCGTGACCGCCATGGGAATGATAGGCGCCGCGCACCGGCTGGAAAGGTTCCACGACCTCGTGCACCTCGGCTCCCAGACCGACCAGCATCTCCCGGATGACATGATCCCGCTGGATCAGAATGCGCTCTTCCTCGATCTGCGCAGCCAGATGACGATTGCCAAGATGCCACGCCAGTTCAATGAGATGGAGACCATTGCGCGGACGAATTTCAAGGAGCCGCTCCTCTGCGGCCAGGACCTCTACCGTCTCGCCATCCTCCAGCATCAAGCGGTCGCCATGGGCGAGAAGCACGGTTTCCTTGAGATCGAGCATGACCATTGTGTCATCCGCCAAATGCAGAAGCTTGCGGCGCAAATGTCGCTCGTCATGTGCCAGGGTAACGGTACCAAAAGGCTCGGAAACAACGGTTCCGGCCGGAATGACGGAGGTCGCGCGTAGCATGGTTTTCCCAAATTGGCGTTTTTTCCACCATGCACAACAAAAAGGCAGTCAGCAAGATTGAACTTCAGCAGCCGAGGCTTCTTGCACCAAAAACAGGACGCGTCGACACGGCCTCATCATGAAGACCAGAGAGCTCATCCCCTATATCAGCCTCATGCACCACGCGGTTACGACCGCCTGTCTTGGCGACATAAAGAGCCTGATCGGCAAGGCTATAAACATATTCGGAAGACCGACCGGGCAGAAAATCGGCAAGCCCGGCTGAAATCGTCACGCCAATCACAACTCCATCATGGGAAACACCTCGCGCTGCGATGATGGTGCGCGCTCGCTCGACCTGGGCGATCCGCTGCGCTGCGCCTCCACCGCGCAGAATGAGGCCAAACTCCTCTCCGCCAAGTCGTGCGACCAAATGATCTGCTCCGAATATCTCACGCAGGATCGCCGCAACACCCCGAATCACACCGTCGCCCGCCTGATGACCATAGCCATCATTGATCGCCTTGAATCGGTCGATATCGACGATGACCAGTGAGCAGTTCTCATCAACATCCCGCAGGGCCAGATTGAAGGCGCGGCGATTCGCCAGGTCTGACATGACATCGGTCAGGCTGAGCCGCTCGAACTCGCGACGCGACAGGGTGAGCTCGCGCAACACATAGCCCGTAAGCAAGGCGAGGATACCGGAAACCACACCCCCGAAAAGCCAGCAGAACAGAACTGCAAGCTGCACAGCCTCCACCAGGCTGACGGGAAGCAAGCCGACGAAATGGAGGAGCGGAAGACCCGCAATGGTGACGAGCGACGACAGGATGACCGCCTTGAAACTCATCTTCAGGGCGAATCGACGGATGGCGCCTGGCTGATCAAAACCACCCAGATCGACCTGGAGCATGAACCATGTCCTCAATGACTGCACGAGTCGCTCCTAGTTAACGCGGCTCTCTCCGAATAGGTTGCAATCGTTCCCCATTCGATAAGGCGAAAATTAAAATTGTACGGAATAAGCAAATGATTGAGGTGCACCCTAAAATAATCTCAAGCCCAACCTTGAGATGCATGGTCTACAACCACACAGACCAGTCAGACCATGACTATTTTTGGATTTCCCCCCAGAAACACTAGGCTTACTAAAGGAATTACTGAATTAACAAAGGATAAGCTGAAGTTAGACTTTACCCGTTTGCGGCCATCCGAAAGCCGGATTCGCATACTAATATCGTTAATGCGGCGTCCATTTCCAATCACTCTAATTTTGCAATGCAATTAACGATTGATCAGAAGCCGAATTTCGTGGCTCATCGACAAGCCCCTCTGAATTCATGGATCAGGATGGTCTTTGGACATAGAGGAGACCGGTCACTGTCTCAGCCATGAAGATCAAGCGACATATCCAGAAGTTGCGGCAAGGGTGTCCATGTTCCGGTCCTGACACCCGCTGAACGGAGCATGGAGGCCGTCCACGTATTGCAGCCAAGAAACACGTTGAACCAGCCGTCTGCTTCGAAGAAGGCGTCGTCAAACCCATAGGCGGCCCCCGGTATCGGGAGAGGCGTACCACCCTGTCGGACGAAGCTGTCCCTGATTGCCGCAATCATGCGGCTGCGCCCTTCCCCTGTGATCGTGAGCGGGCGAACCGATGGGTGAGCGAGATCAATCGGCCCGGCAACGGCAACATGCATGACCGAACGATCGACAGTCAGAGCCTTGAAGACGGGTATGGGCCGGAGATCACCCCAGGTCGGCGTCTCGATATAGAAGGCGCGCCCGCCCCAGCCAAAAATCAGATACTCGGCACCGGGCGCATCGACGGGCAGTCCCGCCGGGATGAAGTCGGAAAAAGCCGCCCGCACCTCGTTATCAACGGGCAGCGCGATATCGGTATGGATCGGGTTGGCCAGAAGAAGGATCTGCCGGCGCTCGCCGTCAGCCGCAGATGCCAGCGGCGGCAACGGGCGAGGCACTGCAACGCCGAGCCCAACCGCCATGGCAAGGATGCCGACAAGACTTCCAAGCCATTGCGCAAGGCGGCGCATCATGCCGTGTCAGAACAGGAAGTAGCGCTGTGCCATCGGCAATTCGGTCGCCGGTTCGCAGGTCAACAGTTCACCATCACACCGCACTTCATAGGTTTCCGGATCGACTTCAATATGGGGCGTCAAGTCATTGTGGATCATCGATTTTTTCGAAATCCCTCCACGCGTGTTCTTGACCGCCAGCAACTGCTTTGAAACGCCAAGGCGATTGGCGAGGCCAGCGTCGATCGCCGCCTGGGAAACGAAGGTGACCGATGTATTGGTCCTTGCCTTGCCATAGGAGCCGAACATCGGACGATAATGCACCGGCTGCGGTGTCGGGATGGAGGCGTTCGGGTCGCCCATCGGCGCTGCCGCGATCATTCCGCCCATCAGGATCAGGTCCGGCTTCACGCCAAAGAACGCAGGACTCCAGATGACGAGGTCGGCACGCTTGCCGATTTCGACCGAGCCGATCTCGTGGCTGACACCATGGGCAATCGCCGGATTGATCGTGTATTTCGCGACATAGCGCTTGGCCCGCATATTGTCGTTCTCGCCGGTCTCGGAGGGAAGACGACCGCGCTGGCGCTTCATCTTGTCTGCCGTCTGCCAGGTGCGGATGATGACCTCGCCGACGCGGCCCATGGCCTGGCTGTCAGACGAGATGATGGAGAAGGCACCGATATCGTGCAGGATGTCTTCTGCCGCGATTGTTTCCTTTCGGATACGGCTTTCGGCGAAGGCGATGTCTTCCGGAATGGACGACGACAGGTGATGGCAGACCATCAACATGTCCAGATGCTCGGCCACCGTGTTGACGGTATAGGGCCGCGTCGGATTGGTCGAGGACGGGATGACGTTCAACTGCCCGCAGATCTTGATGATGTCAGGTGCGTGTCCGCCGCCCGCGCCTTCGGTGTGGAAAGCATGGATGGTGCGGCCCTTGATCGCGCCGACCGTATCCTCGACGAAACCGGACTCGTTCAGCGTGTCGGTGTGGATCATCACCTGTACGTCATACTGATCGGCAATAGACAGGCAGCAATCGATCGCACCCGGCGTCGTCCCCCAGTCCTCGTGCAGCTTCAGCGCGGTTGCACCGCCCAAAACCATTTCTTCGAGAGCACCGGGCAGCGAGGCATTGCCCTTGCCGGCAAAGGCGAGGTTCATCGGAAAGGCATCCGCCGCCTCGATCATCCGGGCAATATGCCAGGGGCCGGGCGTACAGGTTGTGGCCAGCGTACCATGCGCCGGGCCCGTGCCACCGCCCAACATGCAGGTGAGGCCGGACATCAGCGCCTCCTCGATCTGCTGCGGGCAGATGAAATGGATATGCGCATCCATGCCGCCAGCCGTCACGATCTTGCCCTCGCCGGCAATCGCTTCAGTGCCGGGACCGACAATGATCGTGACATCCGGCTGGGTGTCCGGATTGCCTGCCTTGCCGATCCCGACGATCCTTCCATCCTTCAAACCGATATCGGCCTTGACGATGCCCCAGTGATCAAGGATCAGCGCATTGGTGATCACCGTATCGACCGCACCGTCTGCACGCGTCACCTGGCTTTGCCCCATCCCGTCGCGGATGACCTTGCCGCCACCGAATTTCACTTCCTCGCCATAGGTGGTGAAATCCTTCTCGACCTCGATGAAGAGTTCCGTATCGGCAAGGCGCACCTTGTCGCCGGTGGTCGGACCGAACATGGAGGCATAGGCGGCGCGGGACATCTTGAAGGACATGGGCGTCAGGCTCCTTGGGAGAGGGCGAAATGGAAGGGGCCACAAGCCCCGAAACAGGTGGTGGGGCGTTCACCGGGACCTGGCGCAGGGATGAGGCGGATGCGCACAAACTTCATGGCTAGCCTCAATTCCCGTAGAGGCCGGCGAGATCGCTAAGATCTTCGGTCCGCAATCGGGTCAGCTTGGCAAGGCAGCTTGCGACGATAAGCGGCTGCATCGAGCCGCCTTCCACCGCAGCGCCTTCAACAGCGCATTGCCTGTCGCGATAGGAAAGCCAGGCGCGCTGGGCGGCAAGAAGCTGCTCGGAAGCCGTCTCGCCCCTGCTCTCAACCGACTTGTCCCACTCCGCAAGCAGCGCCCTGGTCTTCCTCCATTGGGCATTCATCTCGTCATCCGCGGCCTGATAATCCTGGCCAGCGCAGATATTCATATCCATCTGCGTCATTGCATTGGCACAATCGACAGCCGGTTCATCTTCGCTGGACGCCGGCACATCCATCAGCAGCACGCATCCGCAGAGCAAAACTGAAAGAGCCGTTTTCATCCGCCGCGCCTCCCCTCGCATTGCACGATCAAAGCGCTCCCATGATCTTTTGGCGGAAACCATAGACCTCGCGCTTGCCGGACAAGGGGATCAGCGTCACCTGACGCGTCTGGCCCGGCTCGAAACGAACCGCGGTTCCTGCCGGAATATCGAGCCGCATGCCCCGGGCCTTGTCACGTTCAAAGATCAGCCCGGCATTGGTCTCGTAGAAATGGTAGTGGCTGCCGACCTGAACCGGGCGGTCGCCGCTGTTGGAAACTTCCAGCGTCACCGTGGGATGACCGGCATTCAGTTCGATTTCGCCTGCTGCGGCAATGATTTCACCGGGGATCATCAGGCATCTCCTCAACGAATCGGTTCATGAACGGTCACGAGCTTCGTGCCATCGGGAAAGGTTGCTTCGATCTGCACGTCATGGATCATCTCGGCGATACCCTGCATCACCTGATCGCGGGTAATGACATGGGCACCGGCTTCCATCAGTTCGGCAACCGGCCTTCCGTCGCGAGCACCTTCGACCACGAAATCGGTAATGAGCGCAATCGCTTCCGGGTAATTGAGCTTCACGCCACGCTCCAGCCGCCGGCGCGCCACCATGGCCGCCATGGCAATCAGCAGTTTGTCTTTTTCCCTCGGCGTCAGGTTCATGCGCGTTCCACCTAGATGATTGTGCGGGTCAGAGATTCCAGACTTTCGGCACAGACGCTCCACCGCGCAAGGCCGAAATAACGGGTATCAGCGTTTTTCTGAGCGTGAAGCCATCGGTTGCCGAAACGCGCGCCACGAGCTTTCCCTGCCAGTGGCTGGCCCCGCCCATCGCAGGATCGAGCAGGCTGCGCACCTTTGGCAGGAAGGCTTCCGCAAGTGGACCGACATAGATCAGAGTGGCGAAAGCCACATGGCCCGAAAGCACCGGAGGCTGGGCAACAAGCCCCGCCACATCGCCGCCAATCTTCAGGTCCTCGGCATGAAGCAGCTTGCCCTCGCGCCGGATGCGCCAGCGGTCACGCACCAATCCCTCATTCATCGCCTCGCCCATGGCGCGGCGGCCAAGCAGGATCGCCTCAACGGCCAGAAACTCGCAGTCGGCGGCCAGATCCACCTCAAGCCGGCGGGTCAGCGATGCACGATCGAACAGGATGCTCTCCTGCGGCAGCCAGTGAAACCGGGCATCGGGACCAACCGTGATCCGGCTGGTGATCGAACCGGTGCCCGATGCTGCCTTGTAGATTTTCTCGCAGGCCTGGGTCGTCGCCGTGACGAAGCATTGCGGACCGGCAGTGAAGGACCAGTCATACTGGTCGCCCCCGGTCACGCCACCCGAAGTATTGATGGTGACCGCCTCAAGCTCTTCAGAAAAGCTTTCAGGCAGGCGGATCTTCGCGGCACCATACTGATAGAGCTCGGCAATCCGCGTCCGCCCGCCAAGCCATTTCGCCGTCAGTCGCCCCTCCCCGCGCGAGCGCTGGGCACGCGGTGCCGGCGGCTCACAAGAGTGGTTCAGGGCAAGATCAGCAACCATGATTCAGTCCGGTCAGCGCCATAGAGTGATGAAATATGACGCAAGTCTTTGCGTCGCCTATTTCCTAGGCGTCGCATGTTTTCGGTTTCGAGACAAGCGGTCTCAGACGGTCAGGTGACGGCGTGCCTCGGCAGTGTCAAGCGTCTCGGCAGCCCCCTCATGCACGATCTCCCCACGGTCCATGATGTAGACGTGATCGGCAAGCTCGCGGCAAAAATCCAGATACTGCTCGACCAGCAGGATCGCCATCCCGGTCGAATCGCGCAGATATTTGATGGCCCGTCCGATATCCTTGATGATCGAGGGCTGGATGCCTTCTGTCGGCTCGTCGAGGACAAGGATCTTCGGCCGCGTGACCATGGCACGACCGATGGCAAGCTGCTGTTGCTGACCGCCCGACAGGTCGCCGCCACGCCGCGACAGCATGGTCTGCAGCACCGGAAACAGGCTGAAAATGTCCTCCGGGATCTTGCGATCCTGCCGCTGCAGCGGCGCAAAGCCGGTTTCGAGGTTTTCGCGAACGGTCAGGAGCGGAAAGATCTCGCGCCCCTGCGGCACATAGCCGACACCGGCACGCGCGCGGTTGAACGGCGCCATGCCGTTGAGCTTTTGACCATTGAAGGTGATCGTTCCGGCAGACACCGCATGCTGGCCCGTGACGGCCCGAAGCAGCGACGACTTGCCAACCCCGTTTCGCCCGAGCACACAGGTGATCTTGCCCATCTCGGCATTGATGGAAACGCCACGCAGAGCCTGAGCTGCGCCGTAATGGAGATTGACGTTTTCGACTGTCAGCATGGGTTTGTTCCCCTCATGAACCATAAAAAATACCCCCTCTGGCCTGCCGGCCATCTCCCCCACAAGGGGGGAGAGACCGAGCCGATAGCGCCTGCCGCACTCTCCGAGGCCGTTGGCGGATATAGCCCCTCCCCCTTGTGGGGAGGGGTTGGGGAGGGGAAAAGATGCTTGGTCATCACCGCCCCAGATAGTTCTCGATGACCTTCTGGTCACTCGAGACGAAATCGATCGAGCCTTCCGCCAGAACCGAGCCTTCCGCCAGACAGGTCACCTTGACCCCGAGGTCGCGGATGAAGCCCATGTCGTGCTCGACAACGACAACCGAGCGCGTCTTGGCGATTTCCCGAAGCAGGATCGCGGTCTCGACCGTTTCGGCATCGGTCATGCCGGCGACGGGCTCGTCGACGAGCAGCAGCTTCGGTTCCTGGGCAAGCAGCATCCCGATCTCGAGCCACTGCTTCTGGCCGTGGGAGAGATTGGCGGCCAGTTCGTCCTTGCGATGGGTCAGGCGCACCGTTTCGAGGATTTCCTCGATGCGGGCCTTATCCACCGCCGTCAGGCTGTAGAAGAGCGTGGCGAAGACACCGCGCTTGCGATTGAGGGCAAGCTCCAGATTGTCCCAGACGGTGTGGCTCTCAAAGACAGTCGGCTTCTGGAACTTGCGACCGATCCCGAGCTGGGCAATCTCCGCCTCATCCTTCTTGGTGAGATCGACCTTGCCGCCGTCAAAGAAGACGTCACCCGTGTCGGGCCGTGTCTTGCCGGTGATGATGTCCATCATCGTCGTCTTGCCGGCGCCATTCGGGCCGATGATGGCACGCAACTCGCCAGGCTCGACAATGAAGGACAGGTTGTTGAGTGCCTTGAAACCATCAAAGGAAACGGAAACACCGTCGAGATAAAGCAGGCTTCTTGTCGTCTTCTCGATCATCGGCCTTACTCCGCAGCCTGGGGTTTCGCGGTCATGCCAGCCTCTGCCTCGGCACCGTCGGCGTCACGGAATTCCTTGCGACGGGCCAGATAGTGCTGGACCGTGCCGACAATTCCCTTGGGCAGGAACAACGTGACGAAGATAAAGAGCCCACCCAACGCAAACAGCCAGAGTTCGGGGAAGGCACCGGTGAAGTAGCTCTTGCCGACATTGACGAGAACCGCTCCGATGATCGGCCCGATCAGCGTGCCGCGACCACCGACAGCCGTCCAGACCACCACTTCGATCGAGTTGGCGGGCGCAAATTCGCCCGGATTGATAATGCCGACCTGCGGCACGTAGAGCGCACCGGCAATGCCCGCCATCATCGCCGAAACAACGAAGGTGAAGAGCTTGATGTTTTCCACCCGATAGCCAAGGAAGCGAACCCGGCTTTCGGCGTCACGCACCCCGACCAGCACCTTGCCGAATTTCGAGCGCGTGATGCCCGAGGCAATCAGCAGGCAGACAGCCAGGAAAAGTGCCGACAGCGCGAACAAGGTGGCGCGTGTGCCATCGGCCTGCACGTTGAAACCGATGATTTCCTTGAAGTCGGTCAGACCATTGTTGCCACCAAAGCCCATGTCATTGCGGAAGAAGGCGAGCATCAGCGCATAGGTCATCGCCTGAGTGATGATCGAGAGATAGACGCCGTTGACGCGGGAGCGGAAGGCGAACCAGCCGAAGAAGAAGGCAAGCAGACCCGGCACGAAGAGCACCATCAGCATGGCGAACCAGAACATGTCCATGCCATGCCAGAACCACGGCAGTTCCTTCCAGTTCAGGAACACCATGAAGTCCGGAAGGATCGGATCTCCATAGACGCCGCGCGAACCGATCTGGCGCATCAGATACATGCCCATGGCATAACCGCCCAGCGCGAAGAAGGCGCCGTGACCGAGCGAAAGAATGCCGCAATAGCCCCAGACGAGATCGAGCGCCAGCGCGAGCAGCGCGTAGCAGAGATACTTGCCCATGACAGAGACGACATAGGTCGGCACATGGAATGGATGATCACTCGGCAGAAGCAGGTTCAAAGCGGGAACGACGAGTGAAATGGCCACCAGAATGCCGACCGCAATGACGATCCGGCCTTCCAGTGCGCGAAGGATGAAGCCGGTAATCATGCTTCCACCGCCCTTCCCTTGAGCGCGAAGAGACCGCGCGGACGTTTCTGGATAAAGAGAATGATCAGCACCAGAACCAGGATCTTGCCGAGAACAGCACCGACCGATGGCTCAAGGAATTTGTTGAGGATGCCGAGCGACATCGCGCCGACCAGCGTTCCCCAGAGATTGCCGACACCGCCGAACACCACGACCATGAAGCTGTCGATGATATAGGCCTGTCCAAGGTTTGGAGAGACATTGTCGATCTGGCTGAGCGCCACCCCGGCAATGCCGGCAATGCCGGAGCCGAGCGCAAAGGTGAAAGCATCGACCCAGGGCGTACGAATACCCATGGAGGACGCCATCCGCCGGTTCTGGGTGACGGCACGCATCTGCAGGCCGAAGGAGGATTTTTTCATCAAAGCGAGCAAGGCGAAGAATATGGTCAGGGCAAACAGGACGATCCACAGCCGGTTCCAGGTAATCGTCATGCCGCCGAGCATGAAGGAACCGGACATCCAGGACGGGTTTCCGACCTCCTGGTTCGTTGGACCGAATATGGTGCGGACCGACTGCTGCAGGATGAGCGATACGCCCCAGGTGGCGAGCAGTGTCTCAAGCGGCCGACCATAGAGGAAGCGGATAACACCGCGCTCGATGACAAGTCCGACCACCGCCGTCACGAGAAAGGCCACTGGCAGGGCGATGGCAAGCGACCAGTCGAACAGGCCCGGATAATTCGTCCGGATGACCTGCTGCACCACAAAGGTGGAGTAGGCCCCGATCATCACCATCTCGCCATGGGCCATGTTGATGACACCCATAACGCCAAAGGTGATGGCAAGCCCGATAGCGGCGAGCAGCAGGACAGACCCCAGCGAAATGCCATACCAGACATTTTCTGCAGCATCCCAGAGCCTGAGTTTGCTCTCAATTTGGGCAATGGCTGTATCGAGATCAGGCTTCAGGCTCTCATCAAGGGAATTGGACGCCGACATCAGGATGCCAATGGCTTCACGACCGCCAAGAGACGCCACGGTTTCGATAGCGGCGCGCTTTTCGTCAATCGATCGATCGGACGCAAGGAGCGAAACGGCACGCGCCTGCTCCATGCGCGTCTTGACCTCGGCATCGGTTTCCTTGGCAAGGGCAGCCTCAACGAGTTCCAGATTTTCTGGGCTCGGAGACTGCAACACCGCTTGGGCTGCCGAGAGGCGAACCGCCCTGTCGGGGCTGAGCAGCGTCAGACCGCCAAGAGCCGAGCGAAGCGCCCGGCGCAGATTGTTGTTCACGCGGATCTTGGTGAAAGCCGCCTTGGGTCCCTCGCCAAGACTCTCGCCGGTCAGCGCATCGAAGGCTTCGAGGTTCCGCCCCTCTTCCTTCGCCGTCACAACAATACCATCAGCCTTACGGACAAACAGGTTGCCCTCGGCAAAGGCTTCGAGCATCGGCACGACGCGGGCATCGCCTGTTTGCGCAATCTGGCCAATCAATTGTTCTGCTTCGCGAAAATTCGCTTCCCCCAGCGCATTGATAAGCTCGCGCGGGTCGTCCTGAGCCAGGCTCGGCGCCACGAACGCAAAGAGGGTGAAAAGCAGTGCGAGAATTCGATATGTCATGGTGGCAGTCCCCCGTCGCCAGTCAGCAAATCGGCGATTGCGGCTTGCTCCACCTCCTCCCGCGCGGGAAAGAACAGGGAGCACATGCGAGGCGATGAGGGGGAGCCGCAAGGCTTCGCCTCCCCCTCATCCGGTCTTTCAGGATATCTGTTCCCCGAAGGAAAGGGATGATCAGCTGCCCTTGCCGCCGCACTTGCCGGTGGCAACGTTGAAGTTGCCGCATTCCATCGGCTTGCGCCAATCAGCGATCAGATCCTTGGAGTCAGGCAGGTAGTCGGACCACTCGTCGCCAACGACAGCCGGGGTCTCCTGGACGATTTCGAACTGGCCATCGGCCTGGATTTCACCGATCAGGACAGGCTTGGTGATGTGGTGGTTCGGCATCACGGTGGCATAGCCGCCGGAGAGGTTCGGCACGGTCACGCCGATGATCGTGTCGAGAACGGCATCGGTTTCGGTCGTGCCGGCTGCTTCGACGGCCTTCACCCATGCGTTGAAGCCGATATAGGTGGCTTCCATCGGGTCATTGGTGACGCGCTTGGTGTCTCCGGTAAAGGCATGCCAGGTTTCGATGAATTCGGCATTGGCTTCGGTGTCGACAGACTGGAAGTAGTTCCAGGCAGCCAGGTGACCGACGAGCGGTGCGGTGTCGAGACCGGCAAGCTCTTCTTCACCGACGGAGAAGGCTACGACCGGAATGTCTTCAGCCTTGATGCCCTGGTTGGCCAGTTCCTTGTAGAAAGGAACGTTGGCGTCACCGTTGATCGTGGAGACGACGGCGGTCTTCTTGCCTTCGGAGCCGAACTTCTTGATGTCGGAAACGATGGTCTGCCAGTCGGAGTGACCGAAGGGCGTGTAGTTGATCATGATGTCTTCTTCGGCAACGCCCTTGGACATCAGATAGGCCTTGAGGATCTTGTTGGTCGTCTGCGGATAGACGTAGTCGGTACCGGCCAGAACCCAACGCTCGACGCCTTCGCCCTCGGCGAGATAGTCAACTGCCGGGATTGCCTGCTGGTTCGGAGCAGCACCCGTGTAGAAGATATTGCGCGAGGATTCTTCACCCTCGTACTGGACCGGATAGAAAAGGATCGAATTCAGTTCTTCGAAGACCGGCAGGACGGACTTGCGCGAAGACGAGGTCCAGCAACCGAAAACGGCGGCAACCTGATCCTTGGAGATCAATTCGCGCGCCTTTTCGGCAAAGAGCGGCCAGTCGGAAGCGGGGTCGACGACGACGGCTTCGAGCTTCTTGCCGAGAACGCCGCCCTTCTTGTTCTGCTCTTCAACGAGCATCAGGACAGCGTCCTTCAGCGTCGTTTCTGAAATGGCCATCGTGCCCGACAGCGAGTGCAGGACGCCGATCTTGATCGTGTCTTCCTGAGCAAATGCGCCGTGGAAGGCCGTGGTCGACAGCATTGCGCCCATCAGAGCGCCTGTAAGCTTCATCTTGAATGTCATGGTCGAGAACCCCTCTTCTTGTTCGCAGCCGGGCGGTTAACAGAATTTAACCGTTGCTGAGGGGGACTATCCGATGCTGCGCCGCAAAACCGTATACGTCGTTTGACGTAGGTCAGGGGGCAAAAGAGGGAGTATCGAATAAATCCGATGAGACGCGTTCAGGAATTGGTTGCGGATCACTCTGGCAAATGCAAACCGAGCGGTGACAGGCCTTGCTATTCTATCGATTCCCATGAAAATGCCTAAACGACGATCATTTTCCTAGGGAAGCCAGAATTTAGGCATGCCGGCACGCCAACGCATTATCCCTGTCCGCCGCGAGTATAACCGCTGGGTCGCGAACCAGACGCTGGAAGACTATGCCCTGCGTTTTACGGCCAAGAGCGCCCGCAAGTTTTCCTCCAGCCGCATTTCCCATACGGCGATCGGCGCGATTTCCTTTCTGGCGCTGGAGGCGATCGGCGGCACCATTACCATTGCCTATGGCACCACGAACGCCTTTTTCGCGATCGTCGTTGCCGCCATCATCATGTTGCTCGTCGGCGTGCCGATCAGTCGCTATGCAATCCGCCACGGGGTCGATATCGACCTTCTGACGCGCGGCGCCGGCTTCGGCTATATGGGCTCAACGCTGACCTCGCTGATCTATGCGGGCTTCACCTTCATGCTCTTTGCCATCGAGGCCGCGATCATGACGACGGCGCTGGAACTCGCCTTCGGCATACCACTCTGGCTTGGCTACATCATCTCATCGGTCATCGTGCTGCCGCTCGTGACCCATGGCGTCAAGATGATTTCCCGTTTTCAGCTGATCACCCAGCCCTTCTGGATCGTCCTCAACATCCTGCCTTTCATTTTCATAGCCTTCCTCGACTGGGAGAAGATCGAGCTGTGGCGCGCCTTTGCCGGTGTCGATCATTCAAATACGGGGCTGAACCAGACCGCACCTTTTGACCTTGTGGAATTTGGCGCGGCCTCCGCGATCATTCTCGCCCTGATGCCACAGATCGGCGAACAGGTGGATTTCCTGCGCTTCCTGCCGCCCGAGGGCGCGCGGAAGTTCCGTCATAAGGTGGCAATCTTCCTGGCGGGTTCGGGCTGGGTCGTGCTTGGCGTCCCGAAGCTGCTGGCCGGCTCCTTCCTTGCAGTTCTGACACTGTCGACCGGCGTGCCGATCTCCGAAGCCGCCGACCCTGCCCATATGTATGTCGCAGCCTTCGGCTACATGATCCCGAACGAGACGGCTGTTCTCCTCCTGATGGCGGGTTTCGTAGTCATTTCGCAGTTGAAGATCAATGTGATGAACGCCTATGCGGGCTCGCTCGCCTGGTCGAACTTCTTCTCCCGCCTGACCCACAGCCATCCCGGCCGTGTCGTCTGGCTGGTCTTCAATGTCGCGATTGCCCTCCTCCTGATGGAACTTGGCATTTATGGGCTGCTGGAAGAAACGCTCGGCATTTTCTCCATCATTGCCATGAGCTGGCTTTGCGCCATCTCCGCCGACCTTTTCATCAACAAGCGCCTCGGCCTGTCTCCGCCTGGTATCGAATTCAAGCGCGCCCATCTTTACGATATCAACCCGGTCGGCTGCGGCACCATGGCGCTCGCCGCGGCAATCGCGCTCGCCGCCCATTTCGGCGCTTTCGGCGAGTTGATGGCCTCCATGGCCACCTTCCTGACGCTGCTTGCCTTCGTGATCTCGCCAGTGATCGCCTGGGCGACCGATGGCAAATACTATCTCGCCCGCAAGCCCCGCCAGAGCTGGAAGAACCTGACGAACATCACCTGCTCGATCTGCGAACATCCCTTCGAGCCGGAAGACATGGCCTGGTGTCCTGCTTACGCAGCGCCCATCTGCTCGCTCTGCTGTACGCTTGACAGCCGCTGCCATGACATGTGCAAGCCACATGCCAAGATCAACGCGCAGGCAACCACCGTCGCGCGGACATTCCTGCCTCAATCCGTCATCGAGACGCTCTCGACCCGCCTGGGCCGCTATGCCCTGACGGCCATGATGTCGATCTCCATGATCGGCGGCATTCTGGCGCTGATTGCCCATCAGGTGAATGCCGCAAGCCCCGAAATGGCTGATGTGGTCAACCGCACGGTCACAGTCGTCTTCTTCATCTTCGCCATCATCGCCGGCATCGTTTCCTGGTTCTATGTACTGGCCCATGACAGCCGGGTTGTGGCCGAAGAGGAATCTTCCCGCCAGAACACGCTGCTTCTGAAGGAAATCGCCGCCCACCAGAAGACGGACGCGGCCCTCCAGTACGCCAAGGAAACAGCCGAAGCCGCGAACCGTGCCAAGAGCCGCTATGTCGTCGGCCTCAGCCACGAATTGCGCACGCCGCTCAACGCCGTTCTCGGCTATGCCCAGATCCTGGAACGGGACGAGACGATCCCGGTGCCGCGCCAGTCGGCAATCAAGGTGATCCGCCGCTCAGCGGACCATCTTTCCGGCCTGATCGACGGGCTGCTCGACATTTCGAAGATAGAGGCCGGCCGCCTCCAGGTCTTTTCGAATGAGGTCAATATCCAGGACTTCCTCGACCAGCTGGTCGACATGTTCACGCCGCAGGCAACCGCCAAGGGGCTGAATTTCGTCCATATCCGCTCAAAGAACCTGCCGCTCTATGTCCGCACCGACGAGCGCCGCATCCGCCAGATCCTCGTCAATCTCCTGTCGAATGCCATCAAGTTCACCGAGGAAGGTGAGGTTCGCTTCGAGGTCAGCTATCGCAGCCAGGTCGCGACCTTCACGATTTCCGACACCGGACGCGGTATTCCGGAGAAAGATCTGAAGCGGATCTACGAGCCCTTCCAGCGTGGCGAGGCCGATAGCGTCAAGCCGAAACCAGGCCTGGGTCTTGGCCTGACCATCACCAAGCTCCTGACCAACACCATGGGTGGCGAAATCTCGGTGACCAGCGAGATCGACAAGGGGTCGAGCTTCAAGGTCAGGCTGATGCTCTCGGCGATCGACCGACCGAATACGGCCCCTGCCCCGGAGCGACGGATCGTATCCTATACCGGCCCACGCCGGACCATCGTTGTTGTCGATGACAATGAGGATCATCGCGACCTGATGCGCGAGGTTCTGGCGCCACTCGATTTCGTCATAATGACGGCCAATGGTGGCCCCGAATGCCTGACATTGGTGGAAGGTATGAAGGCGGACCTCTTCCTCGTCGATATCTCCATGCCGGGCATGAATGGCTGGCAACTGGTGGAAAAACTGCGCGAAGCCGGACAAAAGGCTCCCATGATCATGCTCTCCGCCAATGTCGGCGACGCACCGGCTCCCGGTGGCGAGGGGCATGATGACGCCCTTGCCAAGCCGGTGGACATCTCCCGCTTGCGCGACAAGCTGGCAATGTTCCTCGGGCTGGAATGGATCTATGCCGACGATCCTCGCCTTGCTGCACCTGATCTGGCCACGATCATGTCGGCTGCGCCGAAATCTCCCGGAAGCCAGCATCTGGATGAGTTGATCCGCCTGACCGAAATCGGCTATGTGCGCGGCATAGAGGCCAAGCTCAGCGAGCTGGCGGGAGAGCAGGACAACATGAACTTCGTCTCGAGTGCCAGAAGCTATGTCCAGTCCTTTGATCTCGCCGGTCTTTTGACCTTTCTGACATCAATACGGTCAGACAAGGAGCAGGTCGATGGGTGAAGCCAACCGGAGAGACATCGTTCTCCTGGTGGATGACAGCCCCGAAGCGCTGGGCTTTCTGACCGATGCGCTGGAGGAAGCTGGCTTTTCCGTCCTGATCGCAACCTCCGGCCATGCCGCCCTTTCGATCGTTGACCGGATCAGTCCGGACGTGATCCTGCTCGATGCCGTCATGCCAGGGATCGACGGCTTCGAAACCTGCACGCGGCTGAAGGCAAATCCCGCCGTCGCCCAGGTTCCCGTCATCTTCATGACGGGGCTGACCGAAACCGAACATGTGGTCAAGGCGCTGGAATGCGGCGGTGTCGACTATCTGGCCAAGCCGATCAACATCGATGAGCTGCGCGCCCGCATCCGCGTCCATCTGTCGAATGCGAAATCCGCCCAGAGCGCCCGCGTGGCGCTCGACGCCGCCGGTCGCCATCTTCTGGCCGTGCGCGGCAATGGCACGGTGCACTGGACGACCCCGCAGGCGAGCCACCTGATCGATGCCGCGACCGGGGCAAGCGACGGGATCAGTGCGGTTGCCACCGCAACCGCTGCCTGGCTCATACAGCGTCGCCCGGACAGCGGACAGGACTCAAGCTTCGCCTTTACCAGCCGCAGTGGCCAGACACTGCAACTGAGCTTCCTTGGCACGATTGGGACGGACGAATACCTGTTCCGCCTGACGGCAGCCAACCGCCACAGCGACGACGAACTGCTGCGCCATCGCTTCGGCCTGACGCAGAGAGAGAGCGAAGTCCTGGTCTGGATTGCGCGCGGCAAGGCAAACCGCGACATCGGTGAAATTCTCGGCCTCTCCTCCCGCACCGTTAACAAGCATCTTGAGCAGATCTATGCCAAACTCGGTGTCGAAAACCGTGCCTCCGCTGCAGTCAGGGCAGCGCAGGTGTTGCACGAGAGCTGACCAGGGCAGGCAAATATGATCCGCAGGGCGACGCGAGCCGACATCGATCGGATTTTTGAAATTCGCAACAATGTCCGTGAAAACCGCTTGTCCGATCCGTCCAAGGTGACGGTTGCCGATGTCGAGTGGTTCATCGACCATCCCGGCATCTATCTCTGGGTCGAAGATGACACGATCGCCGGCTTCTCCGCCGCCGATCCACGCAATGGATCTATCTGGGCGCTCTTTCTGGATGAGCGGTTCGAAGGACGCGGGATCGGTCGCACCTTGCTGGAGCAAGCCTGTGAGGTGCTGCAGGCATCCGGCTGGAACCGTATCTGGCTCACCACCGGTCCCGGCACGCGCGCCGAACAGCTTTACCGCAAGGCAGGCTGGGAATGCCTCGGCCAGGAGGCGGACGAATTGCGGTTCGAGCGCTGCCTCTGACGCAGTACCTCCCCGCCTCGGTCATGGTGAGAGAGCAGCAAACAAGCAAAAAATGTTCACTGACGCTCTGCTTCAAACGCAGAAAACCCGGCTCAAGGCCGGGTTTTCCGTCAACCGCAATGCGGATTGATTACATGTTCTGGAAGTACGAGTACTTGCCGTCCTCGCCCTTCTTCCAGGTGTACATGACGTAGTCCGGACGGGTGATGTCGCCCTTTTCGTCGAAGCTCAGCTCGCCGATGACGGTCGTGTACGGACCCTTTTCCTTCAGCGCGGTTGCGACAGCTTCCGGATCGGTCGAAGCGGCAGCAGCAGCGGCTGCAGCAATGACCTGCATCGCAGCGTAGGAGTAGAGCGTGTAGGCTTCCGGCTCGAAGCCAGCGTCGCGGAACTTCTTCACTGCATCAGCAGCGTTCGGGTTCTGGCGCGGATCCGGCGGGAAGGTCATCAGCGTGCCGTCAACTGCGTCACCGGCAATCGAAGCAAGTTCGTTCGAGGTGATGCCGTCACCCGACATCAGAACGGCGTCGAGGCCCTGGCTGTCCATCTGGCGCATGATCAGGCCAGCTTCGGTGTGAAGACCACCGAAGTAGACAACGCCAACACCGGCATCCTTCATCTTGGCGATCAGGGCCGAATAGTCCTTCTCACCGGGGGTGATGCCTTCATAGATGACTTCCGTCACGCCGAGAGCATTCATGGCCTTCTTGGTTTCGTCAGCCAGACCCTGACCGTAAGGCGTCTTGTCGTGAACGACAGCAACCTTCACGTCCTTGAAGTTGTCGGCGATGTACTGGCCGGCAACAGCACCCTGCTGGTCGTCACGACCGCAAACGCGGAAGGTGTTCCAGAGGCCACGCTCGGTGAAGTTCGGGTTGGTCGAAGCAGGCGTGATCTGAAGGATGCCGTTTTCGGCATAGACTTCAGAAGCCGGGATCGAAACGCCCGAGTTGAAGTGACCGATGACGAACTGGACGCCGTCGGCAACGAATTTGTTGGCAACCGAAACGCCCTGCTTGGCGTCGGAAACGTCGTCACCGAGAACGATCTTGATCATTTCGCCGTTGATGCCGCCAGCAGCATTGATGTCGGCAGCAGCCTGTTCAGCACCCTTCTGGAGCTGTGCACCGAAAGCAGCGTTAGGGCCGGTCAGAGGACCGGCTACGCCGACGAGAATGTCAGCCCAGGCATTGCCGCTGAAGGCGACCATCGCCGACAGCGCGACTGCCGAGAGGAGAGACTTCTTCATATTTTGACTCCCAATTTTTTAAGCGGGTTGATTTTGTTTAAGCCTGCGCAATACCCGCTGCAACTGCGCCGGAAAACTGTTCCACTCTTTGTCCGAGGCCGAGGCCTTCTGTCGCCAATCTGGGACAGAAAACAACGGCTTGTCAATCTTTCTTCTTCCACGAGAAATAGGAAGTTCTTTCATAGAGCCAATAATAGTTATCGGCCATTTGGGTCGCCCGCCGAGACTGGAATCCAGCCAAGGCGAAGACCAGTAGTGTTACGACGTCAATGACGTAGTAGAACGGGCTGATGAAGGGACCCGAAAACAGCGAGAAATGCAGGAAGCGCATGACGAGCCCAAGTCCGAGCGTGTAAAACACGACCGTACCATAGCTCTGCCAGCTCTCGGCTACGGCACGCCCGGTACGCCAGGCGGTCCAGAAGCCAATTAACATCACCATCACCCGCAATACGATGCGAACGGTGGTGTCACTTTCAAAAAACAAGCCTTGCATGTCAGTTCCTCCGCGCGCTCAATGATGGCCGCCTTCGAGATAGGCCGCCCGGACCGAAGGATCGGCCAGCAATTCCCTGCCCGTGCCGCTCATCGTCACCTTGCCGTTGACCATGACATAGGCTCGATCGGACAGCTTCAGCGCCGCAAACGCATTCTGCTCCACCAGGAAGACGGTCAGCCCCTCTTCCTTGTTCAGCTTCTTGATCTGCTCGAAGATGCCCTTGACGATCAGCGGTGCGAGACCGAGCGACGGCTCGTCAAGAAGCAGAAGTTTCGGACGCGCCATCAATGCGCGGCCAATGGAGAGCATCTGCTGCTCGCCGCCCGACAACGTGCCGCCACGCTGGCTCTGGCGTTCCTTGAGGCGCGGGAACATCGCAAAGATCTTCTCCACGTCTTCCTGGAAATATTTCATGTTGTCGAGACCCGCACCCATCTGGAGGTTCTCCAGAACGGTCATGCGCGGGAAGATACGACGGCCTTCGGGGGACTGCGCAATCCGACGGCGGGCGATCAGATGCGTCGGCTGCTTCGTGATGTCTTCACCATCGAAGATAACCCGACCGCTGCGCGCCTGCGGGCTGCCGCAGATCGTCATCATCAGGGTCGACTTGCCGGCGCCATTGGCCCCGATCAGCGACACGATCTCACCCTTGTTCACATGGACGTCGACACCGGCGAGGGCCCGGATATTGCCGTAATAGGTTTCGACACCCTCGACTTTGAGAAGCGGTTCACCAGACATTATTTCGTCTCCCCGGCAACAGCTTCGACTTCGTGGATTGCTTCATCCAATTCTTCATCCTCGACACCCAGATAGGCCGCAATGACCTTCGGGTCGTTCTTCACGTGATCCGGCGTACCGTCAGAGATCTTCTGACCATATTCCAGAACGACGACGTGATCGGAGATCTGCATGACAACAGACATGTCGTGCTCGATAAGCAGCAACGATGTCCCCTCGTCACGAATGCTCTTCAGCAACTGATTGAGCGCGAGCGATTCCTTTGGATTGAGGCCCGCGGCCGGCTCGTCCAGGCACAGAAGCTCCGGCCCTGTGCACATGGCCCGGCAGATTTCCAGACGGCGCTGAGCACCATAGGGAAGATCGCCAGCCGGATCATCCGCACGCTCGATCAGATCGGCCTTTTCAAGCCAGACCCTGGCCTTTCCGATGGCCTCTTCGGCAGCCCGCTTGTAAGCTGGCATACCCAACAGACCCATGATCGTATAGCCGGACGCCTTCATCAGCATGTTGTGCTGCGCGACAAGCAGGTTTTCCAGAACTGTCAGACCCGTAAAAAGACGGATGTTCTGGAAGGTACGGGCAACCTTCGCGGTCTTGGTGATCTGGAAATCATCCAAGCGCTCGAGGAGGTAATCCTTGCCGGAAGAATGGTGCATGGTGATCATGCCCATCGTCGGCTTGTAGAACCCCGTGATGCAGTTGAACACGGTCGTCTTGCCCGCGCCATTGGGGCCAATCAGGGCCGTGATTTCCCCACGCTTGGCCTGGAAGGACAGGTCGTTGATGGCCATCAGGCCACCAAACCGCATCGAAAGATGCTCGACACTGAGGATTGTATCATTTTTCATTGTTGTATCCTTGGAAGCCATCAGCCGTGACCTTCCTTGGTGAAGCTGCCTGAAACGGCCTTTTGCTCCTTGAGGAACGCCGTCGGCTGTCGACTGCCAACAAAGCCACGCGGCTTGAACAGCATGACAATGACCATTGCCAGACCAAAGATCAGCATACGGTAGAGTTCCGGTGTGAAATCGGGTCCGAAGATCTGCTTCAGGAACTGCATTTCACGCAGAAGCTCCGTCCCGCCGATCATGACGATGGCCGCAACCGCAATGCCCGTCAATGAGCCCATGCCACCGAGAACGACAATCGCAAGGATGACGGCCGACTCAAGGAACACGAAGCTTTCAGGCGAAACGAAGCCTTGACGGGCGGCGAAGAAAGAGCCGGCAAATCCACCGAACATCGCGCCGATCGCAAAGGCGGTCAGCTTTGTCGTGACGGTATTGATGCCGAGCGAACGGCAGGCAATCTCGTCTTCACGCAGCGCTTCCCAGGCCCGACCGATCGGCATGCGACGGAGCTTGATCGTGACATAGGCTGTCAGGCAGCACAGCGCCAGGATGATGTAGAAGAGATAGATCTTGTAGTAGGCCGACGACATCGGCAGATCGAACATCTTGGCAAAACCGTCCGGCGAAGCGTTGAATTCGATGCCAAACAGGGTTGCCTTCGGAATGCTGGAGATACCGAAGGTTCCCTTGGTGACGTCCTGCCAGTTGATCAGGACCAGACGAATGATTTCGCCAAAGGCCAGTGTCACGATTGCGAGGTAGTCTCCTCGCAATCGCAAGACAGGGAAACCGAGAATGATGCCCCAGAAGGCCGCCAGAATGCCTGCCAGTGGCAGGAGAATCCAGAAGGACAGACCAAAATTCTGGGCAAGCAGCGCGTAGGAATAGGCTCCGACCGCATAGAAGGCCACGTAGCCAAGATCGAGCAGACCGGCAAGACCGACGACGATGTTGAGACCCCAGGCCAGCATCACGTAGATCAGGATCTGGATGCCCAGGTTGTCGACATACTTCAGCGATCCCTGGAAGCCCGTCAGCATGACGATGACCGGCGGATAGAGGATCAGCGCGACGAGAGCGATCTTCAGAAAGTGCGTCTTGATGAAGCCCGGCTTGGCATCAATCTCGTGCGCCGGCAGCTTGCCGGTGACCTTGCGCGCCTTGCGGCCCGCATACCATGGCACCAGGAAAGCGACCATGAGGAAGCGACCAACAGCCGCGATGGCAACGAAGGTCGCCAGCAAGCCCCAGCGCGGGTACCAGATGAGCTCGTTCGCCATGTTCTGGTCGGTCTTGATGCCGATATAGAGGCTGAACATGCCAAGGGCGAGAAGGCCGGCGAACAGGCCTTCCTTGACGGCACGCGCCATAAGGCCGGAGGATGGAGCACCGGTTGCGTTTGCAGAATTGTCCATGATGTCAAACCTTCTCGACTTCCGGTCGGCCAAGGATGCCGGTTGGCTTGAATATCAGCACGAATGCAAGGATTCCGAACGTCGCGACGTCCTTGTACGAAATGCTGAAATAGGCCGACCAGAGCGCTTCGATGAGACCGATCAGGAGGCCGCCAATGACCGCACCCGGCAAGGAGCCGATGCCGCCCAGAACAGCCGCAGTGAACGCCTTGACGCCGGGAATGAACCCGTCATGGAAACTCGCGACACCGTAATACATCAGATACATGGTACCCGCGACGGCTGCGAGTGCTGCGCCCATCACGAAGGTCACCGAGATGGTGCGGTCAACGTCAACACCGAGAAGCGCCGCCATCTTGCGGTCCTGCTCTGTCGCACGCTGGGCACGGCCAAGCGGCGTCCTGTTGACGATGTACCAGAAACCGGCCAGCAGCACGATCGTGACAACGACGATGATGACCTGCTTCAAGGCGATGGTGACATTGCCGAAATGCAGAACATCGCTGACCAGCGGCGGGATCGGCTTGTTGCGCGGACCCTGCGAAATCTGGATGAAGTTGGAAAGCACGATCGACATGCCGATTGCGGTAATCAGCGGAGCAAGGCGGAAGGAGCCTCTGAGCGGCCGATAGGCAACCCGCTCGATCACCCAGTTCCACAAGCTCGTCATGATCATCGCAACGATCAGCATGACCAGAAGCGCAAGCGCCACGGGCACACCGGCAAAGAATGATGTGAGGATGAGGAAGGCGATAAGCGCGGCGAAACCGCCGAGCATGAAGATATCACCATGGGCAAAGTTGATCATGCCGATGATGCCGTAGACCATGGTGTAGCCGATTGCGATCAGACCATAGATCGATCCAAGAGTCAGCCCGTTGATGAGCTGCTGGATAAAGTAGTCCATATACTATCCCCCGGACGCGCCTCGGTGTTGCGTCTCTTTTTGTTGTCCCTTTCGGGTGTTGGGCGTCGGGGATTCCTTACCGCTTTGAACAGAAAAGTGAAGGCAAAAATGGCGACTTCACGCCAAAAACTGTGCGTGAACAGGGCTTTTGACGCAAGAAAGCACAGATCTGCCAAAAAAGAGGCATAAAAGCGAAGATTTTCAGCAGCCACCAAAGCGCCGCGACGGATCACAAAAATGCACAAATACAAGTGCATTCTTGCCGAAAATGGTTCACCCGCGCATCCGCGACCCATTGGCGTCAAAAAGCGCCATCGGCTGCAGCCGGGCGGGAATGATCTCACCGAGGATTTCCACAGCCCAGCCATCCATTTCGTCCGCGATTTCCTTCGGCACATAGCCAAGTGCGACGGACACACCGCTTGCATGGGCATAACCGCCGGAGGTGACCCAGCCACGGACTTCGCCCCTGTAGGAGATCGGCTCGTCACCGATGACGTCAGCATCCTTGGCTTCGATGACAAAGGTTCTCAGCCTCAAGGAACCACCTGACAGCTTCTCCTCGAGTGCTGCCTGCTTGCCGATGAAGCTCGCTTCCTTCTTCAGTGCCACGAAACGCGAGAGCCCCGCCTCCAGCGGTCCGTAAAGTGGTCGATATTCGCGCGACCAGCTGCCAAAGCCCTTTTCAAGCCGCAGCGCATTCAGCGCCCGAAGACCAAACAGCGAAATGCCGAACTCGGCCCCGGCCTCCATCAATGCATCGAACAGGTAGCGCTGGTATTCCGGTCGCATCCAGATCTCGTAGCCAAGATCACCGGTATAGCTGACACGCCCGACAATGGCCGGCGCCATGCCGAGATCCATCTCCCGGATCGCCATGAAGGGAAAGGCCTCGTCGGAGACGTCGAGATGGGTGAGCTTGGCCAGCACATCGCGCGACTTCGGCCCGGCGATCGACAGGCCGACGAGGCTGAGGTTCAGCGCCTCGACATCAACGGAGCCGTCGTCGGGAAGATGGCTCTCGAACCAGCGCATGTGATAGTCCTCGGCAATTCCTGAGCCAATCACCAGGAAATCCTCGTCGTCAAGATTGGCAACCGTGAAGTCACCGATCAGCTTGCCGGCTTCGTTCAGCATCGGCGCAAGCGTCATGCGCCCGACATCGGGCAGTTTGGCAGCCAGCATGTGATCAAGCCAGACGCGCGCGCCCTCCCCGCTGACCATATATTTGGCAAAGCCCGAGGTCTCCATCAGGCCGACGCTGTCACGCACGGCCTTGGCTTCGCGGCCGACCGCCTCGAAATCGGTCGAGCGGCGCCAGGAGAACTTGTCCTCGACACCCTCGGGCGCAAACCAGAGCGGTGTTTCCAGCCCGTAGGACGCACCGAAGACCGCACCGGCAGCCTTCAGCTTGTCGTAGATCGGCGTGGTGAGCAGCGGACGGGCTGCCGGAAGCTCCTCGTTCGGATAGCGAATCGAGAAACGGCGGGAATAGTTTTCGCGCACCTTCGCATTGGTATAGGCGAGCGTGGCATAGTCGCCGTAGCGGCAGACATCCATGGCAAACACGTCGAAGCCCGGATCGCCTTCGATGATCCAGTTGGCAAGCGCCAGTCCCACGCCGCCGCCCTGAGAGAAGCCGGCCATGACCGCACAGGCCGACCAGAAATTGGTCATGCCGCGTACGGGGCCGACCAGCGGGTTACCATCCGGCGAGAAGGTGAAGGGGCCGTTGATGATCTTCTTGATGCCGGCATTGTTGAAGGCCGGGAAATGCCGGAAGCCGATTTCGAGCTCGTTGGTGATCCGCTCCAGGTCTTCGGCCAGGAGTTCATGGCCGAAGGTCCAGGGCGTCTCGATCGGCGACCAGGGGCGGCAATCCTTTTCATAAGTGCCCATCAGCATGCCGTTGCGCTCCTGGCGGATATAGATCTCGCCGTCGAAATCGACGCAGTGCATCAGCTCCTTGCCGGTCGTCTTGTTGAACTCGATGACCTCGGGCATGTCCTCGGTGATCAGATACATGTGCTCCATGGCCAGCACCGGCAGTTCCAGCCCAACCATGCGCCCGACTTCGCGCGCCCAGAGACCGGCGGCGTTGACCACATGCTCGGCGCGGATTTCGCCCTTGTCGGTGATCACCCGCCAGGTGCCATCTTCCAGCTGCACCAGATCCTCGACCTTGGTGTGCAGATAGATTTCCGCGCCGTTCTTCTTCGCCGACTTCGCATAGGCATGGGTCGTGCCGTAGGGGTCGAGATGGCCTTCATGCGGATCGAAGACCGCGCCGACGAACTGCTTCGGGTCCAGGAGCGGCATCATCTCGTAGGCTTCCTGCGCCGAAATCAGCGTCGCCTCGCCGCCCGCATACTTGCCCTTGGCAAGCAGCGACTTCATCCAGTCGAAGCGCTCCTTGGTGGCCGCCAGCATCAGGCCCGATGTCATGTGCAGGCCGATATCCTGACCGGAATATTCCTCGATCTCCTTGTAGAGCTCGACCGTATACTTCTGCAGCTTGGCGACATTCGGATCGCCATTGATCGTGTGCATGCCGCCAGCCGCATGCCAGGTGGAGCCGGAGGTCAGCTCGGAGCGCTCGAGCAGGACGACATCGGTCCAGCCGAACTTGGTCAGGTGATAAAGCACCGAACACCCGACGACACCCCCGCCGATGACGACGACACGCGCATGGCTCTTCATGGAAAAACGCTCCCTTTGGCGGCAATGATTGATGCGACAAAGCTAGATTGCGCGCATGAAAGCCAGAAGACCATGCTGCGACGAAAGATGTCGCATCGATGACAGCGAGTGTTCAGGGCGCGGCGTGCTATCCGGCCTACCGGTACTCCTGACAGGTCCCTTGGGCAGCTTGCGAAGCGTTGTCAAATATGACAACATAAGCCATGAAAGAGATCCTCTGGTTAAAGCCAGCACGCAAAGACTTCGAGGCGTTTCCGGCAGGCGCCCGCGAGCTCATCGCAACAGCGCTTGTGATCGCAGCAGAGGGCCGAAAGGCCGATATCGCAAAACCAATGAAGGGTCTGGGCTCAGGCGTTTTGGAAATTGCGCTGCCTTACCGCTCCGATGCCTATCGCGTCGTTTAGGCGGTCCAGATTGGCGACGCGATCTGGGTGGTTCACGCCTTTCAAAAGAAATCCACCAAGGGAACAGCCACACCTCAGAAGGAGGTGGAACCGATTAAAACCCGCTTGAAACGCTTGGAGGAAATGATGTCATGAGTGAAGACGATTTCGAAGTCGTGCGCGGCAGCGGCAACATCTTTGCAGACTTCGGCGATCCGGAAGCCGAAACCAAACTTCTGAAAGCAAGGCTCGCCGCCGAAATCATCGGGGTGCTTGACGAGCGCAAGATCAGCGTCCGGGAAGCAGAGCGCATGACGGGGGTAACCGCAGCCGACATATCCCGCGTGCGCAATACCGATCTGGCCAAGTTTACCCTCGACCGGCTGCTGCGCATCCACCACCGGCTGGCACCCGGGGTAAAAGTGGGGCTGACGTTTTCAGTTCGAGATCCCTCGGACCATCCTGCTTTGGCCTCCTGAACGGGAGAGGCAGGCGATCCCCGACCAGCCTCACGCCTGCCCATCATCCCGTCGGCGACCGCAGCGTGAACTCCGTCAGTTCCGCCGGAACGCCGATCCTGAGCGCAAAGCCTGGCCACAGGCCGGTGCCGTTGTTGACATAGAGCTGCATCTCCCCGACCCGGTAGAAGCCGGAGACATAGCCATTGTTGGCCCGGGCGACGATCCGGTCGAGGCCGCGCACCATGCCGCCATGTGTATGGCCGGAGAGTTGCAGCGCAATGCCGTGCTTTGCGGCCCGCTCTGCCATGCGCGGCTGGTGGTCGAGAAGGATGACGGGGGCATCGGCAGGCGCGCCATGCAGCGCCCGCCCCAGATCGGGCTCGACCGCCCCGGTAAACCGCGCCGAAAGATCCGTCACACCGGCGATGACGAGCCTGCCCTCCCCCCGCTCGATGACGTGATGCTCATTGGCGAGGATGCGCATGTTGAGTTCGGGGAAATGTGCCAGCCAGCGATCGACATCGAAGAAATACTCGTGATTGCCCGGCACCGTCAGCACGCCGTGACGGGCCTTGAGATCTGCAAGCGGCGCAATGTCCTCGCGGCGGATATCGAGACTGCCGTCGATCAGATCGCCGGTGACGACGATCAGATCGGCATCGAGCGCATTGGTCTTTTCCACCACGGCCCGTGCCCAGGCGACTGTGAACAGCCGGCTGATATGCATGTCGGTCAGCTGCACCATCCGGTAACCGTCGAGATCAGGCGCAAGACCGGGGATCTGAACCTCGATGCGCTTCACCTTTGGCACGCGGATCGCCTGGCTGATGCCAAAGCTTGCAAGCAACAGCGCGGCGATGCCCATCGCATAGCGAACCTCCGGCGGCACAACCGGAAATGACAAGGTGAGAGCAAAGATCAGGATGCTGACCAGATCGAGGATCACCTGCATGGCGGCCAAGAGTACTATCGCCCCGAAGAACAGGTTGAAGGCAATCACCAGTGGTCGCGGAAATTCCGGCGCGAAGACCGATCCCGACGTAAACCGGCTGAACAGGTGATATTGCGAGGCAAACAGCAGGAAAATGGCGAGCGAAAGCTGCACCCACCATGGCCACGGCAAAGGAGCGATGAAGCGCAAGGCCACGATCAGCCATGGCAGGGAAAACATCAGGTGAAACATGCGGGGGCGAGGTCCTTTGCAGCATAAACGGGAAACCTGCTCCTTCGGTTCACTATCGCAATGTGCCTTGCGCATCGGATAAGCTACGAAGGAGGCGATGGGACCAGCGGCAAAGGTGACAAAGCAAGCCTCAGGCGTTTGGCCTCATCTTCGTCAACACCAGAGTGAGCAGAGCAGAAACCGCCATATGGGAGGCAAAACTGATAAAATTGGCTTGATCAGGATAGCCGAAGACAGCCGCATATCTCCGGCACCGGTCGCCATCGCAAGAGAAATATCCGGAATAGGAATTCAGATAATCGAGAGCGCATAAGAGAAGGTTCAGCAGAAGAAGCAAGAGAATTGGCGGATTGCCATAGATCATCAATCTATGTCGCCCCCTCATCAATGCAATCGCGAAGAACGCCATTGTGAAAACTATGGTCAAGCCATAGGACGAGCAGAACGAGAGCAGCGACAGATCTCCCGGAAACAGAAGTCTTGAGGCGATAAGCGCCATGAAGGGCGCGAGGAAAAAGGCGCCGTAAAGCTCGCTGTTGATGACGAAGCCAAGGGATACATTCGGCTTGGACCACAGCCGCGACAGATAAAAGGCCAACGCAACTGGAAAACCGAGCCAGATGAACGGTGGGAACTGTTCGAGACCAGGCAAGCTCACGCAAACCCCGCCGTCAGCGCAAACTCCCTCCCCATTTCGCGCATCTCGTCAAACAGGAAGCCGGCGAAGCTGCGCATGACGATGATCTCGAACGCGTCCTGGCCGGTGCGGGCGAGGTTGGCGGCGACGTGGCAGATCTGGCAATTGGTCGACTGGCCGATTTCGAAGACATCCGGGTGCAGATCGAGCGCCGTACATTTGGCGAGAATGGCGCGCACGCGCGGACCTTCGATCCTGAGCACCACGCGGCCATCGCTCTGGTCGACGAAGGGGGCGCGAGCGGCGCCGAGAGCTGCAAGCGCGCGCTCGATGGCCTCGGCATTCAGCGCCTCGCTGACGACGAGCCATTCGCCCGGACCGCAGACGCGCGGATGAACGTCTTCCATCGTGGTCAGGGCCTCGTCGATATCAGCCTCATGGCCTTTGTGAGCAAGCACGGAGAAAACGACCGGCGAGCGCAGGATAGACAGGTGATGGGGGTTGGGTGTCGCCTCGAAACCGGAGATATGGTCATCGAGCACGTGACGGGCAGCAAAACTCACCGGCATGGTCGGTTCCTCACAGCTTCAGTTTCTTGTTGTCCGGATCGTAGAAGACCGGATCGACCACCTCGGCCAGAACCTCCTCGCCGCGCAAGCCGTCCCAGACGAGGATCTTCTCGCCCAGCCGCTCGCGCCCGGATTTGAGGAAGGCAAGGCCGATCGTGTGGCCGAGCGTCGGCGAATGGCAGACGGAGGAGACCCAGCCCTGATCATTGAGCGTCGAGGGCTTGGCATTTTCCTTGAGCAGATGCGCGCCCGCCTTGAAGCTCTTGTCCCGGTCGACGGGTTTCAGGCCCACGAGCTGCGGTCGGTCGGCGGCGGTCAGCCCGAAGCGGCTCGACAGACGCTTGCCGATGAAATCGGGCTTCTGCACGGAGAACATCCGGCCAAGCCCGAGATCATCCGGTGTCGTGCGCCCGTCGATCTCGCTATGGGTAATGAAACCCTTTTCGATGCGCAGCACGTTCAGCGCCTCGACGCCATAGGCGCAGATCCCATGCTCCCTGCCCGCCTCCATGATCTGATCGGCGACGGCCTCGCCGTAATTGGCAGGCACTGCGACCTCGAAGGCAAGTTCGCCGGAGAAGGATATGCGGAACAAGCGCGCTTTCAGCCCGCCCTTCAGAAGCACCTCGCGGGCCGAGAGGAAGGGGAAGGCCTCATCCGAAATGTCGTCCTCGATGATCCGTTCAAGGATGATCCGCGCCTTGGGGCCCGCAACCGACATCTGCGCCCACTGGTCGGACGAAGACACGAAGCGCACATCGAGATCCGGCCAGAGAACCTGAGAGCAGAATTCCAGATGCGTCATCACCTCGCCGGCATAGGCCGTGGTCGTGGTCAGGAAGAAGTGCTCCTCCGACAACCGGCTCGTGGTGCCGTCATCATAGACGATCCCGTCCTCGCGCAGCATCAGGCCATAGCGCGCCTTGCCGATGGGCAGTTTCAGGAAGGCGTTGGAATAGACGCGGTTCAAGAATTCGGCGGCATCCGGCCCGAAGATCTCGATCTTGCCAAGGGTGGAGACATCGCAGATGCCGGCATTGGACCTGATATTGAGCACTTCGCGGTCCACGGCCTCGCGCCAAGTCTTCTCGCCCGCACGCGGGAACCAGGAGGAGCGATACCAGAGGCCGGATTCGACAAAGACAGCGCCGTTCTTCTTTGCCCAGCCATGCAGCGGCGAGGTGCGCACGGGGCGAGAATGTTCGCCGCGTGAGGTGCCCGCCATCGCCCCGAAAGACACGGGCGTGTAGAAGGGCCGGAAGGTCGTGGTGCCGATTTCGGCCGGAGAAACGCCACGCATGCCGGCCATGATGCCAATCGTCGCGACATTACCGAGCTTGCCCTGATCGGTCGCCATGCCGCCGGTCGTGTAGCGCTTGGAATGCTCGACATGGCCCATGGCCTCGCGCTGGGCAAGGCTCAGGTCCTTTAAATGCACGTCGTTCTGGAAATCGACGAATGCCTTGGATTTCGCTCCGGGCACATACCATAGCGGTGCGAAATCCGCATTGTATTCACCCTCGACCTCGGGCACATCGACCACGCCGACGAGAAAGCCGAGATCTCCGATGGCATCATGCGCCTTTTCCGCACCGTCGCGCAGGCAGGCGGAGGTGGACGCGTAACCGGCAGCCGAACCGGCGATCCGCAGCCCCTGCCCCACATCCGGCGCCAGAAACGCCTGATGATCCTCTGACCAATAAGGTTTCGCACCGCGCTGGCAGGCGAGATGCACGATCGGGCTATAGCCGCCGCTCATCGCCAGCGCATCGCAGGCAATCTCTTCCTGATGACCCATGCGCTCGGCAATCAGCCGCTCGATCCGGTAATGCCCCTTGGTATCGACAATGCCGCCACCCCGGATCACCCGGACACCGGCAGGCGCTTCATCGGCAGATTGTGCGCGTCCGTCGATGATGGCCGCAACACCGACGCCTGCGGCAACAAGATCGGCAGCCGTGCGATAGCCCGCGCCGCCATTGGTGAAGACGGCGACATTGCGCCCCGCAGCGACACCGTAACGATTGAGATAGGTGCGAACCGCACCCGCCGTCATCACGCCCGGCCTGTCATTGCCGCCAAAGACAAGCGGACGTTCTTCGGCACCGGAGGCGAGGATCGCGCGCTTGGCCACGATGCGCCAGACGCGCTCGACCGGCAGATCCGGGCTTGGCTCCGCAACATGTTTCTGCACTTTTTCCACCGCACCAAAGACATTGTCGTCATACCAGCCAAACACGGTCGTGCGCGGCATCAGGGTGACATTCGCGGCGCTCTTCAGCTCCTCGACAACCGATGCGGCATAGTCAGCAGCCGATAGGCCACCCACGGCCAAGCGTTCGTTCAGCAGCGATCCACCAAAGCGAAAACCCTCATCCGCAAGAATGACGCGCAGGCCAGCGCGCGCAGCAGCTCGCGCCGCCATCAGCCCGGCTGGCCCGGAGCCGATGACCAGCAGGTCGCAATGCGCCCAGGCTTTTTCATAGCGGTCGGGATCGGCAACAAAGGGCGTTGCCCCAAGACCTGCGGCACGGCGGATGATCGGCTCATAGAGCTTTTCCCAGAAAGCTTTCGGCCACATGAAGGTCTTGTAGTAGAAGCCAGCCGAGAGAAACGGCGACAACAGGCTGTTGACCGCGCCGATATCGTATTTGAGCGATGGCCAGCGGTTCTGGCTTTTGGCTTCAAGGCCGTTGAAAAGCTCGGCAACCGTGGCCCTTGTGTTCGGCTCCGTGCGTCCCTCTTTTCCGATGGTCACCAGCGCATTGGGCTCGGCGCTACCCGCCGTCACGATGCCGCGCGGGCGGTGATACTTGAACGAGCGACCGACCAGCAGCTGGTCATTGGCGATCAATGCTGAGGCCAGCGTATCGCCTTCGAAGCCCTTGTAGGTCTCGCCGTCAAAGGTGAAGCTCAGGCTGCGGCCCCGATTGACGAGACCGCCGGACGACAGACGATAACCGGTCACTTTGCCACCTCGCGCTGATGCTCGACCGCATCGCGGACGCTGTAGACCTCGTGACTGGCGGCGTTGTCGCGCTCAACGACCAGCCAGCGCCGGCAACCGCTCGTATGATGCCAGTGTTCGATGACACGGCCCTTCGGATTGTCACGCACATAGACATAAGCATACCAGGCCTCGTCAGAGGCCGTTGCAGCAGGACGAACCGGCGAGGCGTCTCCCCGGATCGAGAATTCTTCCTTCGGACGAAGTCCGCAATGGGGGCAATGGATCAGACTGGCCATGATGATGTCTCAATGCAAATTCGGTTGTGGACCCTTGCCGCCTTCGTCGATGGCAAAGCCGCGCTGGAAGCGGTCCAGCCGCAGGAGCCGGGCCACGTGATGGGGTTCGTCCTTGGCAATCAGATGGGCGAAGCAGAAACCGGAGGCCGGCGTCGCCTTGAAGCCGCCATAGCACCAGCCACAATTCAGATAGAGATTGTCGATCGGCGCCTTGTCGATGATCGGCGACCCGTCCATCGACATGTCCATGACACCGCCCCAGGCACGCAGCACCCGAAGCCGTGACAGACCGGGGATCAGCGAGACCCCCTCTTCGATCGTATGCTCGACGGTCGCCAGATTGCCGCGCTGGGCATAGGAGGAATAATAGTCGATATCCGCGCCAAAGACCAAGCCGCCCTTGTCGGACTGCGAAATGTAGAAGTGCCCGGCACCATAGGTGATGACATTGTCGATGACCGGCTTGATGCCTTCCGACACGAAGGCTTGCAGCACATGCGTCTCGATCGGCAAGTCCAGCCCGGCCATCTTGCCGGTGACGGACGTATGACCGGCAGTCGCCAGCGCCAGCTTGTTGCAGCCGATGAAACCCTTCGTCGTCTCGACACCGGTCACCCGTCCGAGCTCGTCCCGGCGAATACCGGTCACTTCGCAGTGCTGGATGAGATCGACGCCGCGCTCGTCCGCCCCGCGACCATAGCCCCAGGCCACGGCATCATGGCGCACCGTCCCGCCGCGCCTCTGCAGAAGTCCACCCATGATCGGAAAGCGCGCATGGTCGAAATTCAGATAGGGCATCATCTTGCGGACCTGCTCGCGATCAAGCAGTTCGGCGGCCACGCCGTGCATCATCATCGCATTGCCGCGCCGGGCATAGGCGTCGCGCTGGCCGTCCGAATGAAAGAGATTGATGATGCCACGCTGGGAAACCATGGCATTGTAGTTGAAATCCCGCTCCAAATTTTCCCAGAGCTGCATCGAGAACTCGTAGAAGGGCTCATTGCCCTCCAGCATGTAGTTGGAGCGGATAATGGTCGTGTTTCGTCCGACATTGCCAGACCCGAGATAGCCCTTCTCCAGAACCGCGACATTGGTGATGCCGAACTCCTTGGCGAGATAATAGGCCGTCGCCAGACCATGGCCGCCACCGCCGACAATGATCACATCATAATGCGGCTTGGGATCGGGCTCCCGCCACATCGGCGCCCAGTTCCGGTTGCCAGAAAGGCCCTGACGGAAGATAGAGAAGGCGGAATAACGCATTGAGCTTCCTCTGAAGATTTCACCGCACATTCGCACAGGCAGCATAAAGAGCAAGCGCGTTTGGGACGCAAATCATCACAAATGGGACATGGAGCCTTCATGTTTTTCTGATCACAGACATAAGCTCCTTTTGAAAAGCCGAACCGAGTGCCGAACTGCTATTTACAGCCAAGGCAGGCTCATGAAATCACAGGTGAAAACGGGAGCATTTTTGTGATCGACCACCAGAGGATCATTGCGATTTTTGAAGCAGCGGCTTTGGAAGCCGGCAGCGCGATCCTGAAGGTCTATCATCAAGGCCCCGAAATCAGACTGAAGGGCGACAACAGCCCTGTGACGGAGGCCGACGAGCGGGCGGAAGCAATTATCCTTAAGCATCTGCGTGCCTTTTTGCCCAACATTCCGGTCATTGCAGAAGAGCAGGTGGCCGCCGGGCTCGTGCCGCAAATCACCGCAGACACGTTTATTCTGGTCGATCCCCTGGACGGCACGCGCGAATTCATCGCCCGCCATGATGACTTCACCGTCAACATAGCGCTCATCGAAAAAGGCCAGCCGGTGGTCGGCTATGTCTATGCCCCGGCCCTTGGCATGGCCTATGCGGGCAAGCCCGGCAGGGCAGAAAAGCAGCTCGTAGGTGCTGATTTCAGCATTATCGAACGTCTGACGGTTGAGACACGCACGCCTCAGGACGAGATCTGCGCACTGGTCAGCCGATCTCACAACAGCGTCGAGACGCAGGCTTACATTGCGGCCAACGCCATTCATGCCCAGAAGGCGATCGGCTCGTCGCTCAAGTTCTGCCTGCTAGCCGAAGGCCTCGCCGACATCTATCCCCGCTTCAGCCGCACGATGGAATGGGATACCGCCGCAGGCGATGCCGTTCTGCGGGCAGCGGGCGGCAAGACCCTTGATCCATCGGGCAATCCTCTGACCTATGGCAAACGAAACCGCAAAAACGAGGTCGATTTCGCCAACTCCGACTTCATCGCCTGGGCAAAGGCACCTTCCGGGGGATGAGTTTTCCGGATTCAGCAATAAAATCAAGGCAGCATAGCTGATTTCGTCCCCCTCCGCGGAAACCGGCTCATCCTGAGCAGCGACACTTGGGCTCGCATGGTGCGATCCCGAACGCCGCAAAGGAGAACACCGTGGCAGAACAGACGGAACGACTTCAGCTCCCCTATATCCTTCCCGCCCAGGCCCAAAAGCATGTGACGCACAATGAGGCGCTGCAACGCCTTGACGCAATCGTGCAACTGACAGTCATCGATCGCCGGACTGGAGCGCCCGCAGGCCCAGAAGAAGGGCAGTCTTTCATCATTCTACCGACGGCTCTGGCAGAATGGGCGGGACGCGATGGACAGGTCGCCGTCTTTCAGGACGGCACATGGCTCTACCTGACGCCAAGAACGGGCTGGCGGGCTTACATCGAAAGCGAAAGCCGCATCAGACTCTTCAATGGCGAGGAATGGGCAGATCTTCCCCTGCCAGCTTCCCTTGAAGCCGAAACCCTTGGTCTCGCGGCCACCGCTTCGGCCAGTCTGCGGCTGGCGGTTGCCAGTGATGGCAGCCTTTTCACCCACCAGGGGACAGGCCATCGCCTGTCGATAAACAAGGCGGCGAGCACTGATACGGCAAGCCTGATGCTGCAGACGAATTGGTCGGGACGCGCCGAGATCGGCCTGACCGGCAATGATCGGCTGTCTATCAAGGTCAGCGGAGATGGCAGTAGCTGGGTTCAGGCGCTTGAGATCTTGTCCAACGGCATCGTCAGACTACCTTCCAGGCCGCTTGCGCGCGCAGCACTTGCGCCACAACTGGCCAGCCTTGCCGACGGCACCGTTACAGGGTTCGACGAGCTTCATCTTGCACAGGGAGGGATAGTGCTCGGGAGCGCGCTGTCCTCCGGCTACGGTAAGCCGCTCCTGATACCCAGTTCCGGAATCTATCAGGCCGCTCTGACGGTGACGCCCGATGGTACCAGTTTCGCGCGTGTCACGCTCAAACGCAATGGCACGATCGATCTTCTACGACATGCAAGCCAATACGGGACTTCGACATCCATGGCTCTGGTTCATCTTGAGGAGGGCGATGAACTGACGCTGCAGCATAGCGGACCAACCGGCTACTATCTCGGTTATGCCAGCACCGAACTCAATCTGATGATGATTTGACGGCTGGGACCGAAGGCCGCCGCGCCTTCGGTCCCGCTCACTTCAGAGCAGGCGGAACCTGCAGGCGCGTGCCACCGCCTGCATTCGGTTGACCGCCTCAAGCTTTCGCATGGCGCTCTTCAGATAGGACACAACTGTATGAGACGAGATATTCAGGATGATCGCGATTTCGTCGCTGCTTTTGCCCGCCGCCGACCAGCGCAGGCATTCGATTTCACGGGCGGAAAGCTTCTCGCGAGGCCCTTGGCTCGGCAGCAATTGATCAACACCGGACTGCAACAGTTCCAGCACGCCGTAATGCAAGGCGGCCATGTCATGGCGTTCAGGTTTTCGCAAGCAGCCGGAATAGGCCAGGAAGATATGGGTCAGGTTCCTGTCGTGGAGACTGAGCGACACGGTGCCGTTGAAGCCAAGCGCCACAAACGTGTCGAGCAAGGGGTCCCTCGCCTGCACTTGCTGCGATGACAGGAACGGCACCTCGCTCGAATAGCGCGGCAGCATGCTTTGCTTCAGTTCCATCGTCATGATGCTATTGGCAAGCGGATCGACAGCTTCATAAGCATCGCGAAGATTATCCGGCCAATTGGTCAGCAACAGATTGGCCGCAAATTCAGGACGATCGCCCTTTGGAAACAGTCCGAGCAGAAAAAAGCGGAAACCAAAGCTGCGACCGAGAGCCTCCAGCTCCTCTCCCAGTTTCTGGGCTCCGGCGGAATGGATCGGATATATATCACCAGAAACGTCGACAGCGGACGTACGGTCAAACTCAGCTGGCCTGAACATATTGCTCCTTTCGGCAGAGGCTTCGCTCGGCCGGGGCATTCGTACCCAATGTAAGACTAAGGGATCCCATGGGGGGACAGTATCAACTGGACCTATCTCCGATCTTGCGGAATGCCCTGTCGCGACGAAAGAATGAACTTTCGCGCTTTTGCGCATGTGGCCCGAGTGTTTGGCGGGCTTTTGTCATATTAATTAAAACTTGAATAGATCCAGATGCTGCATAACTCCTATGCGTTTTGCGCAACTTTACGCTACGGAAGGCAGTCGGAACATCCATAACGGGCAAAATAGTCAGTTCATAGCACAACAGAAGTTCGTAACGATTATTATCAAATGCTTACAACGTGCTTAGGCAAATTTTAAAGCCTCGGGTCTAGGATGCCCGGGTGTGGTCTTGAGTATGTATAGAGAGTCCAATGACCGAAATGATCCGCCCTCGAGTAAAATATGTCATCGGTCCTGATGGCAGCCCCCTGACGATTGCCGACCTGCCGCCGGCCAATACGCGCCGCTGGGTCATCCGTCGCAAGGCAGAGGTGGTGGCCGCTGTTCGCGGTGGCCTGTTAAGCCTCGAAGAAGCCTGTGAACGCTATACGCTGACGGTTGAGGAATTCCTGTCCTGGCAGTCATCCATCAATGACCATGGCCTGCCCGGCCTTCGCACCACCCGTATTCAGCAATATCGCCATTAAGCATTACGGCAAGGCGATCCGGATATCCGTCCGATACGCCAACCCAAATCATAGATTTTGCAATTTTTTTGAGGCCGGCGGAAACAATCCGCCGGTTTTCCCTTTGGAGCACAGCAGGGTTTGATAGCCTTGGCTCCACCGGTCTCCAGAGACGTTCATTTCCAAATGGAATCAGTTCTGTTGGCTGGAACGGGTCTAGGTGCTACGCATGGGCGAAAGCGCCAGGAAAGGGAACCGGGATGGAAATTTCGATCGAAGAAACCAGCTCAGGTGGCCGCTATGTCGGCCGTGTCGAAGGGGTCAGCGATGTCGCGGAAATGACCTTCTCACGCACCTCCCCGCGCCTGATCATCATCGACCATACGGGCGTCCCGGAGTCACTCAAGGGACAGGGTGTCGGACAGGCTCTTGCAGCTTTCGCGATCGACGAGGCACGCAAGGGCGGCTGGAAGATCATCCCGCTTTGTCCGTTCTTCAAGGCACAGGTTGCCCGTCATCCCGATTGGAAAGATGTCATGAGCTTCTAGCTCACGCAAACGAGGCTCTTTCAACCACAAAGAAGCGAGCGCAGAAACACTGCGTTCGCCTGTTTTGCCGAATCTCGACCGACTATGATGTCAGGCTCGTGCCCGCAACTGACCGTCACGCTCTTCGAGCGCGGCTGCCTTCTGATAATCGGCTTCCGCTTCCTCCAGCGCCAGTTCTGCAGCTTCCTGCTGAACCTTCAATTCCCGGATCGAGACCTGGAGATTGTCGGCACGCTGGCGTGCAGCTTTGGCGAATGTGGGATAGGCGAAATGATTCTGATCGGTGATGCCGGATTTTTTCTCCTCGATGCCGATCTGAGCCTCAAGCTCTTTCGCCATCCTTTCGAACTCCGCCATCATTGACTGCAACTGCTGCAATTGCCGACGCTTTTCGGTAACCTGAAATCCCTTCAGGCGTACCAGGCTCTCACGCGACTTCATACGCAATACTCCCGTGATGCGAGACCCCCCGCCACACTTGCTTACTCAACACGCCCTTGCTGTCTCTGATTCGTCCAAAAAAAGTCAGCGACGTTAACGAAAACCTACCGTTGGTAACCTTTCGTTTACGGGCATCGTTAATGATAGAGCCGATCACTTAAGGGTCAGTAAATGCCGGAACCCGAAATCGGGTTGATGACAATGATGAGTCAAATGAATCGGTTAGGGCAATTTTCGGCCCATCTGGTTCAAGTGTGGCGATGACCGAAACACATGAGAAATCAGGAGTCTGGTATCCTTGCTTAATAAATTCGATACACCTTGCCAGAGGGAATCAGAATTTGTTAACCATTTGGTGGCAGCCTTCAAATCAGGCAACGACTGGATCCGTATCGCGTAGGGGGCCATCTTGACCTTTCGGCGGCGGTAAAGGGGATAAATATGCGGGTTCTACTCATTGAAGACGATAGCGCGACGGCTCAGAGCATCGAATTGATGCTCAAATCCGAGAGCTTTAACGTCTATACAACCGACCTGGGCGAAGAAGGCGTCGACCTTGGTAAGCTGTATGATTACGACATTATTCTGCTCGACCTCAATCTGCCGGACATGTCCGGTTATGAAGTGTTGCGCACACTGCGTCTTTCCAAGGTAAAGACGCCGATCCTGATTCTGTCTGGGATGGCCGGCATTGAGGACAAGGTTCGCGGTCTCGGCTTCGGTGCCGATGACTACATGACCAAGCCGTTCCACAAGGACGAGCTGGTTGCCCGCATTCATGCGATTGTCCGTCGCTCCAAGGGCCATGCGCAGTCGATCATCATCACCGGCGAACTGATCGTGAACCTGGATGCCAAGACCGTCGAAGTCGGTGGCCAGCGCGTTCACCTGACGGGCAAGGAATACCAGATGCTGGAGCTTCTCTCGCTCCGCAAGGGCACCACGCTCACCAAGGAAATGTTCCTGAACCACCTCTATGGTGGCATGGACGAGCCGGAACTGAAGATCATCGACGTCTTCATCTGCAAGCTGCGCAAGAAGCTCGCAAACGCCGCCGGCGGTGCCAACTATATTGAGACCGTCTGGGGCCGCGGCTATGTTCTGCGCGAGCCCGATGGGGCCGAGTACCAGGAAACCGCCTGACGCAAGGCAAATCCCCTTTGAAACCTGCCTTCGGGCAGGTTTTTTTGTGCCTTGATAATCGGGATTCGACTGACTCAAACCTCCGGCCCAGGCTCTCAAGCAGGAATGGAGGACAAAAGGAAATGCCCGGCATGAACCGGGCAAGCAAGGTGTGCTGAACAAATCGGTTGATGTCAGGCGGCAATCGCCTGGTCGGCAAAAGTCTGCGTGAGAATGGTGCGATCGAAGGGCTTCAGCAGGAAGTCCGAGGCACCCGCCCGCTTCCCGGCCATCATCGTCTTCAGATCGGCTTCCACGACGCAATAATAGATCCGGATGGTTTTGCCGTCAGGAAGCGCGCGCAGGTTGCTGATAAGGTCAAGAGCTCCGTCCAGACCGGCGTCAACAATGATGATATCTGGAAGCGACCTCTCGCACTGCAGCAGCGCATCGCGACCGGACGCTGCTTCCATGATTTCGAAACCCAATTCCGAGAGGATTCGTCGACCGACCTTACGAACGATGTCGGCTCCGTCAGCAATCATCAGGCGCTTCATGGTCAACTCCTTCTGCATTTCCCTCAGGCAGGAAATGCCCTCAACGATATCCAAGGTTAGTCTTTGCAAACTAAGGAAGCGTTACCGATTGGCACCATTTCACATGCCAATTTGGTACAAATCGGCATCAAGCGATCTTTGCCGAGAAGACGATCTCGCCCTCGCTCTGGACGGTATCAAGCTGCATGCCGCATTCGTCAGCGAGGAGGACCGTGTAATAGGGCTGGATTGAATGAGCATCGATTGCCTCGTCAACCTGCCCTGCCAGCAGTTCGGCATATTTGCTGGGAACGCGCAGCATCCGGCCCCTGGCGGTGATCTTGAAGCAGGCGTCAGTTTCCGGATTTTCAAGCGTCACGTCGAGACTGCCGCCGCGCGGGATCGAGCTGTAGGCAACCAGAAAGAGATTGAGCAGCAGTTTGACCCGGTTCTTGGCGATGATCGCGCGCGGACCCGACCAGTTCACCTCGGTCTTTTTTTCAGCCGCCGCAAAATCCTTGGCGGCCTTTTCAGCCTCGCCGGTGTCAATCGAAGCCCCGACGGAACCGGACGCGCCGAAAGCCAGGCGCGCAAATTTCAGCCGGACGGACGCATTGAGGGCACTCGTGCGGATGAGGTCCATGGCATCGGCATCGGCACCGCCTTCATCGAGAAGCTCAAGTCCGTTGTTGATTGCGCCGACCGGTGAAATCACGTCGTGGCAAACCCTGCTGCAAAGCAGTGCTGCCAGATCCGGACCGGCCAGAGTAAGGTTCACGTTTTTTGCCATCGGGCTCTCCAGAGGATTGTGTCTTCAATGCCAGTCCGACGACCAGCCAAGGCTGCCGACCGGGTCGGAATCCCTGCCGGCCATAATGACACCATATTTGGTAAACCGATTGTTAAGATGAACCTTACTAAGGTCTTTTACCACACAGGAGATGCTGATTCTGTCAGTATTGATTCTCAGGAGGCTTTATGCGCGTCGTCAAAACCAACTGGTCGGGCATCCGGCTGCTGTTTGCCATGATGATCGGCCTAACCAGCCTTGCAATGGCCAATCGCTCGGCTGAGGCATCCGATCAATACTCAGTTCAGGAAATAATTGACGCCGGTCACGGCTTCTTTGGCGAGACCAGTGGCGCGCTTGCCAAGGTGATCGAACAGGCGTTTGCGCAAAATGGCCTGCCCAATGGATACATTCTCGGACAGGAAGGTTCCGGTGCCTTCATTGCCGGCCTGACCTATGGCGAAGGCATCCTCTATACAAAGAATGTCGGCCAGCATGAAGTGTTCTGGCAGGGGCCATCGCTGGGTATCGACTATGGCGGAAATGGCACCAGAACAATGATCCTTGTCTATGACCTGCCCTCCGTGGACGCGCTCTATGCCCGCTATGGCGGCGTGAGCGGCTCCGCCTATGTCGTGGCCGGCCTTGGCATGACGGTGCTCAAGAGCCGTGATGTTGTACTTGTGCCGATCAGAACGGGTATTGGCGCACGTCTTGGCGTCAATGTAGGCTATCTCAAGCTGACCCAGACCCCGACCTGGAACCCCTTCTGAGACCAGCTCCGGGTTCGCGCAAGTTCCCTGGGTCAATCGTAGTCCGACGACCACAGGTAGCCTTGCAAAACTTCCGACATTGAACAAAGCTGCCGGGGCAAGTTTGCAACAGGCACTGCCGTCGTTAGGCATGTTTTGCAAAAGCATTCCCAAGAGGCCGCTGTTACCTTGTTGGATGCCTGCGAGCGTGGTTAAATATAAGCTAACACTTGCTTGAATACTCAGATGGCGCGCCCGTGATCGAATATGCCCTGCTCTTTATCCTGGGATTTATGGCTGCTGCCTTGCTGGTGATGCTGATCGCTCCGGCTGTGCATCAGCGCATTGTCCGCTACACAGAAAACCGTCTCAAGGCGACCATGCCCCTGAGCCCCCAGGAGATCCGGGCTCAGAAAGACATGGTGCGCGCACTATATGCGGCCGAGAATGCGAAGACGGCTCATGAGCTGTCGCGCGAGCGCGAGAAATCCATGGCACTGTCGATATCAAATGACAGCCTGAGCAAGGAGGCGGCACGTCTTGCTGCCGACAATCAGGAGATCAAGTCACAGATTGCGGACATGAGCACCGAAGCGGCTGACTTCCGGTCGCGGCTGCGGCGGGCAGATCTTGACCTGACAAATTTGAAGGAGACCTTGCGGCGCGCAGAGACGGCCGTGGCCTCCAAGGATCTGGAGCTTGATGACCTGACACGTCGTCTGGCACGCAGCAATACGGAACTCGAGGGAACACGCCACGAGCTCAGCCTGCGGGAAAGCGAAATCGAAAACATCAGACTGCGCATGCAGACCGTGCGCGACGAGCGTGAAGAACTGCGGCGCGAGACCAAACTTTTGAGCAGGCGGGCGAAAGACGCCGAAATGCGCCTGACCCAGGAAGAGCACAAGGTCATTCGCCTTGAAGACAAGCTCGGCCGCGAAATCGCAGAGAAGACGGATTTCGAGGCGCTGCTCGAAAGACGCAATCGGGAACTATCGGAACTGCGTCAGAAGCTCAAATCGTCCAACAACAAGCTCCGCAGCGCCGTTCGCACTCTCAAGGCCGCTAATCTGCCCGCCCCCGACATCAAGGATGGCCCCATGATCGAGATCGAGGACCAGCCTCTCCCCTCACTGAAGGCGCGAGAAGAGGAAATCCGCGCTAGCCAGAACGACCTGACAGATCGTCTGTTGCGTGCGAAAGCGGCGACCGATGATGATGCGCTGCGTGAAGAGCTGGGCGATATCGCCGCGCGAATGCTTGTTTTGACAGCCCATCGCGAAGGCGCCGCAAGTCCGATCCCTGATCTGCTCAATACGCGCAATGGCAACAAAGCTTCGGCCTCCAGCAAAAGCCTGGTGGACCGGGTGATGCAGATTGATCCGGGCCTTGTTCAGGGGCGGCCCGCACCAGCCGAATGACGTCCAACAGGGGTTACGTAGGCTCGGTCAGTCGACCCATGCTGCGTGCGAGATGGTAGAGTGCAATCCCACTGGCCGTACCGACATTCAGACTATCGAGCTGCGGGTTCTGCGCAATCCTCGCGCTCTTGAATGACTGGAGAATGGCCGACGGCAAGCCGTCCCCCTCGGTGCCCACGACAAGGGCTACTCGTCGACCTGGGCGAATATCTCCGATTTCGACATGTCCTGCGGGCGACAGGGCCCAGATCTCGAACCTCGCGTCTCCCAGGGCACCAAGCAGCTCCTCGGCAGAGCCTTCGCGACGATAGGGCATGGTCAGAACCGAGCCGACAGACACCCGTAGAGCCTTGCGATAAAGCGGATCGCAGGAGGTTTCGTCGAGAAGCACCGCGTCTGCATTGAAACCGGCGGCATTGCGAAAAATCGCACCCATATTGTCGTGATTGGATATCCCGCACCCGACGAGCACAAGCGATGAGGCAGGCAACGCTGAGATATGCGGCAACAAATCGGTCACGATCCGCCGCTGGCCAAGGGCAAGAACGCCACGATGCAGGTGAAAGCCGGCAATCCGGTCAAGGACGGCCTGGCTTGCCACATAGACCGGCACGTCCGAAGAAAAGGCGTCAAGCAGCTGAGTGAGCCCAGCCATCCGATTTTCGAGAAGAAGCAGCTTTACGGCGGATATGCCCTGCCCCGCAGCATGGGCTGCCGAAAGCATCCTCAAGACCACGGTACCCTCGGCGATGAACTGGCCATGGCGACCGGTCAGGTCACGCTCACGGATCGAGCAAAACTCTGCGATCCGGGGATCGTCGGGATCGGTTACCCGGATCGGTTCGCGGCTCGAGGTGGTGATCATCAAATCGCTCCCGCTCGGTAGCCAAGGCGGATGTCAGTTTCCACCAAGTGTGATGTCGGCAACAATGCGGCCAACGGCAATGTCGAAGACCAGCGCCTTGCGCACGCCCTCGACCGTCACGCCATCGATCAGAAGCTGATTGCCTGACAGGGCGGTTGACAGGATGCGGAAACCCGTTGGCAGTTGCGCCGTTGCAGTGATCGGTTGATCTGCGGGAACCGAAAGCCCCCCGGACGTCACGGTTTCGGTCGTTTCGGCGTCCTGGGTCAGCTTGTAGAATATCGAGCCAAGCACGGCCAGAAACATCAGGAACATGATGCTGCCCGAGATGAGCTGCAGCTTCACCATTTTCCGACGCACCCCTTCCATCACGGGGTCTAGCGGCTTTTCTTCCTCTTCATGCTCGTCAAACTGCGTCATTTGGCTCATTCGGTTTTCGGGACGGTGGCCGGGTCAAGACCCAACCCGTCCATTGCGGGAAAAGCAGCCGGTGATGCGGCTGTTTGTTGTAGTCACTGCCAGTCTGTGTCAAATGCTGCTGACCCAAGCTGACAACGGCCAGATTGCATGCAGGAAGACACCATGAGCGCCCCCTTTAACGAAGTGACGGCAGCAAGAAAAGAGCTGATCGCTCCGGAAGATGCCGAAGGGCGCATCGATGCCTGGCTGACGGCAGCCCTTGGCAAGGAATTTTCCCGCAACAGGGTCAAGGCACTGATCGAGCAAGGGGCGGTGAGCCTCAACGGCGCCTTGCTGGAATCGCCAAACCGGAAGATCAGGCCGGGCGACAGGGTTGTGATCGATCTGCCGGAGCCGGAAGACCCGCAGCCGAAAGGCGAGAACATCCCCCTCGACGTGCTTTACGAGGATGCTGACCTCATCGTCATCGCCAAGCCACCGGGCCTGGTGGTTCATCCGGGCGCCGGCAACTGGCACGGCACGCTGGTCAATGCGCTCATCTATCACTGTGGCGACAGCCTCTCGGGCATTGGCGGCGTGAAACGACCTGGCATAGTGCACCGGCTCGACAAGGACACCTCGGGCGTCATGGTGGTCGCCAAGAATGACGTGGCCCACCGTCATCTGGCAGACCAGTTCGCCGATCATGGCCGCACCGGCCCTCTGGAGCGCGCCTACCGCGCCGTGGTTTGGGGGCGTCCACGGACACTCTCAGGAACGATTGATGCCGCCCTTGGTCGTTCGGGTGCCGATCGCACCAAGCGAACAGTCAAGCGGGAAGATACGGACGATGCCCGCGAAGCCATTACCCACTATACGGTTCTCGAACGCTACGGCGAAAAGCCTGACGCGACCGCCATCGCCTCACTGGTCGAATGTCGCCTGGAAACTGGTCGGACCCATCAGATCCGTGTCCACATGGCCCATATCGGCCATCCCCTGATTGGCGACCAGGAATACGGCGCCGCCTTCAAGACAAAGGCCAATCTCCTGCCCGAAGAGGCAAAGCGCGCCGTCAACAAGTTCCACCGCCAGGCCCTGCACGCCTATCTGCTCGCCTTCGAGCATCCGACAACGGGCAAGACGATGCGCTTCGAAGCTCCGATCCCGAAAGACCTGCAGAAGGTCATCGATGCCTTGAAGGGGATGTAAAACCTCGAAACCGCAGCCAAAGCCGTCCATGCTCATACCGGAAATAAAAGAGGCGCATGACGATCAGATCGCACTCGTCCACCACGACATGAGTCCGTCAGCTGCGCTGGTCGCCTTGCAGACCTGCAATCCCATTTGACGCCCTGGACTTTGCGGTTGCCATGACGACCCCATACACAAATGAAAGAGCAAGCCGTTCATTTTTAGATGGAAGCAGTCCTTCCGGCGCAGGTTTATGTCGCGGCAGCGGCGATCGGCGATGCGCATATCCTGGGAGGATAGGCGAGACGATCGCCGCTGGTGCCGGCGGAAAAATGCTCGGCCATCCGCGTTGGCTGGAACGAGCCGCCTGATCGCCCGGCTGGCTTGGCCGTATGCTATGGCTACGACGCGCGCCGGGCGGGCGATCATCCGTCTCCGTCCCAGCCAACAGAACTGATTCCATTTAAAAATGAATGGCTGTAATTTCGAACGCTCTAATTGCAACCATCGCGCGCTCATGCTAATCTGTTCTAGTTCAGTGCAGTTCTTTTAATCACATGATGTGGCTTCGTGACCGTCTTGCGGTCGCGAAAAGGAGGGAACATGGACAAGAGCATGCTGATTGAAAAAATGAAGGACAAACTCCACCCCGAGCTTGTCCGCCAGCTTAGCGCCAATCTGCCTGATGACTTCGCACTTGCTGACAACCAGAACCAGAACCAGGGCGGCTTGGAAGAAATCGCCAACATGAAGCCTGAAGTTTTGCGCAGTATAGGTTTCGGGGGCACTCTACCGGGCGAAGAGGTGATGGACAATCAAAACCAGAACCAGGGAAAGCTGGAAGACTTGATGCGGATGAAACCGGCTGCACTCCAGAGCCTGCGCAGCGTGCTGCTCAATCCGGGCGAAGAGGTGATGGACAACCAGAACCAGAACCAGGGCAGCAGCAATCTTCTCTACAAAGGCCTGGGCAAGGAATAGCCCCGGTATCCGGCTCGCTGCGTAGCCGGCTGTTTTTGGCGCGCCTTTCGTTTTCTTCGGCGGCCGCAATGATACGAAAACCAATCGCACGAACCGCACGAACATCTCAAAGTTTGCGCGCCGCTTTACTGCGGCCGCAAACGACCCTGCCGAAACGGCCGGGAACGTTTTGTCGCGACAGCACGGGAGCGAGAGATGCAGGACATCCATTTAATCTTTCCGCCGCAATGGTCTCCATTTCAGCCGTTTTTAAGCACGCCGTCGCTGAAAGCCTATCTCGAAAAGCGGGGCTATGCGGTAACGCAATCCGACTGGAACGTGGATTTTTATGACTTCTTCATTTCACGGGCCCGGTTGCCTCAGGCGCTCGACCGGCTGCAGCGATACGCCCGCGACTTGCCTGTGGAAAACGAAAACTACCGCAACCAGGCATATTTGGCGCTCGGCATCCTGAACGCCTATGCCCAGAAGCGACAACTCGCCGAAGGCCTACGCTCGTCTGCGGGAATCGCCAGCATTGAGAGGTTTCACGAAAGCGTAACCGCCTTCAAACGTCTGCTTTACGCATTTTCAGTCGCCGAACCGGTGGTTGAGGTGGGAACCTCGTCGCTGCTGACGAGCAATGTCATGAAATCGCTGGAAAGCATTGACGCCTTTTGCGCTGACCCAGAAGCCAACCCTTTCCAGCCATTCTTCGCTACCAAGGTTAAAGGACTCTCAGACGTGCCGCGCTATTTCGGAATATCCGTAATCGGCACCGAGCAGGTACTCCCTGCCCTAACCCTTGGACGCGAACTCAAACGGCGGTTTCCGGAAACACCGATCTTGATCGGCGGCAGCGTCTTCTCCCGTCTCGTTGATCGTACCGCAGCCATTAGCCACATGTTCGAGCGCTATTTCGACCTCGTCATCCGATACGAGGGAGAAAGACCGCTCGAAAGCCTGCTTGCAGCAACTGATCCTATCGCCGAACAATCTCCTGGACTGGTCTTCAAGCAGGGTGACCGCATCGTCGCGACCAAGATGCTCGACCAACTTGGGATGGAGGAAATTCCGACGCCTGACTTCGACGGCTTGGATCTGACACGTTACTTTACGCCCGAAATCGTGCTCCCCTTGCTATCGACGCGCGGTTGTTATTGGGACAAATGCGCGTTCTGCTATCACGGGATGATCTATGGTGATCGCTACCGCATGCGCAGCCCGGAGCGGCTGCTACAGGACGTGGATCGGCTTTACGAGCGACACGGCGTAACCCATTTCGCTTTGAACGACGAGGCGATTCCGCCAAAACTGTTCGAGAAACTGCCAGCCATATTCCCTCGCCACAAATACTGTTTTACCGGCCTATACAAATTCGAGAAATACTTCGGCCCTCATCATTACAAGGGCATGTACGACATTGGCTTCCGCTCGCTTTACATCGGCTTGGAGAGTGCCAGCGAACGGGTCCAGCGCCACATGAAGAAAGACAACACACAACCGGTGATGTTGTCCAATCTGCGAGATGCGCACGATGCCGGAATCTGGAACCATACCTTTAACTTTTTCGGTTTCCCCACTGAGACTGAAGAGGAAGCGATGGAGACGGCGAATTTTCTGATCGATCACGCCGACATCATCCATTCGGAGGGAACAGGCACCTTCTCCTTTGAACACAACGCCCCAATCGCAAAACATCCCGACCAATTCGGCGTCACACGCGTCGTGGAGCGACCCGGCAATGTTTTCGAACTCTATTATGACTACGAAGTCTCCACCGGTCTGACGCAGGCCGAGGCAGCCGCGATGGTCGAACGCTTCGGTCAGATGAAGAAGGAAGCGGAGGCCTATCGCTATTCTGGCTGGATACCGCGCGAGCACCTCCTAGTTCTGCTTGGCCGTTTCGACCGTGACAAGCTACGCGCGCGATTGGCCTCACTGGACCATGAGATTCACCAGGGCACCCATTGGAGCAAAAACGTCTCTTGGTTCTCTATTCAAGGTAAGGCTTCAGCCGAAGAGCAGCGCTACTTCGTCGTGAACGCACAATCGGGCAAGGTCCTCGAAACCAATCGCGATGCGGTCTTGGTCCTTGAATTCATACCGAAGGATCTGCCTCTAGCTACCGTAGTAGGACACTTTCCAGTTTTTGAGCAGGTCATGCATTAAATAAAATCGACGAACGTCTCCCGCCCAGCAGCCTCCGCTCCATTCATCGGACGCGCGAGCGGGACACTTCGTATTCTTGAAACCACGTTTTGCCATACTTATCTGTTAATTGGGTTTCTGTGGGGAAATGAGATCCACGGAGATCGGATTCGCCGTTGTTGGGAATCCTTGACGGGAAAGGGGGTGCTTTATGGCCCGCAATACACTGCCGAGCATTACCGCCGGGGAAGCCGGCCTTAATCGTTACCTGGAAGAAATTCGCAAGTTCCCGATGCTGGAGCCGCAGGAAGAGTACATGCTCGCAAAGCGTTATGCTGAGCATGGCGACCGCGACGCTGCGCATCGGATGGTCACCAGTCACCTGCGTCTCGTGGCAAAGATCGCCATGGGTTACCGCGGCTATGGCCTGCCGATCGGCGAAGTCGTTTCGGAAGGCAATGTCGGTCTGATGCAGGCCGTGAAGAAATTCGACCCCGAACGCGGCTTCCGTCTGGCAACCTATGCCATGTGGTGGATCAAGGCCTCGATCCAGGAATACATCCTGCGCTCCTGGTCTCTGGTCAAGATGGGCACGACTGCCAACCAGAAGCGGCTGTTCTTCAACCTGCGTCGTCTCAAAGGCAAGATTCAGGCGATCGAGGAAGGTGATCTGAAGCCGGAACAGGTGGCCGAGATCGCCACCAAGCTCAACGTGTCGGAGGAAGAGGTCATCTCCATGAACCGCCGCCTGTCCGGCGACGCGTCGCTGAATGCGCCGCTGCGTGCGTCAGAGGGTGAAAGCGGTCAGTGGCAGGATTGGCTGGTGGATGACCATGACAGCCAGGAAGATGTCTTGATTGAGCAGGACGAACTCGAAACCCGCCGCCGCATGCTGCAGCGGGCAATGGGCGTTCTGAATGAGCGCGAGCGGCGCATCTTCGAGGCCCGTCGTCTCGCCGACGATCCGGTCACGCTGGAAGAACTCTCCGCCGAGTTCGACATCAGTCGCGAGCGAGTCCGCCAGATCGAGGTCCGCGCGTTCGAAAAGGTCCAGGAAGCGGTCCAGAAAGATGCGCTTGAGCGCGCCAAGGCGCTAAGGGTGGTCGAGGCCTAAGGCCGCCTACTCGATCAAAAACGACAACATCAAAAAACCGGGTCATGCTGAGCATACCCGGTTTTGTCGTTCATGGGCTGATCGGAGCGAAATTCCTTACAGCGCATTCCATTCTTGAATGACCTCGTTGAAGATCCGGGTTCCATCAGTCCCCTTGTCGAGCGTCAGCAAGGCGCGTCGACCGTTCCGGTAGGTAACGGGAATATCGATCCAACCGCGATTCCGCATCAGATCCAGGTTGCGCTGGACCACCTCCTCGAAATCATTGAGTGCAATCAGATAGGTATCGTCCGTCACCTTGGCAGCCACGGCCACCAGCGGATCACCGCGATCCTGCTCGGTCGTCTTCATCGCGATCCTTTGAAGATTGTCTATGGCACCACCCTCAAAGCCCGGGGGGACGGAGAAGACAACTTCGATGATATGACTTGCCGGGAGCGAGCTATCGGTATTGCGCTTGATCGTCAGCAGCGCCGATATTCCACGTTCCGGAATGTTGATCCGCCCCTGGATCTGCGGATCAGGTTTGCCATCGGCACCGACCTCCCGTAGCGCTGTCCAGACGACACCACCCGGAATAGCCGTGGGTGATGACTGACCGATCCGCTCCTCGTAGAGGAATACCTTGTCGCCTGCGATGGGTGCGGCACCCGGCGTTGTCGGGATTGTCGCCGATGGCGCTGAAAGCGCGGGCTCCGAAGCAATCGCATCGGTCGGCTCGGTCGCAGAGGCAACGGTCTGCCCAGACACAGTGCGATTTTCAACCGTGCCCTCGGGCGCTGGCGCGGCACCAGGATCAACTTCCGTACCATCGGCACGCAGACGTTGGGTAAACTTCTGCGGCCCGCTGTCAGCCTCCGGAACCGCCGCAGCCACTGGCTGTTCTGCAGCCGGCGCCTGCGTCGCTGGAGGCTGGTCTTCCGCTGTCGTGACTTCAGGCGCGCTGGCACCACCAAACAGGCTGGCCACCTGATCACGATAAGTCCAGCCAGCAAAGCCACCGCCGGCAAGCACCAGAATCCCGACGGCTGCAGCGATGATCGGCGCATAGCTACGGGAACGCCGCGGTTCAAGCCGGTAGCTCGGCTGCGGGCTCGGCTGGAGAACGCTGGCCATAGGATCGGCAGCAGCAGCTGAATTCACTGCAGCCGGGTGAGCCAGAAGTTCTGCCGTCGGATCAAGCCATTCCTCGGCCTTTGCCTCCCCCTTGATCGAAAGGTCCGAGGCTTTCGCATTCAGGTCTACAGGATCCTGGAACCACTGCGAAAAATCATCTGCCGCTTTGTTGCCATTGGCATCGAGGGGTGGGGGAACATCCCACGGCGCAAAGGGTTCCGGCTCTGCCGCAGGAGGCGACGAAACATTCACATCATAGGCCGTCACCGGATCTACACTGGCGAAGCTCTCACTCGTCGGAGTGACGGTAGGCTCTTGAAAATGCGGAACGGGTTCCGAAACCGAGAGACTGTCAACCGGCATATCCCACGGGTCGGCAACTGCCGATGACGTGCTGGGTGAAACTGTCGCCGGCACATGGTTTGCAAGCCAATCGTCAATATCCGATACCGCAGGCATGGCCGAGGCTGCAGCAAAAGAGCGGTCGCGACCTGACTGAGGCTCCAAGTCTAAAGAAGGCTCAATCGATGAATGGTCCGCAGACGGGGCAACCTGTGCTTCAGATTGGCGCGGATAGACTTCTTCTTCCTGGCCCCATATCGGAGCGAGGTTGGACTCGTCCGGCGCGTGCCAGTCGGATGTCTCGGCGGGCGGCAAGTCAGCACGAGCATCCGGCGGAACGACGGCAGGCTGCGCCGGGAAGTCTGCTGGTTCAGCTTGTGATTGCGGATAGGCCAAATCAGGCTCAACGGCACGATCGTCGTCACCCCACATATCGAGAGGTTGTGATCGCTCGTCCGCAGCCACTGTCTCCGGCGCCGCAACAACGGGCTGCGGCGTCGGTTCCGCCACATCGCTCGATGGCCACGCGCTCTCAACCGGAGCATCCACTGGCGGAGAGGCCGGCGTAGCCATGTGCTCGGCCGCCCAGTCCCCGTCATCGGAATAATGAACCGGTTCGACCGGTTTGGTCTCAGCCTCCGCCTGTCGCTCGTTCCAACTGTCTTGAACGGCGCCGTTGTCAGCATGGGGTGCAACCTGAGCCGACTCGACCGGCGGAGCTTGCTCTACGGCATCGTCCACCGGGCGTGCGGGTTCAACGAAATCCTGAGCGATCTCTGGCGACGCAACGACGGGCTCAGCCTCGTTTCCATCCGGGAGAGCCTCGGCATGTTCCGCCTCGACTTCGCGGATGGCCGCATCGAGCTTTTCCAGCTGGCGCTGAAGCATATGCTCTGGCGGGCGCGGCGACATGTTCTCGAGCTGCCGAACGACAGCCGCCCTGGCCTTATCATAGACCTTGGCGCGCATCTCCGGGGTATTGTTCGACAGGCCGTCCACAGCCCGCCGAATCACTGCCATAAAGTCAGCCATCAGCACTTTCTCTACATTGCCGGCTTCTGACGGACCGACAAAACACCAATAAACCCTTAACTTAGTCCTCGAAAGGGTCCGTCACAAGTATCGTGTCGTCACGCTCGGGACTTGTCGACAGGAGAGCAACCGGCGCACCGATCAATTCCTCCACCTGACGCACATACTTAATAGCCTGAGCCGGCAAATCCGCCCATTTTCGGGCGCCTACGGTCGATTCCTTCCAACCTTCCAGCGTGATATAGATCGGCTCGACACGAGCCTGGGCCGCCTGAGCTGCCGGAAGATAGTCGATTTCCTGACCGTCGAGCTTGTAGCCGACGCAGATCTTCAGCTCTTCGAGACCGTCGAGAACGTCAAGCTTGGTCAGCGCAATGCCCGTGATTCCATTGGTGGCCACCGACTGGCGCACCAATGCGGCATCGAACCAGCCGCAGCGACGCTTGCGCCCTGTGACCGTCCCGAATTCATGGCCCTTCTCCCCCAGGAACTGGCCGATCTCGTCATGCAATTCCGTCGGGAAAGGCCCTTCTCCAACGCGGGTCGTGTAGGCCTTGGTGATGCCAAGGATATAGCCGAGCGAGCCCGGTCCCATGCCGGAACCGGCTGCGGCCTGACCGGCAACGGTATTGGACGAGGTGACAAAGGGATAGGTGCCGTGATCGATATCGAGCAGCGAGCCCTGGGCGCCCTCAAACAAGATGCGCGAACCCTTGCGGCGCTCCTTGTCCAGCAAGCGCCAGACCGAATCCATGAAGGGCAACACCTGATCGGCGATGGAGGTCAGCTCGTCCATGATCGTCTTGTGTTCGATTTCGGCGACACCGAAGCCGCGACGCAGCGCGTTGTGGTGGGTCAGGATGCGCTCGACCTTGCCATCCAGCGCATCAAGGTCAGCAAGGTCCATCACCCGGATCGCGCGACGACCGACCTTGTCTTCGTAAGCCGGGCCAATGCCGCGACGGGTTGTGCCGATCTTCGTGCCGCTGTTGGAGGCGGCATCTTCGCGCATGCCGTCGAGTTCCCGGTGCATTGAGAGAATCAGCGTCGCATTTTCAGCAATCCGCAGGTTATCCGGGGTGACATTGACGCCTTGGTCCTTCAGGCGGCCGATTTCGGCGATCAGCGCATGCGGGTCAACAACCACGCCGTTACCGATGACAGCCTTCTTGCCGGGACGGACAACACCGGACGGGAGAAGCGAGAGCTTGTAGGAAACACCATCGATGACGAGCGTGTGGCCTGCGTTATGGCCACCCTGGAAACGGACGACGATGTCCGCCCGTTCAGAGAGCCAGTCAACGATCTTGCCCTTGCCCTCGTCACCCCATTGCGAACCAATCACCACGACATTCGTCATTTCGAAATCCTGTTACCTGCGCGCAGACAGCGCGTCACCCAAACCCGCGCATCTATACTGTTTTGTTTTAGGGAAATCGACCCGTTTAAGTGGGGCATTTGGCTTTTTGCGTGACAAAGGAGCGGGCCTGACCTATTTCCGAGCGGCCATGGGGAATTGGAGGGGGAGTCTGGTTCCACATCCACACGACACGAGCGATCCAGCACATGGGAAGAGACATCTTGCCAATACGTTCCTATTTATTTCTGGTTATCACGACCCTTTTGTGGGGCGGGAATACGATTGCAGGCAAACTGGCGGTTGGACATGTTAGCCCCATGGTGCTCAGTTTCGGACGATGGGCGCTTGCGACCGGCGTCATAGTCGCAATAGCCGTGCCGCAAATCCGAAAGGACTGGCCACTCCTCAAGGCGAACTGGAAACTGCTCTTCGCCTATGGAGCGATCGGCTATGCCGCCTTCAATGGCTTTCTCTATACAGCCTTGAAATATACAAGCGCCGTCAACGGCGCGATCCTCCAGGGCGCCATCCCGGTGCTGATTTTCGTCGCCAATTTTCTCTTGTTCCGAACGGCTGTCCTGCCGATCCAGATCGTAGGCTTCCTGATCAGCTTCATAGGCGCCGCCGTTACCGCGTCCCATGGCGACCTGACGACGCTTCTGGAACTGACCCTGAACTTCGGCGACTTCCTGATGCTGTGCGCCGGGATTGCCTATGCAATCTATACCGTTGCGCTGCGCTGGAAGCCGCCGGTGCATTGGAAGAGCCTGATGGCCGGCCCCGCGCTTGCGGCGTCACTCACCTGTCTGCCGCTCCTCTACTGGGAAGCCAGCAATGGCGACATCATCCTGCCTGATACGCAGGGCTGGTTGATCATTCTTTATGCCGGACTATTCCCCTCTCTCGTTTCACAGATCCTCTACATCAAAGGGGTTGAAGGCATCGGCGCAAATCGCGCCGGACTGTTCATCAATCTCGTGCCCGTCTTCGGCACCTTTCTCTCGATCACGATCCTCGGAGAGAGACTCGAACTCTTCCACGTCATCGCTCTAGCCCTGGTCCTGGGTGGTATTGCGATCGCCGAACTTGGGAAAAAGCCAACACCCAAACTCACCCCCTGAACGAAGCGTCCTGCCGGGGATGAAACAGACAAAAGCCGCCAGCGACCTGCTGGCGGCTTTCTTCCTGATAGGGGGGTCAACACGCTGCCCCCGGGCTGACCCCTTAAGGGTTCGTCGTGGTGCCCGGTGTTGCTGAACCAGGGGTGGTTGTTACACCGCCTGAAGCTGGCGGCGCGGGTTGCTGCGTGCCGGGTGTTGTCGTGCTCGGCTCGCTCAGCGACGGCTCGGCGGGAACGGGAGCGGTCGGGGTCGAGGGAGACGGATCAGCCGGAACAACAGTACCCTGCGGGACGGTTGGATCAGCACCGGTCGTGGTCGGCGGAACCGGTTCGTCGGGCGTTGTACCAGTGGTGGTTTCCACCTCCGGCGGTACCGGGTCGGTCGCAGTGATCGTGTCATCATTGCCTCCGAACATGAAGAAGGCACCCACCACCAGGGCGACGATGACAAGAAGTGCGATGCCGAGGCCCGCCCCGCCGCCGCCGCCCGTAACGCCAGCACGGTTCTGGGCCACTTTGGGCCGCTGCTCATGGACCGGTGGTCTTTGTTCCTGCATGGAATTTCCTCCTGCTTGGATCGTTGTAAGCCAGCGCTCTTGCTTACTGGACAACGCCAACGATCACATAGGTTTCAGGATCGACGATCACGCGCTGCTCGTTGACGATGGCGTAGGAATAGGTCGGATCCTGGGGAATGGGTTGCAGCACCACTTCGCGCGGCAACGGTTCGCCAACGGCAATCGGGCGCTCGATAACGATGGCATCGGCAGGAAGCGGCTGCTCGCGGACATAGGTCACGACCGGGGCCGGAGGCGGCTTGACGGCAGTTCCGGCGATGGCGCCAACCACACCGCCGACAGCAGCGCCAACAGGTCCACCGACGATGGCACCGGTAACAGCACCACCGGCAGCGCCGGTCACTGTACTATCCTGCGCAAGCGCAACACCGGAGGAAATACTTAGAAAAGCCGCAGTTATTGCAAGAATCTTCGTCTTCATGGCATCATCCTTTCCTTTGAACGAATGTCTGCCGAAAGAACTAACTGCCGCTATATTTGTTCCGGGCCTCCATGGCCTGCCTTGAAATCACCTTCTACAGGGAGAAATAGGGGCGAATCCGTGACCAGACCGCTGATGCGCAAAGTCGAAACGCCATATTTCGATGAAAAGAACACTATAGGGGCTCTTCTGCCGTCACTCGCCCCAGCCGACAACGCCCTTGATTTCCAGGAAATCGTGAATGCCCCAATCGGCATATTCGCGACCATTGCCTGACTGCTTGTAGCCACCGAAAGGCGCAAACGTATCCCACTTGGGATAGTTGAGATAAACTGAACCGGCACGCATCTGACCGGCGACGCGCCGCGCATGATCGATGTCTTGTGACTGCACATAGGCGGCAAGCCCGTAGACGGTGTCATTGGCGATCGATATCGCATGCTCCTCGCCATGATAGGGTAGGATTGACAGCACCGGTCCGAAAATCTCTTCCCGCGCAATTGTCATGTCGTTGCTGACATGACCAAATATGGTTGGCTGGACAAAGAAACCGCGATTGAGATGACCGGGACGTCCCTCCCCTCCCGTCACCAGCAATGCACCATCATCGATACCCGCCTCGATCAGCCGCTGAACCTTGTTGAACTGCTGCAGACTGACCACCGGCCCAAGCATGGTACCTTCAGCCTGCGGGTCACCAACCACGAAACGCAGTGCCTCGTCACGGGCAATTTCCAATGCCTCGCTGTGCCTGTCTGCCGGAACAAGCATCCGCGTAGGAGCGTCACAGGACTGGCCCGAATTGCCGAAACAGCCCTCAACTCCCTGTCTTACGGCAGCTTCGAAATCCGCATCAGGCAGGATTATGTTGGCCGACTTGCCTCCGAGTTCCTGCGCCACGCGCTTGACCGTAAGAGCTGCCGTCTGGGCAACGATGATGCCGGCCCGCGTCGATCCGGTAAACGACACCATGTCAACACCGGGATGCCCGGCCATGACCTGTCCGACATCCGGACCGGTACCATTGACCATGTTGAAAACGCCGGGCGGTGTTCCCGCCTCTTCCATGATCTCGGCGAAGATCACGCCGGATATGGGCGCAACTTCAGACGGCTTGAGAACGACTGTGCAGCCGGCGGCAATCGCCGGAGCCACCTTGCAGACAATCTGATTGAGAGGCCAGTTCCACGGGGTGATCAAGGCACAGACGCCAATTGGCTCTCGAACGATCCGCGTTGATCGCCGCATCTCCGAAAACGAGAATTCTTTGAGAGCCGCAATGGTCGACTTCAAATGCGCGCGCCCGGCGCCAACCTGGCTTTCCCGCGAAAACTGGATGGGCGCACCCATTTCACGGGTCACGGCCTGCGCCAGATCCTCGGAACGGCGGTTATAGGCTGCAAGAATGCGCTCCAGAAGATCAAGGCGGGTTTCGCGGCTTGCCTGGGAGAAAGAGGGAAACGCGGCTCTGGCCGCAGCGACAGCCTTGTCGACATCGGCTCTCGATCCAACGGCAATCGCGGTGAAGGGCTCTTCGGTTGATGGATCGATGACATCCAGCAAGGCCGAGGTGGCAGGTGCCACCCAGGCGCCATCAATGAAGAACTTCAGATGGTTGGACATAATCACTCCAGACTCGGCGGGTCGCCAATGGGGAGCACTATTGACCAAGTGTTGATTGACCGCAAGAACGCGGAAAGTGGAATGCCCCTCTGACCCAAAACTTGACAGACGACAGATTCAACGTGAGCTTCTGTTGGGCAAAACCCCAATGCCTTCAAATTCTTCGTGAATGATCTTCGTTCAAATGCATGAGTTTACGGTGCGACGCGCCAGTCTATCGGTTCCCGCCCATGGGCCAGCAAATACTGGTTCGCTTTCGAAAAGGGCCTGGAACCAAAAAAGCCGTTATGCGCGGACAGTGGCGAAGGATGCGGAGACTTCAGCACCAGATGGCGCTTGCCATCGACAAAGGAGGCTTTCTTCTGGGCATAGGAGCCCCATAGGATGAAAACGACATGCTCCAGACGTTCATTCACGACCCTGATGACGGCGTCCGTGAACTGCTCCCACCCCTTGCCCTGATGGGACGCTGCGCGCCCTTCCTCAACGGTCAGAACGCTGTTGAGCAGCAGCACCCCCTGTTGCGCCCAGTTCTCCAGGAAGCCGTGTTTTGCAGGTTCGATACCAAGATCGCTCTGCAACTCTTTGTATATATTGACCAATGACGGTGGTATCCGGACGCCTGGCTGAACGCTGAAGCATAGCCCATGGGCCTGACCAGCGCCGTGATAGGGGTCCTGCCCCAGAATCACCACGCGAACTGCCTCCAGCGGGGTGAGATCCAGAGCACGGAAGTATTCGCTTCCCTTGGGAAAAATCGGCTTACCATTGTTCTTCTCGGCAAGCAGAAAAGCCTTCAGCGCCCGCATGTAATCGCTGTCGAATTCTGCCGACAAGGCCTGTTTCCAGCTCTCGTCCAGCTTCACCTCGGATGTTGCCATTGCGACCCTTGCCCGCTTGCTATTACATGGCCCTTGATGACCGGGGGATGGACGGCATGTCAACCCACAGACCGGGCGATGCGCAGGAGACGATGATGCAGGCTCTGACAAGGCTATGGAAAAACCATCGGCTGCTTGTCATCGGCTTCTCGCTCGCTTCGATGATTGCGCTGGTTTTCTTGGTCAGGCTGTTGCTTTTTGCGCTCTACTGGCAGGATCCGGACCATCGCAACCAGCCGCTCGAAGCCTGGATGACGCTGGGTTATGTCGCCCATTCCTACGACATTCCGCGACACGCGCTGTTTGAGGAACTAGCCTTCGACCCGACTGCCAGAGAAGAACGCCCCACCCTTGCCGAGCTTGCGGAGGAACGCGGCGTGACGTTCGAAGTGCTTGAACAGCAGATCATTGCCGCCATTGAAGACATCCGACGCGAGACACCTCGCCCATGAGCGAAGCCTTGCTGGAAATCATACCGGCCTACGGCTTGCCCATGCTGGCGCTTTTGACGGCGCTCAGTTGCCTCGGCCTGCCCTTCCCCGTCTCTTTCGCCATGATGCTGATGGGATCGCTTGCAGCAGCCGGGGACTTCGACGTCACGCTGGTCTTCATGACAGCATTTCTTGCAGCGCTGCTGGGCGACCAGATCGGATTTGCTGTTGGTCGCTACGGTGGAACCCGGGTCATCGCGAGGATTACCAGAACGCCGCAGCGCAAGGCGATGCTGGCGCAAGCCGAGGCCCGGATGGCGGCGACTGGAATGACCGCAGTCTTCTTCACCCGCTGGCTGCTGTCACCGATCGGCCCCTATGTGAACATCATAGCCGGGGCGACACGCTTTCCCTGGGCCCGCTTTTCTCTGGCGAGCTTTGCCGGTGAACTGATCTGGACTGGCGGCTACACAGGTCTCGGCGTGGTGTTCGCCGATAACATCGTGGCCATTGCCGAATTTGCGAGCGACCTGAGCGGCCTCCTTGTCAGCGCCGTCGTGGCGCTCGCGCTTGGCTGGCGAATCCTGCAGATCCTGCGGCACAGCCGGAGCGACAATCACGAAGCCTGACGCGAGGCCTTTGCTAAAGCGGCAGCCCCACTCATCAAGAGGCCGACATCGGACCCGATGCCGGCAAAACGGATACCGGCTGACTTGGCCACCGCCAGCATGTCGGGATCCGTTGTCATGATGCCCGCCGGTTTGCCTGCGGCCCGGATCCTGGCGATCAGCGCCTCCACCACGGCCTTCACCTCAGGATGCGATGATGTGCCCGGATAGCCCATATCCGCGGCAAGATCGGCAGGACCGATCAGGATCGCATCGATGCCGGGTGTGGCCAGAATGGCATCAGCATTGTCAACGCCCAGACGGCTTTCGATCTGCGCCACGAGACAGATTTCCCGATTGGCGGTTTCGGCATAATCCTTGATCCGACCAAAATCCGAGGCTCGGCCAAGACTGGCGCCCATGCCTCGGTTTCCTTCAGGCGGATAGCGGCAGGCGCTGGCAATCTGGGCTGCCTGTTCGCCCGTCTCCACCATGGGGATCAACAGGGTCTGCGCCCCGATATCGAGCGCCTGCTTGATCAGCCAGGTCTCTCCCATCGGCAGCCGGACAATTGGATGGGCCGGATGACGGGCAACCGCCGCCAGTTGCTGCGCCAGCAGCGGGATGTCGTTCGGGCCATGCTCGCCATCTAGCAGGATCCAGTCGAAACCGGCTCCGGCAACAATTTCCGCCGCGTGCGAATTGGCAAGCGCCACCCAAAGGCCGATCAGCAGATCCTGCCCCTCACAAAGCGCTTTCTTGAACGGGTTCACGGGTGCCGGCATGAGATCTCCTAAGGGGTATCAGGCCTCTGAAACAGACGGGAAGCAGAGACATTAGTGGAGCCGTGTGACGGCGCAAGTGAAACGGTAGCTTGTTCACATTGAACTGTAGGAAATCAAAAAACCAAACGGGCACAAGCTCTTGCTTGCGCCCGCTGTTGTGGAAGTTTCAGTTCTACACGCTCAGATCGCACCCTGTCCCATCTGCTCGGCGATGTAATCCGCCTGGCGGATCGACAGCGACACGATCGTCAGCGTGGGGTTTTCGGCAGCGCCGGTGGTGAACTGGCTGCCGTCCGAAACGAAGAGATTGCTGATGTCGTGGCTCTGACCCCATTTGTTGACCACACCGTCCTGCGCCTTTTCGCTCATCCTGTTGGTGCCGAGATTGTGGGTCGACGGATACGGCGGCGTCGGGAAGGCGCGGGTCGCGCCGACTGCTTCGTAAAGCGCAACACCCTGCTTATAGGCGTGATTGCGCATGGCCTCGTCGTTCGGGTGGTCGGTGAACCAGACATCCGGGATCGGCATGCCGTATTTGTCCTTGAGCTCGGCATGCAGCTTCACGGCATTCTGCTCCTGCGGCATGTCTTCGCCGACGATCCAGAGTCCGGCCATGTTGGCGTAATTGTCGAGCGCCGAGGTGAAGGACCGGCCCCAGCCGCCCGGATCGAGGAAGGCCGCCATGAAGGGCAGACCGAGCGCCAGGGTTTCAAGCTCGTACCCACCGACGAAACCGCGCGACCGATCGTGACGGGCTTCGTCTCTGATAATGCCGGCCATGGTCGTACCGCGATAGAAATGCACCGGCTTGTCGAAGACGGCATAGACCGAGCCGGTCGTGTGGCGCATGTAGTTCTTGCCGACCTGGCCCGACGAGTTGGAGAGCCCGTCCGGAAACATCGACGATGCGGAGTTCAAAAGCAGGCGCGGGCTTTCGATCGAATTGCCGGCCACGCAGACGACGCGGGCCTTCTGGCTCTGCAGATTGCCGTCCTTGTCGGCATAGACGACGGCATTCACCTTGCCGCTCGCATCATGCTCGATCTTGATGACGTGCGACTGCGGTCTGACTTCCAGCTTGCCGGTCGCTTCGCCCTTCGGAATTTCGGTGTAGAGGGTCGACCACTTGGCACCCCATTTACAGCCCTGGAAGCAGAAGCCGGTCTGCTGACAGCTCATGCGGTCGTCGCGATCGGCCGAGTTGATTGCCATGTTGCCGGTGTGACAGTCCTTATAGCCGAGCTTGTCGGCGCCGGCCTTCAGGATCTTGAAGTTGTTGTTGCCGGGCAGCCCCTCGATCCCGTTGGTCCGGGTCACGCCCATCTTGTCTTCGGCTTTGGCGTAATATGGCTCCAGATCGGCATAGCTGATCGGCCAGTCGAGAAGATTGGCACCTTCGACCTTGCCGTAGTGGGTCAGCGTCTTGAACTCATGCTCCTGGAAGCGCAGCGATGCACCCGCCCAGTGCGTGGTCGTGCCGCCAACCGCCTTGACGATCCAGGCCGGCAGATTGGGGAAATCCTTTGATACCCGCCAGCCGCCGCCGGTCGTGCGGTGATCGAGCCAGGCGAGCTGGGCAAAGCTGTCCCACTCGTCGTTGATGAATTCCTCATACTCGATGCGGGCACCAGCTTCGAGCACGACAACATCGATGCCCTTTTGCGCAAGCTCGTTGGCGAGCGTTCCGCCGCCTGCACCGGAGCCGATGATGACGACCACGCTGTCGTCGTTGAGATCATAGGGGGCTGCCATTGTTTCCTCCCGGAAAATCAGTCAATTGGAAATACGCCGCCGCTCCCATACGCGATGGGCCTCCTTCGGCTGCGATGAATGCGTGTCTTGGGTCAGGCTCAGAGCCAGGTGATGTCGTCGAACCCGCGCTCGATATAGCCGCCCTTGGAATAGGACTCGCCCTCGTAACCAAAGATCGGCCAGATCTCCTTCTGGTTATAGAGACTGACCACCATGTCGCCACGCACCGCCTGGAAGAAGGGCATCTTCTCGATTTCGCGCAGGATCGCCACGCGATCATCCTCCCAACCAAGGCCCCGATAACCGCCGGCACCGGCTCTGCGGTCGAGATCGGCCACGCCCTCCTCGATCAGCGCCTTGTGCGCCTCATCTTTCGCCGCCATCATGTCCTGGCCCTTGACCGCAACCGCATAGAAGCGGTCGGCAAGCTGGTCATGCGGGTAGATGTCGCGCGCCATCTTGATGAGCGTCGCCAGCGTATCCGGCTTCAGGGCTGTCGCTTCCAGGCCCCAGGCCTGATCGGGACAGATCACTGCCGTTCCCGTGATGATCAGCGCAGCCGTTGCCGCGCCGCTTTTCAGCAGTTGGCGGCGGGACATATGCCCGGTTTTGTCGAGTATGGTTACCACGATTGTCTCCTCCAATTATGATGCAGCGCGGCTTACCGCCACCTGCCGGCATGCGCCCAAACGGCGCCGTCCACATTGCCTGTCGGAGCCGGACAGCCTCCACTGTCCGGCTCCGCCTTACTTGAACCGACCGTGGCGCTGCAGGACTTCGATCTTGTAGCCGTCGGGATCGGTGATGAAGAAGAAGCGGGCGACCAAGGCTCCGTCCCGGTTGAACTCGACGATCTTGTTCGGATTCAAGCCCAGATCCGTCAGCCGCTTGTGCTCGGCATCAAGATCCGCAACGCTGACAGCAAGATGGCCGTAACCATCGCCAAGATTGTAGGCCTCTTCCCGTCCCTTGTTGACGGTCAGTTCCAGCTCGAATTCGCATTCCGCATTGCTGAGATAGACCAGCGTGAATGTTTCGAAGTCCAGGCGGTCCGCAATCTCAAGGCCAAAGGCTTGGGTGTAGAAAGAAACCGACCGCGTCTCATCGAGAACCCGGATCATCGAATGGATCATCTTTGCCAAGTCATGCTCCTCGTTGTTGGGCAGTTTTGATGTTCCGATGATGATCCAGCTTTTGTCGCCGTGGGTAGCAGCGGGCTACCGCATCATCTTTTTCTGAGCCGGTTGAATGGCCCATTATGCGCCGTCCTGGAGATGCACTTTAGAAAAGCCGGAAATTGACCAAAGAGAAGCCTCGGGCCATACTCGTCGAAAACATAAGACAAGGGAGGAGTACGAGATGTGCGAAGTCTTCGCAGGACAGGATCCGGCTCGCTACCGAGCCGTCAACCGATCGGTAAGGATCGCCGGTCATTCGACCAGCATTCAGCTTGAAGCCGCATTCTGGGACCTCATCGACGAAATTGCGGCAAGCCAGAACTTTTCGACCTCGCGATTCTTGTCGACGCTCTATGACGAAGCCATGGAGATCAACGGCACGGTATCCAATTTCGCTTCACTCCTGAGAACGAGCTGTCTCATCTATCTGATGAGCAAGGCTCAGCATCCGGGTAAAGAGCCGGAATTCCACATTATTGCAGCCGAATAGGTCGCATTTCTGCTCTTGTATTCGTCAGCCGCCAGCGACAGGCATCTGCCGCGATTGACAGCCCTTTTGCCAAGGCGCTACTCAATCTGACGGAGATGAAGGATTGCAATGACGAAACGGACAGGCAGCAACGGTCGTTTGGATGACGCAGCACGGGCCGGTTGGCTCTATTACGTCGCCGGTCGCACCCAGGACGAGATCGCTGCCGCCATGGGGATATCCCGGCAGAGTGCCCAGCGCCTCGTTTCCCTGTCCGTCGCCGAAAAGCTCGTGAAGGTGCGGCTCGATCATCCGATCGCCGCCTGTCTGGAACTGGCAGACGCAATTCAACAGAAATACGGTCTGAAGCAGGTCGAGATTGTCCCCTCCGACCCAGGCTCCGAATCGGCCACGGTCGGCGTTGCCGAAGCCGGTGCCGCAGAGCTTGAGAAATGGCTGAGGCAGACGGATCCGCTTGTCATTGCCATGGGAACGGGTCGAACATTGCGGGCGATGATCGATCAGCTTTCGCCGATGGAATGTCCCCAACACAAGATCGTCTCACTGACAGGAAATATCAGTCCGGACGGCTCTGCCGCCTATTTCAACGTCATTTTCTCCATGGCGGACGCCATCAAGGCCCCCCACTTCCCCATGCCTCTGCCCGTGATTGTTTCCTCGCGGGCCGAGCGCGAACTCCTGCATCGCCAGCCGCTGGTGGCGCCCACGCTCGAACTCGGGAAGCACTCGGATGTGACCTTCGTCGGCATCGGAGAAATGGCGCTGGGCGCACCGCTGCAGCTCGACGGTTTTCTGGACAAGGGCGAGATGGAAGACCTGCTCAAGGCGGGTGCCACCGGCGAGATCTGCGGCTGGGTCTATGGCAAGGACGGCCGCCTGCTTGATCACCCGGTCAATGAACGCGTGGCCAGCATCACCATTCCGTCACGCGAGACGTCTACCGTCATTGGCATGGCTCGCGGCAAGCGCAAGCACGCTGCCATCAAGGCCGCCGTTACTGGTGGCCATATCAACGCGCTCATTACCGACGAAGACGCCGCCAGAGCGCTGCTCTAACGCGCAGATCAGCCTGAAAATGCAATTCAGCTTTGCTTGTCCGGTCACTGCGGGACAGGGATCGGCCACGCCGCATTCTTTTGCTTGGCATCACGGTGATCGATTTTTTTCGCAATCTTATCAATTGCCTGATGAAGAATTCCGGCATTGCAGCACAGAATCCGTGTTGACATTTGCCATCAGTAAAGTGAGTAATTGCCCATGAGCTAAGCGAATGCTCATTTTTCTTCTGGGAGGAAGTCATGAAATTGAAGACAATTCTGCTGGGCGCATGCTCGGCTCTCGCGCTGGCTGGCTTTGCCTCGGCGGAAACCCTGACGATCGCCACAGTCAACAATGGCGACATGATCCGCATGCAGGGCCTGACCGACGACTTCAAGGCGAAGAACCCAGGCATCGAGCTCGAATGGGTGACATTGGAAGAAAACGTCCTGCGTGAACGCGTGACGACGGATATCGCCACCAAGGGTGGCCAATATGACATCATGACGATCGGTACCTATGAGGTTCCGATCTGGAGCAAGCAGGGCTGGCTTCTGCCGCTGGAAAACCTCGGCGCCGATTATGACGTCGATGATCTCCTGCCCGCGATCCGTTCCGGCCTCACCGGTGAAGACGGCAAGCTCTATGCCGCACCCTTCTACGGCGAAAGCTCGATGGTCATGTACCGCAAGGACCTGATGGAAAAGGCCGGGCTTACAATGCCCGACGCCCCGACCTGGGACTTCATCGCCGACGCGGCGCGCAAGATGACCGACCGCGCCAACGATATCAACGGCATCTGCCTGCGCGGCAAGGCCGGCTGGGGTGAGAACATGGCCTTCCTGACGGCCACCTCGAATGCGTTTGGCGCCCGCTGGTTCGACGAGAACTGGCAGCCGCAGTTTGACCAGCCCGAATGGAAGAACACGCTCGAATTCTACGTGAACCTGATGAATGACGCCGGCCCGCAGGGTGCGTCTTCCAACGGCTTCAACGAAAACCTGGCTCTCTTCCAGCAGGGCAAGTGCGGCATGTGGATCGATGCGACCGTCGCAGCCTCTTTCGTGACCAACCCGAATGACTCAACCGTCGCCGACAAGGTCGGTTTCGCCCTCGCCCCCGACACCGGTCTGGGCAAGCGCGGCAACTGGCTCTGGGCCTGGAACCTCGCCATCCCGGCAGGTACCCAGAAGGCGGAAGCAGCCGAGAAATTCGTCGCCTGGGCAACCAGCAAGGACTACCTTGCGCTGGTTGCGGAAAAGGAAGGCTGGGCTAACGTTCCTCCGGGCACGCGGACCTCTCTCTATGAGAACCCGGAATACCAGGCCGCGGCACCCTTCGCCAAGATGACACTCGACTCGATCAATGCCGCCGACCCGAAGAACCCGACGGTGAAGCCGGTGCCCTATGTCGGTGTGCAGTTTGTCGCGATCCCCGAGTTCCAGAGCCTCGGCACCTCCGTCGGCCAGCTCTTCTCGGCAGCCCTTGCAGGCCAGATGTCGGTTGATGACGCGCTTGCCCAGGCTCAGAGCCTAACGACACGCGAAATGACCCGCGCGGGCTACATCAAGTAATCATACCTCCCGACCAACACCGCCCGGATTGCGATCCGGGCGGTGCAGACAGGACCGTACCATCCACCTTGGGTGGCGACTGGTTCCAGCATAGACTGACGACGAGATAACAACCGGAGGGCAGGCTTTTGCCGTCACTTCGGAGACAGGGTGGACAAGACCATGGCGACACAGAACACAAGGGCGCTCGCGCGCCTGATGATGGCACCGTCGGTGGTGCTGCTGCTGATCTGGATGATCGTACCGCTGTCGATGACCCTTTGGTTCTCGTTCCAGAACTACAATCTTCTCAATCCGGCCAATGTCAGCTTTGCCGGCCTCTTCAACTACCGCTACTTCTACACCGACCCGGCCTTCTTCCAGTCGATCTGGAACACGCTCGTCATCGTTGGCGGCGTCCTGCTGATCACGGTCATTGGCGGAACGGCTCTCGCCTTGCTGCTCGATCAGCCGATGTTCGGCCAGGGGATCGTTCGTATCCTGGTGATCTCGCCCTTTTTCGTCATGCCGCCCGTGGCCGCCCTGATCTGGAAGAACATGATCATGCATCCCGGTTACGGCGTTCTGGCCGACATCGACCGGGCTTTGGGCTTTTCGCCGGTAGACTGGTTTGCCCAGTATCCGCTCTTTTCGATCATCATCATTGTCGCATGGCAATGGCTGCCGTTTGCCACGCTGATCCTGCTGACCGCGCTGCAATCGCTGGATGCCGAGCAGAAAGAAGCCGCCGAGATGGACGGCGCCAATGCCTTCAACCAGTTCATCTACCTGACCATCCCGCATCTGGCGCGCGCCGTGACCGTGGTGATCCTGATCCAGACCATCTTCCTGCTCGGGGTCTATGCGGAAATCCTGGTCACCACCAATGGCGGCCCCGGCTATGCCTCCACCAATCTCGTCTTCCTGATCTACCGCACGGCCCTTCTCGGCTACGACGTCGGTGGCGCTTCGGCAGGCGGCATCATCGCAATCATTCTCGCCAACATCGTCGCCATCTTCCTGATGCGCGCCGTCGGCAAGAACCTCGACCGGTAAGGACAAGGCCATGGCTCGCAACGTCACAACCCGGCGCAAGATCATCTTTACGGCAATTGCCTGGTCGCTCGCCCTCGTGATCTTCTTCCCGATCCTCTACACGCTGATCACCAGCGTGAAGACCGAGGCGGAGGCAATCCAGGGCTTCGACCTGATACCGACTTTCACGCTGGAAAACTATGTGACGGTCCAGACCCAGCGGGATTACGTCAAGCCGTTCATGAACTCCGTCATCCTGTCGGTGGGCTCAACCATCCTGGCCCTGATCGTCGGCATTCCTGCCGCCTGGGCCATGGCGTTTTCGCCGACCAAGCGGACCAAGGACATCCTGATGTGGATGCTCTCGACCAAGATGATGCCAGCCGTCGCCGTCCTCGTTCCGATCTACCTGCTGTTCCGGGATTTCGGCCTGCTCGACACCCGTATCGGCCTGACGATCATGCTGACGCTGATCAACCTGCCGATCGTCATCTGGATGCTCTACACCTATTTTCGCGAGATCCCCGGCGAGATCCTGGAAGCCGCGCGCATGGACGGTGCCTCGCTGTTCAACGAGATCGTCTATGTGCTGACACCCATGGCGATCCCGGGCATTGCTTCGACCATGCTTCTCAACATCATCCTCGCCTGGAACGAAGCCTTCTGGACCATCCGGCTCACGACGACAGATGCCGCGCCGCTCACCGCCTTTATTGCCTCCTTCTCCAGTCCGCAGGGGCTGTTCTGGGCGAAGCTGTCGGCGGCCTCGACCATGGCAATCGCGCCAATCGTCATCCTCGGCTGGTTCAGCCAGAAGCAACTCGTGCGCGGTCTGACCTTCGGCGCCGTCAAGTAAGGATACCCGATCATGGGCAGCATCAAACTCGAACAACTCTCCAAGTCTTTCGGCGAACACGCAGTCATCCCCGGGATCGACCTTGAGATCAACGACGGCGAATTCGTCGTCTTCGTCGGGCCATCGGGCTGCGGCAAGTCGACCCTTCTGCGTCTGATCGCAGGTCTGGAAGACGCGACCGGCGGACGCATCCTGATCGATGGCAAGGACCAGACCGCAACACCGCCGGCACAACGCGGCCTGGCGATGGTGTTCCAGTCCTACGCCCTTTATCCGCATATGAGCGTACGCTCGAATATCGGCTTTCCGCTGAAGATGGCAAAGGTCGATCCGGCCGAGATCGCCCGCAAGGTAGAGGAAGCAGCCCGCATCCTGAACCTCACCGACTATCTGGAGCGTCGACCGGGGCAGCTCTCGGGCGGCCAGCGCCAGCGTGTTGCCATCGGTCGTGCCATCGTGCGTAATCCGCGCTGCTTCCTTTTCGACGAGCCGTTGTCCAATCTGGATGCAGCACTTCGCGTCGCCATGCGACTCGAGATCACCGACCTGCATCAGAAGCTGAATGCCACCTCGATCTACGTTACCCATGATCAGGTGGAGGCCATGACCATGGCCGACAAGATCGTCGTTCTCAACAAGGGTCGCATCGAGCAGGTCGGATCGCCACTCGAACTCTATCGCAGCCCCGCCAATCTCTTTGTCGCCGGCTTCATCGGCTCCCCGAAGATGAACCTGATCAGCGGCAAGGCAGCCGCCGAACATGGAGCCCATACGATCGGAATGCGGCCAGAGCATCTGACCCTCTCCACGGACGGCGGCACATGGAAAGGCAAGGTTCAAATCGCCGAGCACCTGGGATCCGACACGTTCCTGCACATCGACGTCGAGGGGGTTGGCGCCCTGACGACCCGCACCGGCGGAGAATTCCCCGTGCGCCACGGCGACACGGTCTATGTGACCCCAGACATCGACCGCATCCACAAATTCAATGACAAGGGACTGGCCCAATGAGTGGCAGACTGAGCGGAAAATCAGCAATGATCACGGGTGCGGCACGCGGCATCGGACGCGCCTTCGCCGAGGCCTATGTCCAAGAGGGCGCAACAGTTGCGATCGCCGATATCGATCTCGCCCGCGCAGCCGCCACCGCCACGGAACTCGGATCATCGGCCTTTCCGGTCCATATCGATGTCTCGGATCAAGCCTCGATCGAGGCAGCCGTGGAAGCCTGCGTCAGACAGGCTGGCGGAATCGACATCCTCATCAACAATGCCGCAATCTTCGATCTCGCCCCCATCGTCGAGATCACCCGCCAAAGCTATCAGCGCATCTTCGATATCAATGTCGGCGGCACACTGTTTACCCTCCAGGCTGTCGCAAAGCAGATGATTGCTCAAGGGCGGGGCGGCAAGATCATCAACATGGCAAGCCAGGCAGGCCGTCGCGGCGAGCCCTTGGTAGGCGTCTATTGCGCCTCCAAGGCAGCGGTCATCTCGCTGACCCAATCGGCAGGTCTCGACCTGATCAAGCACGGCATCAATGTCAACGGCATCGCGCCCGGCGTGGTCGGCAGCGAGATGTGGGACGAAGTCGACGCACTCTTTGCCAGATATGAGAACCGGCCCCTTGGAGAGAAGAAGCGTCTGGTCGGCGAAGCCGTCCCCTTCGGTCGCATGGGCAAGGCGGAAGATCTGACGGGCATGGCGATTTTCCTTGCCACCGCCGAGGCCGATTACATCGTCGCCCAGACATACAATGTCGACGGCGGCAACTGGATGAGCTGAGCGAAACCCGGCGGACCGGCAAACGCGCCTGCCAATTCAAGGAACGGACCATGACCACCAAACTCTCGCTCGCCAATCTGCCCGCTATCGCAGCCAAGGCCACGGTCCCGGCCTACAGGCGCGAGCAGCTCTCACCCGGCATTCTTCACCTTGGCGTGGGCAATTTCCACCGCGCCCACATGGCGGTCTATCTGCACGAATTGTTCAATCAGGGACGTGATCTGGATTGGGCGATCATCGGGGCAGGTGTCATGCCGTCCGACCAGAAAATGAAGGCGACACTTGAGGCGCAGGACTGCCTGACGACGGTGGTCGAACAGGATATCGCCCGTTCTGAGGCCACCGTGACCGGCGCCATGATCGGCATCGTGACTGCCCCGGACTATGCCGCCATCATCGCGACAATGACCGACCCGAAGATTAGAATCGTATCGCTGACCATCACGGAAGGCGGCTACTTCATCGATCCGGCCACCGGCAGTTTCGACCCGACGCATCCGGCGATTGCCGCAGATGCCGCGGATCCCGAACACCCGAAGACCGTCTTCGGGCTCATTCTCGCGGGGCTGAAAGCCCGCCGCAAGGCAGGGATTCCGCCCTTTACGGTCATGTCCTGTGACAACATCCCCGGCAATGGCGAGGTAACGGAAGCCGCCGTGACCGGTCTTGCCAGACTGTTTGACCCGGAGCTTGCCCACTGGATCGAGGAAAACGTCGCCTTCCCCAATTCCATGGTCGATCGGATCACGCCAGCAACCGGCCCGCGCGAAATCGGCATCGTCAGCGAAAGCTACGGCATCGATGATGGCTGGCCGGTCTTCTGCGAAGAGTTCAAGCAATGGGTGCTGGAAGACAATTTTTCCATCGGACGCCCCGCATTGGAAGATGTCGGGGTTACCTTCGTCCCGGATGTTGCACCCTATGAGCTGATGAAACTGCGTATTCTCAACGGCGGCCATGCAGCGATTGCCTATCCGGCGGCCCTCATGGATATCCACTTCGTCCATGAGAGCATGGAAAACCCGCTGATCCGCGCCTTTCTTGCCAAGCTGGAAAAGGAGGAAATCATTCCGGTCGTTCCGCCGGTTCCCCATACGAGCCTGACCGACTATTTCGATCTGATCGAACGGCGCTTTGCCAATCCGAAGATCGGCGACACGATCCCGCGTCTCGCCCAGGACGGATCGAACCGTCAGCCGAAATTCATCCTGCCCTCGACAGCGGATCGCCTGGCACGAGGTCTCGATGTGACCGGGCTGGCGCTGGTGTCTGCCCTGTGGTGCAAGTATTTCGAAGGCGTCAGCGATAGCGGTCGACCGATCACCTTCAACGATACGGCAGCCGAGCGTCTTAATGCAGCGGCACTTGCCTCCCGCGCTGACCCGAAAGCCTTCCTCGCGCTTGGCGACATATTCGGCAAGGTCGGCACCAATCCTCTGTTCATTCAGCGCTTTTCGTCCGCCCTTGAAAGCTTGCGAAGCCTCGGCACCGCCGCTACGCTTCAGCGCTATCTCGAAAACAGACTGCAAGATTGATCCGATGAAGCCGCGGGCGAAGAGACTGGTGATTTTCGACTGCGACGGTGTTCTCGTCGATAGCGAGGTCATTGCGCTTGAGGTTCTCGTCTGGGCCCTTCAGGAAAAGGGGATCGCCCTGGACATCGATGGTGCCTCGGCACGGTTTCTGGGCCGCAGCCTCGGCTCCATGGCCAAGGTGGTTCAGGACGAGTTCGGTGTCGCCATCGACGACGACTTTCTCAACCGCATGCGGGACGAACTCTACAGCCGTTTTCGCCGTGAGCTGCGACCCGTCCGGGGCATAGAGGACGCTCTCCAGGATCTCGCGAAACAAGGCATCGACTGGTGCGTGGCATCCTCCAGCCAGCGGGAACGCATCGAATTGTCCCTTTCCGTCACCGGGCTTCTGGCGCATTTTTCCCCGCATATCTTCAGCGCCACCATGGTGGAAAACGGCAAGCCGGCACCCGATCTCTTTCTCCATGCGGCAAGCAGCATGGGCATCGAGCCGAAGAATTGTATGGTGGTGGAAGACAGCCCAGCCGGCATTTCAGCAGCAAAGGCGGCAGGCATGAAGGTGCTGGCCTTTACCGGCGGGTCCCATACGACCAGTCCGGCCTATGGCGATGCACTGGACGCCCTGCATCCGGATCACCGGTTTGACGCCATGGGCGAATTGCTCCAGTTTGTCCAAAAATGAAAAACCGGGATGGAAGCAGGCCACAATGCGCGACCACGTGATTGCGGTGGATGTCGGGACGGGCAGCGCACGCGCCGGCATCGTCGACGTGCAGGGCACGCTCCTTTGCCGTCGGGAGCATCCCATCGAGACCCGCTTCGAAGGCGATACCCGTGCTGAACATGCCTCAGAGCAGATCTGGCGGGCCGTTTGCGTAGCGGTCGGCGAGGCCTTGTCGGCGAGCGGTGTTGCGGCAACGAAGATCGCGGCAATCGCCTTCGATGCCACCTGCTCGCTGGTCCTTCGGGACCGAAAGGGTGAGCCGCTTGCCCTGACGCGTGAAGATGGCAAGACCTTCGACACCATCCTGTGGCTGGACCATCGCGCTGCCGCCGAAGCCGATGAATGCACAGCGACCGATCACGCCGCCATTCGCCACACCGGCGAGGTCATGTCGCCGGAAATGGAGATCCCGAAACTTCTGTGGTTGAAACGACACCGCCCAGATCTGTGGAACAAACTCGGCTACGCCTTTGACTTGGCTGATTTTCTCACCTGGCGCGCCTCCGGCTCGAACGCCCGCTCGCTCTGCACGATCACGGCGAAGTGGAACTTCCAGCAACACCAAACGGAAGGCTGGCCTCGTGATTTTCTGGCAAAGCTTGGTCTTGACGACCTCGAAGATCGGGCGAGCCTTCCCCGCATAGGCCACCCCGTGGGCGACGCCGTCGGGCGCCTGACAAGACAGGCGGCTGCGGACCTCGGCCTGGATGTTTCGGTGGTCGTGGCAAGCGGCATGGTCGATGCCTATGCCGGCGCGCTTGGCGTGCTGGGTGGCTATGGCCATGCCCCTCAAAGCCTGTCGCGCCAGATCGCGCTCATCGGCGGCACCTCCAGTTGCCTCATCGCCTTTGCGCCGGAGCCGCGTTTTCGCCGCAGCCTCTGGGGGCCTTATTATGAGGCAGTCTTCCCCGGCCAATGGCTGGTCGAGGCCGGCCAGTCGGCGACAGGCGCGCTGCTCAACCATCTGCTGAGCCTCCATTCAGCGGGCGGGACACCGACAACGGCGCTCCATCAGAAGGTCATTGCGCGGGTCAGTCAATTGCGGGCCGAGGCTGGTCCTGGCCTCGCCGATCACATCAACATCCTTCCCGATTTCCACGGGAACCGGTCGCCTTTTGCCGACCCGAACCTGACAGGCGTCATCACGGGCCTGACACTGGATACCAGCTTTGACGGGCTCTGCCGCCTCTACTGGCGGGCCTGCGTCGCAATTGCGCTGGGCCTGCGACAGATTCTGGAGACGATGGCAGCCTCCGGCATGCAGACGGAGCAACTGCATCTGACCGGAGGACATGTGAAGAACCCGCTTCTGACCGAACTCTATGGCGATGTCACCGGCTGCGATCTGGCAATCCCCGAGACCGATGACGCCGTGCTGGTCGGCACTGCGATCAATGCAGCAGCGGCAGCCCGCCTTCATCCTTCTCTGGCAGAGGCAGGGCGCGCCATGGCCCCGAAGGCCAGGATGCGCAAGGTCGATCCGGACGCACACCGTCGCTATGAGCGCGACTACCGGCGCTTCCTCGCCATGCAGCGGCACCGGGCGGAACTTGACGGCATGTAGTCCGCAATCAAGCAGTCATCCCCAGAGCGCTGCCGGCGGAATCTGCATCAGAGATCCCTCATAGGCAATCGGCGACACGCGATCCTGGCCGAGAAGCAGCGGCCCGTCGAGATCGACGTAATCGGCGCCCTGCGCCACCAGAAACGCCGGTGCCATGGCAAGCGATGTGCCCAGCATGCAACCGACCATAACGCCAAAACCGGCAGAACGGGCAGCATCGCGAAGGGCGAGCGCCTCGGTCAGCCCACCCGTCTTGTCGAGCTTGATATTGAGAGCGTCATACTTGCCCTTCAGCGTCTCAAGGGTGGAGGCCGTATGGCAGCTTTCATCGGCACAGACCGGCAGGATGCGATCCAGCGTCAAAAGGGCGTCGTCATCGCCAGCAGGCAGAGGCTGTTCAACGAGAACCACGCCCAGCCGCAGCAGGTCGGGCGCAAGACGCCGATACGCCTCCACTGTCCAGCCTTCATTGGCATCGACGATGATCGAAGCCTTGGGCGCGCCGCGCCGGACGGCTTCGATGCGCGCGAGGTCCCCCTCGCCACCCAGCTTGACCTTCAGGAGAGGCCGGTGCGCATTGTCTGCCGCCACCGCTTGCATGCTCTCCGGGCTGGCGAGCGACAGGGTAAAGGCCGTTTGCAAGGGTTTGGGTTCCGCAAGGCCTGCCAACTGCCAGACGGGCCTGCCCAGGCGCTTGGCCTCCAGATCCCAGAAGGCGCAGTCGAGCGCATTGCGCGCCGCACCCGGCGGCAGACGCAGCTGCAGGCCTTGCCGGTTGAGACCCGCTGCGATTTCTGGTGCCAGCGCCTCGATCTCGGCCATCACACCTTCGACGGTTTCGCCATAACGCGCATAGGGCACGCATTCGCCCTGCCCCTGATAACCGTCTTCGGTCAGCGTGACCGTGACCACGCGGATTTCGGTGCGCGACCCGCGCGAAATCGTGAAGGCACCATCGACGGGAAAAATCTCCGCAGCGACCTGCAAACGCCTCGTCATTCTGGCTGCCTCTCCTGAGATGGGCCGATGATACCGGCGAATCAGCGCCCTTGCATGATCCGCCATTCCTTTCTATATCCCTCAACATTCAGACCGGAACTGGCGAATGGGCGCTTGCCCCTCGGATAAACCGCCAGCACAATGCAGATGCAGTCGAGAGACGGTCAGGTAAAGCACAGAGACGAAGCCCGTGAACACGCTGGATTTTGACAAGAGACCGGAAGATACGCGCGTTGTCGTCGCCATGTCGGGCGGCGTGGATTCCTCCGTCGTCGCCGGTATCCTGAAGCGCGAGGGCTATGACGTCCTCGGCATCACGCTGCAGCTCTATGACCATGGCGCCGCCGTCCACCGGGCCGGTTCCTGCTGCGCCGGTCAGGACATCGACGATGCCCGCCGCGTTTGCGAAACGCTTGGCATTCCCCATTACGTGCTCGACTACGAACAGCGCTTCCGCGACACCGTGATCAACCCGTTCATGGAAAGCTATGTCGCCGGCGAAACGCCGATCCCCTGTGTGGCCTGCAACCAGACGGTCAAGTTCGCGGACCTTTTGGCGACCGCAAAAGAACTCGGCGCCGATGCACTGGCGACCGGCCATTACATCCGCTCGAAGCCCGTGCCGCTTGCCAATGATCCCGGCCACCGCGCCCTCTTCCGCCCGATCGATAGCGAGCGCGACCAGAGCTATTTCCTCTTTGCCACCACGCAGGAGCAGATCGACTATCTGCGCTTCCCGCTCGGCGCCATGTCGAAGGCGGAAGTCCGCGTGCTCGCCGAAGAGATGGGCCTCGTCGTCGCCCAGAAGGCCGACAGCCAGGACATCTGTTTCGTGCCCCAGGGCAAATATGCCGACGTCATCAACAAGCTGAAGCCGAATGCGGCTCTGGCCGGCGAGATCGTCCATCTCGATGGCCGGGTGCTCGGCAATCACGAAGGCATTCTGCATTACACCATCGGCCAGCGGAAAGGCTTGGGCGTCGCGACCGGCGAGCCGCTCTATGTCATCTATCTCGACGCCCGCTCGCGCCGCGTCATCGTCGGGCCGAAGGAAGCGCTGGAAACCCACCGCGTCTATCTGCGTGACATCAACTGGCTGGGCGACCGGACGCTGGCGGAAGACGCAAGTGACGGCATGCCCTGCTTCGCCAAGGTCCGCTCCACCCGTCCGCCAACCCCGGCGGTCCTGCATGCAGACGAAAAGGGAGTCTATGTCGATCTCGAAATCGGCGAAGCCGGTGTGGCCCCCGGCCAGGCCTGTGTCCTCTATTCCGCACCGGGCGCTGACGCCCGCGTCTATGGCGGCGGCTTCATCGAGCGGTCGGAACGCTCCGGCACGGCGGAAGCCTCGTTGAAGGCGCTTCTGGCAGGCTCTGTCGCGGCCTGACGGCATTTCAAGAAATCGCAGTGAAAGCAGGTTTGTTTTTGTTCTCACTGCGCTTGACTTTGGTCGGACCGACACCTTATAAGCCGCCCATCGCTTCGGACAGCGGCGGCCTCAGAGCCCGAAAATCCGATGTGTGGCGGGGTAGCTCAGGTGGTTAGAGCGTGGGATTCATAACCCCAAGGTCGGCGGTTCAAGTCCGCCCCCCGCTACCAAATTTCTCCGTGACATCAGACGCTTGAGGCGCCTCTTTGAATGAGGGCGGCTCTGCGACGGCGCTAATCGCATGCCGTTCTTGACGCGCAACCGTTTTCCCGCAAAGATTGCACCGATTATCAGGATTGTGGGATTGGATGAGTTTGCATGGCGAACGACACGCCGAAACGCCGCATGCCAACGGCAGCCGCCTTGAAAGACAGCGACGGCAGTGGCACATTTGATACCATGGAACAGCGCGTCAAGGCCCTCGAAGACGATATGAAGCGGATCCTGCAGGACACGGCGGAGATCAAGGGCATGCTGCGCGCAGCCCCTTCCGCGATCGAATTCGGCGAGCTGAAAGGCCGCGTCAACAGCCTGCCGACCATGGGCAAGGCCGCCGCCATGCTGTCGATCGCCACAGCCGTCATCGTCATCCTGAACAACTGGACGACCGTGCGCTCCTGGCTCGTCGGCTAATCCCCCCTCACCGAGCCGCCCCAACCAACCCCCGCCGCACAATCTCCCGCATCTGCGGCACCTCGAACTCCGCCGCCTGGTGGCCGAGGGAGGAGTAGAATACCCGGCCCTGCCCGTGGCGGCGCTTCCAGACGACAGGCATCACATGCCCGTCGATCCAGGCATCGTGCTCGCCGGTAAAGGTGGTCGTCGCCAGAACCTCGTTGTTCGGGTCGACATGCATGTAATACTGCTCGGAGCGATAGGGGAAATGGCCGATGCCGGAGACGAGCGGGTCTTCGGGCTTCACGATATTGACCGTGTAATCATAGATATTGCCGGGATGGGCGACCCATTGGCCGCCGATCATGTATTGATACTGCACGCAATCGCGAAAGCTGTCGCCCGCCTGGCCGTGAAAGCCGCCGAGGCCGACGCCGCCGCGAATGGCGAGCTCCAGGTTCTCGATTTCAGGCTTCTCGATCTTGGTCATCGTCAGCATCGGCACGATGAGGCTGTAGTCGCGGATCGCGGGATCGGCAAAGGCCTCCGTGCCCGCTTCAACGCGGACGGAAAAGCCTTCAGCCTCCAGCATCTCGGAGACGATGGCCGCACATTGGTCGGGCTGGTGTCCATCCCAGCCGCCCCAGCAAATCAGAACCTGACGCAAATGATGACCCTCCTCCATGCCGTCGACCGGGCCGCAGACTGGGTGCAAATGCAGCCGAGGTCAACGCGTCATTGCATCAGCGTCAGCGCTTCGCGGCAGGCGTCCTCGCAGCGATGGCATTCGTCGGCACAGACGCGGCAATGCTCATGGCTTTCGGCGTGGCGGGCGCATTCTTCGCCGCAGGCCGCACAGGCACGCGCACAGGCGTCGATCATCTTCATCAGAACCTCGCGGTTTTCGCTCGTGCGCCGGATCGCCACCTGCCCGGTGGCAAGGCAGATGACCGCACAATCGAGATTGAGCTGGATGCAGCGGCGCAGGCTTGCAACCATCTCCTCTCCAAGGCAGGCATCGGCACAGCTTGCGCAGACCGAGCCACAGCGAAAGCATTGTTCGATGCAGGCCACCAGTGCATCAGACACCTGACCATCGGTCATCGGATGGGTATTCAGCATTTCGCGGACAGACATGAACGGGCTCCTTTGCATGATCCCTGCCCAAACGGATCAAGCCCGCCGCAGTTCCCACCCATCATCCGGCTGGCCAGAAAGATCTCGTTAAGAAAACCTTTCATTAAATTTTAAGGAATAGAATGCCGGGTCAAAGCGAGGTTTTGTCATGCGTACCGCTCTTGTATCCGCGCTTGGAGCCATGCTGCTGTTGTCGGCCTGCGCCAAGCCCCCTACCCAGCAAAGAAACGCCTGCGCGATTTTTGAACAGCGCGACGGCTTGCTCAACAACTGGCGCCGCGAAGCGATCAAGGCCGAACGGGAATACGGCATCCCCGTGCCGATCCTGATGGCGACGATCTACACAGAATCAAACTTCCGCCACAACGCGCGACCGCCGCGCGAAAAAATCTTCGGTTTCATTCCCGGAAAGCGTCAGTCGACAGCCTATGGCTACTCCCAGGCGCTGGATGGCACCTGGGAACGCTATCAGCGGGAGACAGGACGCTGGAGCGCGCGGCGGACCGATTTCGGCGACGCCGTCCGGTTCATCGGCTGGTATCACCGCCAGAGTGCGGACAAGACCGGGATCTCGCTGAGCGACCCCTATAACCTCTATCTCGCCTATCACTCCGGCCATGCAGGCTTCCTGCGCGGCGCCTACAAGAGCAGGCCTGAAGCACTCCGGGGCGCCAAGCGCTTCACAGACATTACCTATACTTACGCCAAGCAGTTGCAGCAGTGCCCGAATTGATGGGTTGATGCCATCAGCCAAGCGAAAAAGGGGACCGGTCCTCAGACCGGTCCCCTTTCTGATTCAGTCAACGCGGCGGCTGCCTCAGCCTTCAACGCCCTGGATAGCCGAAATCTGCCAGCGTGTGTTGTCGCGGCGAACGAAGGTCCAGATCTCAGTCGTTTCGACCGGAGCCTCGGCATCGCCATCGACGACGTTACCCGTCTGCCGATCGATCATATAGTCGACCGCCTCATAGCGCATCGCGACAGTTGCATATTCCAGCTTGTCTTCGCGCCAGCTTTCCGCGACATCACCCTGGACGAGGTGCACATCGCGCACCTGGTTCTTGATGCCCTTGGTGGCATTATCGCTCAGCTCTTCCGCCAGATAGGACATGGCCTCCGGCGTGGTGATCCGACGAAGCGCCGAATAATCTTCCGCCGCATAGGCCGCCTGCATTTCCTGCAAGAGCTTCTCAAAACTGTCCAGATCCTGCGGGGTCACGCCGATCTCGTCGGTGCGTCCGGTAAAGGACCGTGCCGCACCGCCGCCCATGCGCGGGATCTCGAACAACGGACGACCCGCACCGCCACCATTGCCGGCGGGACCGCCTGCCCCGTCGCCACTGGCATTGTCACGGGACATGCCATCCGCATAGGCCGGGCGACGATTGGCGAACATGCGCATGGCGAAACGGATCAGGAAGAAGATCAAGAGACCCTGCAGAAGCAGGCCGAGCAAGCCAAAGCCGCCGCCGAAGCCGGTGCCCATCAGCAGGCCGAAGAGACCACCGAGCAGAAGTCCGCCCATGAGACCGCCGGCAAGTCCGCCAAACATGCCGCCCGAACGAGCTGCGGTCTGGGTCGCCGCACCGGCCGGCGCTGCTGCATTCGGCTGGGCCGCATTGGTGCGCGGCGTCATGGTCCGCTCGATGGGAGCGGCCGGTGTCGGCGCTGTCCGTGTCTGTGCCGGCGCATCGAATGTGCGTGTGCCACGGCTACCAAAGCCGCCGCCAAATCCGCGACGCGCCTCGGCATAGTCGACGGCGACCAGCGTCACCATCATGCCCAATGCCAAGGACGCAAATACCTTACCATAACGCTGCATCGCGTTTCCTACCCTCGTGTTTGTGTGCTCAGGTCCGCAAACCTTTGACCCTTATATGGCGAGGGCCGGCCCTCATTTGAAGACCGGCCCTTCGATCTGACGAAGAATTGACCAGAAGTGCTGACTTTACAGGCAGATCTGGCGGCTCAGGCACCAAGCCAGAGCTTGATGCCGAGGCCGACCACGGTCACCGTGGCGACCCCCGCTGCCCACAGAGCGATGAACCAGAGCAGCCGCTTTGCAAGGGTGGACGACCGCATCAATGATAGCCCTCCTCCGGATTGATCTTGCCGCGGAACACCCAATAGGCATAGGCGGTATAGCCCAGGATCATCGGCACCAGAATAACGGCCCCGACCAGCAGGAAGGCGAGGCTGTCATCAGGCGCCGCCGCCTGCCAGATGGTCAGCGACGTGGGCACAATATAGGGATAGAAACTGATGCCAATGCCTGCATAACCGAGCACGAAGAGCCCGAGCGCCGCCAAAAAGGGCCGTGCATCATGCCCCCGCTTCAGGCCGGTCACGATCAGGTAGAGACAGGCGAGCACCAGGAGCGGCACGATCACCGAGAAGATCATGGTCGGGTAACCGAACCAGCGCTCCAGATAGAGTGGTTTCAGCCAGGGCGTCCAGAGACTGAAGATGCCCATCGCCCCGACAGTGGCAAAGGCGAGAAAGAAGGCGAAATGCCTGGCCCGCGCTGCCAGATGGCCGGTGGTTTTCATCACCAGCCAGGTGGCGCCAAGCAAGGCATAGCCGATCACCAGGGCCACGCCGGTTGCGAGCGAAAACGGTGTCAGCCAGTCCCACCAGCCGCCGGAATAGGCACGATCAGCCACCGGAATACCCTGGACCAAGGCACCGAGCGCTATTCCCTGACAAAGGGCAGCCAGCGTTGAGCCGCCGGCAAAGGCCCAGTTCCACAGATATTCGGCCCGCTTGGTCCGCCAGCGATATTCAAAGGCAACGCCGCGAAAGATCAGCCCGAGCAGCATCAGGATCAGCGGCGCATAGAGCGCGGGCAATATGGTGGCATAGGCGAGCGGAAACACTGCAAGCAGTCCGCCACCACCCAAGACCAGCCAGGTTTCATTGCCATCCCAAACCGGGGCGACCGAATTCATCATCTGGTCGCGGTCATGTTTTTCCGGAAACAGCGGAAAGAGAATGCCGACCCCGAGATCGAATCCGTCGAGAATGACATAGGCGAGCACGGCAAAGGCAATGATGCCGGCCCAGATGAAGGGGAGATCAATGGGCATGCTTGCCTCCATGTCCAGGTTGGGATGCAGGCGTGATACCGGAGGTCCGGATCGGACCTTCATCGAGTGGTTCCAGTGGATCGCGCGGCAGGCGTCCCATCAGGCGCAGAATGTAGAATGTACCTGCTCCGAAAACGACGAAATAGACGATGATGAAGCTGATGAGCGAGGCAGCCACGGCTGGAGCGGCAATCGGCGACAAGGAGTCAGCCGTCATCAGGTGGCCGTAGACCGTATAAGGCTGACGCCCGACCTCCGTCGTGATCCAGCCGGCCAGCACCGCGACGAAACCTGACGGTCCCATTACAACGGCCATCCGATGCAACCCTTGGTTCTCATAGAGCGTACCACGCCAGCGACACCAGAGACTGAAGAGGCCGACACCCAGCATCGCAAAACCAAGAGCGACCATCACCCGGAACGACCAGAAGACGATCGTCACTGGCGGCTCCAACGCGTCGGGGACCGCATCCAGCCCGTCAAGCGGCGCATTGAGATCATGCTTCAGGATCAGGCTGGAAAGCTTGGGTATCTCGATTGCATAATCCACCCGCTTTTCGGTTTCGTTCGGTATGCCAAAGAGAATGAGCGGTGCACCCTCCGGATGGCTGTCGAAATGCCCCTCCATCGCCATGATTTTCGTAGGCTGATGCTCCAGCGTATTGAGCCCGTGCATGTCGCCGACGAAAATCTGGATGGGAGCGACGATGGCAGCCATCCACATCGCCATGGAAAACATCGTCCCGGCACGTCGCGGCGCCGTGCCCTTGATCAGGTGCCATGCCCCGACCGCGCCGACGACGAAGGCCGTCGTCAGATAGGCGGCGATGACCATATGGGTGAGACGATAGGGGAAGGACGGGTTGAAGACGATCGCCCACCAGTCAACCGGCACGAACTGTCCGACATCGTTCATGGCAAAGCCCGCTGGCGTCTGCATCCAGGAATTCACCGAGAGGATCCAGGTGGCCGAGATCAGCGTGCCGAAGGCAACCATCAGCGTAGCAAAAAAATGCAACCCCAGTCCCACACGACTGCGGCCAAACAGCATGACCCCAAGGAAGCCGGCTTCAAGGAAAAAGGCAGTGAGCACCTCATAGCCCATCAGCGGGCCGATGACCGGGCCAGCCTTGTCGGAGAAGACGGACCAGTTCGTGCCGAACTGATAGGACATCACAATGCCGGACACGACCCCCATGCCGAAGGCAACGGCAAAGATGATCTTCCAGAAATCAAAGAGTTCCAGATAGATCTTGTCTTTCTTCCAGATATAGAGGCCCTCCAGCACGGCGAGATAGCTCGCCAGTCCAATCGAAAAAGCCGGAAAGATAATGTGGAAGGATACTGTGAACGCGAACTGGATTCGCGCCAAGATCTCGGCATCGAAGTTCTCGAACATGGGCTAAGCCTTTCGTTCCTGGTCCCCCGACACGGAAACGACCCTACAGGATCAACTACCAAGAAGCCAATGCGAAGCCTCGCCCTGCGTCAGTTACACGCATATCAATTTCCATATTTTTGATGACTGCGGCGCACACCTCGGCAAAACGCAAACGGCGCGGGTTTGATCCCGCGCCGCCTTGAATTCCTGGAGAAGCAGTCAGTCGATCAATCGACGTTGAACACCAGCGACTTGGCCTGCTTCACAGCCGGATTGGCGGTCAGCTGGTTCAGCACGGCCTGATCAACCGGGCCATCGACATAGAGAAGCGCGATGGCATCGCCGCCTTCCTTGTCGCGACCGAGCTGGAAGTTCGCGATATTGACCTTAGCATTGCCGAGCGTGGTGCCCATGAAACCGATCATGCCGGGCACGTCGGTATTGGAGATATAGATCATGTTCTGACCGACATCGGCATCCATGTTGATGCCCTTGATCTGGATGAAGCGCGGCTTGCCGTCGGAGAAGACGGTGCCGGCAACCGAGCGGGTCTGCTTCTCGGTGGTGATGGTGAGCTTGATGTAACCGTCGTAGACGCCGGTCTTGTCGCGCTTCACTTCCGAGACAATGATCCCCTTTTCCTTCACCATGATCGGTGCCGAAACCATGTTCACATCGGCCACCAACGGGCGGATCAGACCGGCGAGCAGTGCCGAGGTCAACGCCTTGGTGTTCATCGTCGAGGTGACACCGTCATAAAGGATTTCGATTTCCTTGATCGGGTTCTCGGTCATCTGGCCGGCAAAGGAGCCGAGCACGTCGGCGAGGCGGATGAACGGCTTCAGGATCGGCGCTTCTTCAGCCGTGATCGACGGCATGTTGATGGCGTTGGAGACGGCACCCTTCATCAGGTAGTCCGACATCTGTTCGGCGACCTGAAGCGCGACGTTTTCCTGGGCTTCGGTGGTCGAGGCGCCCAGATGCGGCGTGCAGACGACATTCGGCAGGCCGAAGAGCGGGCTTTCGGTCGCGGGTTCGACCTCGAAGACATCGAAACCGGCACCTGCGACATGGCCGGACTTGATGGCTTCGGCAAGGGCGGCCTCGTCAACCAGACCACCGCGGGCGCAGTTGATAATGCGCACGCCAGGCTTGGTCTTGGCAATGTTCTCCTTGCTGAGGATGCCGCGTGTCTTGTCGGTCATCGGCACATGCAGCGTGATGAAATCAGCCTTGGCGAGGAGTTCGTCCAGCTCAACCTTGGTCACACCCATTTCTTGGGCGCGATCATTCGACAGGAAGGGGTCATAGGCCAGCACATGCATGCCAAGGCCGATGGCCTTCTTGCAGACGATGCCACCGATATTGCCGGCACCGATGACACCGAGCGTCTTGCCGGTGATCTCGACACCCATGAACTTCGACTTTTCCCACTTGCCGGCCTGGGTCGAAACGTCGGCCTGCGGGATCTGGCGGGCAACGGCAAACATGAGGGCGATGGCATGTTCCGCCGTCGTGATCGAATTGCCGAAGGGCGTGTTCATCACGATGATGCCGCGCTTGGACGCAGCCGGGATATCGACATTGTCGACGCCGATGCCGGCGCGGCCGATGACCTTGAGGTTGGTCGCAGCAGCGATCAGTTTTTCCGTTGCCTTGGTGGCAGAGCGAATGGCGAGACCATCGTAATTGCCGATGATTTCAGCGAGCTTTTCCTTGTCCTTGCCGAGCTTCGGCTGGAAATCAACTTCGACGCCGCGATCGCGGAAGATCTGGACGGCGGTTTCCGAGAGTTCGTCGGATACGAGAACGCGAGGTGCCATGGTGCTGGGCTCCTTAAAGGGGTTCAGACTGCAACCTTTCCGCCGTCATGCGCGGGCTTGTCCCGAGCATCTGCGACCGATCGGTCCTGGTGATGGGATAAGATCCTCGGCACAAGGCCGAGGATGACGTTGTCATGCCTTGAAAAAGGATCAGGCGGCAGCCTTGGCGAGAGACGCCTTCTGCGTCTCATAGGCGAAGGAGAGCCACGGCATCAGAGCCGCCATGTCAGCAGTCTCGATCGTGGCACCCGCCCAGATGCGAAGACCGGCCGGTGCATCGCGATAAGCTCCGATGTCATAGGCGACACCCTGCTTTTCGAGAATGCTGGCAATGCCTTTGGCAAAGGCGGCCTGAGCGTCGGCATCAAGCGCCGTAATCTCAGGGTCAACGATCTTGACGCAGACCGAGGTGTTGGAGCGCGTGGCCGGGTCGACGGCGAGATTGGCGATCCAGTCGTTCTTCTCGATGAAGTCGAAGATCACCTTCGCATTGGCATCGGCACGCGCGATCAGGGCTTCGAGACCACCGATCGACTTCGCCCACTTCAAGGCATCGATATAGTCTTCGACGCAGAGCATGGACGGGGTGTTGATGGTCTCGCCGACAAAGATGCCTTCGATCAGCTTGCCGCCAGAGGTCATGCGGAAGATCTTCGGCAGCGGCCAGGCCGGAACATAGGTCGTCAGACGCTCGACAGCGCGCGGCGACAGGATGATCACGCCGTGACCGCCCTCGCCGCCCAGAACCTTCTGCCAGGAGAAGGTGGTGACATCGAGCTTCGAGAAGTCCATGTCCTGGGCAAAGGCTGCGGAGGTGGCGTCGCAGATGGTCAGGCCCTTGCGGTCAGCCGGAATGAAATCGGCATTCGGTACGCGCACGCCCGAGGTGGTGCCGTTCCAGGTGAAGACGACATCGCGGTCGAAATCGACGGCGGAAAGGTCCGGCAGCAGGCCGTAATCGGCATTGAACTTGCGGACATCGGCAAGCTTCAGCTGCTTCACCACATCGGTGACCCAGCCGGCGCCAAAACTTTCCCAGGAGAGCATGTCGACGCCACGTTCGCCGAGCAGCGACCACATGGCCATTTCGACGGCGCCCGTATCGGAGGCCGGAACAATGCCGATGCGGTAGTCAGCGGGGACGTTCAGGATTTCGCGGGTCAGGTCGATGGCCAGCTTCAGCTTTTCCTTGCCGACCTTGGCGCGGTGCGATCGGCCGAGCGGGGCATCGGAAAGCGCATCGAGCGACCAACCGGGACGCTTCGAGCAGGGGCCAGACGAAAAATGAGAGTTTGCCGGACGCGCGGCAGGGGCGACGATATCAGCCATATAGATACCCTTCCAGGTAATTAGCCTCTCGTTGGGGAGAGGTGTCCCGCCGTCGGAACTACTCCTGTCGCCTGTCGTCGTCAAGCGGCGCAACGTCGCTCCGAGAAATATTTTTGGCGCGCCTGCGGCATGTCTCGGTGTTCACCAAATGCAGAAAGGCCGCCCGGAGGCGGCCTTGCGAGAAGTCAGTGACATCGATCTCACTTGTAGACCAGCGGAGGCGGTGGGTCGAAAGCGACCTGCTGCTCCTGGCAACCGCCGAATACATAGCGAGCACCGGCATACAGCTCATGGCTTTGGAAGCCCTTGTCATAACCCGGCCCACCGTTGGAAGCGAAGCCGAACATATCACCACCCATGGTATGGCGGAAACGGTAGCCGGCATCGGCCTTGACGGCGCAGGTGAGATCAACGGAAGCACCCGCCATCAACTGGTAGGCAAAGCGCCAGCTGCCGGCTCCATGATGCTCGACTGTGGCGTCGCATCCGCCTCCATCGTTTTGGCAGGAGGTGTTTCTGAGTTTGTCCCACTTGACATACGAGCCGCCGATACCGCCACCGACATAGGGCGTGAAGTATCCGTAAGTGCCGAGGTCAACATAGGCATTGGCCATGAGAGTGTAGGCACGCATTGCGGAAATGTCAGTCGATCGGCACGGCTCAAGCGGGAAGCCGCAGCTCCCGACAGTCGAACCGCGGAAATCGCTCTTGAACTTGTAGTCGAAGGTCAGATCGGTGCGCAGATAGTTGTTGATCTGGTAGCCGACACCAGCACCGACGGTGAAGCTGTCTTTCAGGTCGACGGTTGCAAAATCATTAACGAGGGCGTTGGATCCCTGAAAATAATGAGCGCCTTTGATCTTGTTGAAGCTATAGCCAAGGTCACCGCGCAGATACCAGCCGGAAGCCTCGGATACCGTGATTTCCGGTGCCGCGATATAGGGCGCCGGCTCGGGTTGATACACATCTGCAGAATAGGCAGTCGTGCTGGCCAGCATGGCGGCAGCGACAGCAATCAAGCTCGTCTTCATGGCAGGATACTCCAAATTCCCCTGGTTGCTTAAATCAGGCCAGAAGCGGCCGATAATCAGAACACGTGAGGATAATGGAATGGAAAAGTTAAGTTGCACTTAACCCTAGTCATTAACTCTGCCTCTTTGGACCTTGCTAACCAAGACGCTTGGGAACGAAGTAATGTTCCTTGCGACAGGAAAGGAAAGCGGCGCGCGTCCCGTCGGACACGCGCCGTTTCGATCGAGTCTTGTTTTGGCAGGGCCCTTCAGCCAGCCATTCGTTGACGGGACGCTGTCATCCCGTCGAACTTCCCGGGCTGATTATCCAGTGTGAACTGTCCGAGTTGTTGATCCATCTCGGCAGCTTCCTGCGCCAGCTTGTGTATTGCAGCGGTCGTTTCTTCGACCAGGGCAGCATTTTGCTGCGTCATGGTGTCGAGCTTGCCAACGGAACCATGAATATGCCCGAGGGTTTCCGCCTCTTCGCGCGTCGATTCCATGATCTCGCTGATGTGACTATTGATCGCCAGAACATGCGCGCCGATACCGTTGAGGGCAGCCCCTGCCTTTTCAACCAGGCTGACACCGTTTTCAACTTCGACCGTGGACTTGGCCAGAAGGTCACTGATCTCCTTCGCAGCCGTTGAGGAGCGCTGTGCCAATGCGCGAACTTCCTGCGCAACCACGGCAAATCCCTTGCCACTTTCGCCGGCACGCGCGGCCTCAACGCCGGCATTCAGCGCCAGGAGATTGGTCTGGAAGGCAATTTCATCAATGACGCCAATGATCTTATTGATCTCCTGGCTGGAGCACTGAATTGCTTCCATCGCGCTGATCGTATCGCCCATGATCAGTCCGGAATGCTCCGTATCCTGCTTGGCGTGACGGGCGATCTTTTCGGCTTCTGCAGCGCGTGAGATCTGTACCTGAACCGCATCAGTGATTTCCTTGATTGCATTTGCGGCTTCAGAAACAGCGATCGCCTGCCGTTCGGTGCGCTCTGCCAATTGATCGGCTCCGGCCCGCATCTCCTCAGAACCAGCCCTGACGGCAACCGAGTTTCCACCGATACCGGAAAGGGTCTGACTGAGTGTTGCCAATGCATTGTTGAAATTGGCTCGCAGGCTCTCCAGCGCGTCGGGGAAACGATGATTGATCTTGAAGGACAAATCGCCCTTTGCAAGGCGACCAAGGCCTTCGTCCAAAACCTCGACGACTTGCTGAAGAGTTGCAGCCTCTGCATCTCGTTCTGTCATCCGCTGCCGTCGCTCCAGTTCCACCCGCTCGCGTTCCTCACGCCGCTCCAGTGACTGGCGTTGCTGTTCGATCAGCCCCAGCCGGAAGCGCTCCAGCGCCCGTGCCATCCTGCCGATCTCGTCGCCGCGATGCTGATTGGGAACCGTGTTGTCCAGTTTCCCGTCAGCAACCTCACCGGTGAATTGGGTCAATGCCGCCAAGGGGGCAAACAGCCGCTTCATCAGAAAACCCGTGGCAAAGGCAAGGGCAAGAAGCGCCAGAAGACCCGTGATCATCAGGGTCTGGGCTATCCGCATGGACCCGGCCGCGAGTTCCGTGTGGCTGATGCTCTCGGCAACGACATAAACCTGATCGTTGAACATGACGGCCCGCCCGAAAGCCTTGGCAGCACCATCGTTGCGGGTGATCTCGGAACTGAAGATCTGATCGACGGTCGGATTTGCCGGGAAATTGAAATCTGCAGACTTGATGTCCACCAGCGAACCGTCGCCTCCAAGTGCAATGCCCGTGCCGTCTGCCGACAGGATCGCCGTCTGCTCCGTGCTGCCGGGCACGATTCCCTTGGACAAAATGCGGCTCAGCGCATTGGCATCCACCTGGAAAACGAAAACACCCTTGAATGACTCGAACTTCACGACCGGGACTGCGAAGTAAACTTCGGGCGTAGCAGCATTGGCTCCGACTGAGAGGCCCGAAAAGGTTATGGCAGCGACATCATCGACCGCAGCCTCGGCCGCTTCGACGCTCAGGGCGAAGACCTTGCCCAGACCGGACGCCGCCAACGGACCTGTAGTGACATTTTCGGCGAAACTGGGCCCTTTGCGATAACTGTAGAGTACATTGCCCGACTGATCGAGGATCAGCATATCGCTGAAAGCGGTGTTGCGCAGGTAGTCGCCGACCTGGACTTGGGTCGTCTCGTGCGTGGAATAATAGAAGCCGCTCGGACCTTCTGGCTTTACCAGCTTTTCGCGTTCGCCAGCTGGAAACGGATTTTCAGAAACAAACACCCGCTGCAGTTCTGATTTCGCGTCACCGGAGTTTTTCGTAATCGTGTTCCAGCCGCTTTTCAGCCCGGTAAGCGATTGTTGCAGACTCTCGATCTTGGCTATCGAGTTCGCCTGGTTCTCAATCTGCTTCAACTGCTCTGACAACATGTCGCCGCGAAATGTCAGCGCTGCGACCATCGACTTCTCAGTCAGAGCCGCAAACTCAGCGTTGGAGGATCGATAGGCGAAGACGTTCAGCAGCGCGACCGTCACTACGGTAAGGAGCAGAAACAGACCAATGACCTTGGAGGAGAGAGAGTTCAAACGAGCAGCCATGACGGATCCCGGAGGCCTCCATGGCTCCAGAACAGCCATGGCAGGCATTTGAAAGAAAACCGGACAGCTCACACGCCGCCCCTTTAGATTGGCAGGTTTCATGCCAAACGCTTAAGCGGCAGTTAAAAAAATTTCCAAGCTTTCAGATTTATCGCGTTAACTCGATCATGCGGCGGCGAAAATCTGCTCCCGCAAACCGGCAAGGAGGGCCACAGACATCAGCCTTGCCTCAACATCATGAATTGGTGTGGAGACGATCAATTCATCGGGTCTGAAACGTTCGATGAAATCTGCGAGCTTTTCCGCCGCAACGCCAGGCGATCCGACAATGGCATACCGCAGCGTATGCTCAACGCCGTGACGCTCAACGTCAGTCCACAACCTGGACATATCGTCTACCGGGCGCGGAAACTTGCCGCGAACATTTCTGCGCAGATTGATGAACTGCTGCTGTGCCGAGGTGAAATGATAGGCGGCACGGGCGTCGCTGTCGGCGACGGAAGCCATCACCCCTGCCATGACATAAGGCGCCTGCAATTGCGCTGACGGTTGAAACCGCTCTCGATAGATCGCGATCGCATCTGCCAGTTGATCCGGCGCAAAATGGGATGCGAAAGCATAGGGTAAGCCGAGCGCAGCAGCCAGATGCGCACTGTAAAGGCTGGAACCAAGGATCCAGATCGGCACATGACTTCCTGCACCAGGAAATGCCTGCACGACGCCGTCATCGCCTCCCTCCCCGATGAGCTTTTGCAGCTCGAGAATGTCGTGCGGGAAGCTTTCGGCGCCAGCTTCCATGTTTCGGCGAAGGGCGCGTGCGGTGCGCATGTCAGTCCCTGGAGCTCGTCCGAGGCCAAGATCAATGCGTCCAGGATAGAGCGCTTCCAGCGTGCCGAATTGCTCCGCGATCACCAGCGGCGAGTGATTGGGCAGCATGACCCCACCGGACCCCACCCGAATAGTCTGAGTGCCGGCGGCCACATGCGAGATGACCAGTGCCGTGGCGGCGCTGGCGATGCCCGGCATGCCATGATGTTCGGCCAGCCAGTAGCGGAGATAGCCATTCTTCTCCGCCACCTGTGCAAGCCGCCTGGATGCGTCCAGTGCTTCACGGACCGTATGCCCTTCGGCAACGGGAGAGAGATCGAGAATGGAAAACGGTATCATGTCAAACGCCTTTGTTTTTCACCGCCTCCATGTAGTGGGCTTCCCCCGAAGTCCCAAGAGGTGACGATAACATATCATAATCACTTCGTATGTTTCGGTTTTGTTCACATTTCACTGGCAGAGATCGGCGATACCGCATTAGGATAGTTCCATGACCTCTACGATTCGCATCATCGGCATCGACCCGGGCCTCCGCCGCTGCGGCTGGGGCATTATCGAAACGTTCGGAAATTCGCTGCGCTTCGTCGCGTCAGGGACCGTGACCTCCGATGGCGACATGGATCTGGCCTCCCGCCTCTGCCAGCTGCATGACGGGCTGGCCGAAGTCGTCCACACCTACAAGCCCGATGAGGCCGCCGTCGAGCAGACCTTCGTCAACAAGGATGCGGTGGCCACGCTGAAGCTCGGCCAGGCCCGCGGCATCGCCATGCTGGTCCCTGCCCGCGCCGGACTGCCGGTTGCGGAATATGCGCCGAATGCCGTGAAGAAGTCCGTCATCGGTGTCGGCCATGGCGAAAAGCAGCAGATCCACATGATGCTGAAGATCCTGATGCCCAAAGCCGAATTCAAGGGCAACGACGCCGCCGACGCACTCGCCATCGCCATCTGCCACGCCCACAATCGCGGCGGCGACAGGATGCGCAAAGTGCTAGCCTCCGCCTGATTTGTTCTTGACTTGTTCCGCCAGTAGGAATTATCCTTACCGAATTGGAGGCGAACATGCGCGTGACATCCAAGGGCCAGGTGACCATTCCCCGCGATCTGCGCGAACTGGTTGGCATAGAACCGAATTCGGAAGTCGTTTTCACCGTTGAGGACGGCAGGCTGATGCTTGCGCCCAAGAACGGTGCCGAGGCTCTCAGGGAAAAGGAGCGTTTGGCTGGACTTATGGAGACCCTGGCGCGACTGGAAGGCACAGGCGATCAGGATGTTGACGCAGAGACTCTGATGCAGATGACACGGGACCGCTAGGTTATGGCCGTACTCGTTGACACGAACGTGCTCGTCGATGTTGCCGTGCGCGATCCGAAATGGCTCGAATGGTCTCGCGGCCAGCTTTTGCGCTTGGCGCGTCACGAGCCGCTGGTGATCAATCCGATCATCTATTCCGAATTTTCCGTTCGTTATTCCGATCGCGATAGCGTCGACGCCCTCCTGCCGGTTTCGGACTTCCATCGCGAGAGCCTCCCCTGGGCGGCTGGCTTCGCAGCTGGCGTGGCATTCAGGATCTACCGTCTCGCAGGCGGAGGACGTGAGCGCGTGCTGCCGGATTTCCTGATTGGAGCCCATGCCGCCATCAGGGGTCACAAGATCCTGACCCGGGATCCAAAAGGCTATCGCAGCTACTTCCCCGACCTCGACATCATCTCCCCCGACACCCATCCCCTGTAACGCGACGGACGCATCCATGATCGGCAAACTCAAAGGCACCATTGACGAGATTGGCGACGACTATGTTCTCGTCGATGTCCACGGCGTCTGCTACGTCGCCCACTGCTCGTCGCGAACACTTGGCCGCATCGGCTCGCCCGGCGAGGCCGTCGTGCTCTTCATCGAAACCTATGTCCGCGAGGACCAGCTGAAACTCTTCGGCTTCCTGAGCGCGCTGGAGCGGGAGTGGTTCAACATCCTGCAGAGCGTGCAGGGTGTCGGCGCCAAGGTGGCGCTGGCCGTGCTTTCCACCCTGACCCCGTCGGAACTCGCCAATGCCATTGCCCTGCAGGACAAGGCCGCGATCTCCCGCGCCCCCGGCGTCGGCCCAAAGGTCGCGCTCCGCCTTGTCACTGAACTGAAGAACAAGGCCCCCGCCTTTGCCGGTGAAGCCTCCGGCAATATCGGGCTGAAGCAGGAGCTCGGCGAAGGCGTGGCTTTAGCCCCGGTTGCTGATGCTGTCTCAGCGCTCACCAATCTCGGCTATTCCCGCGACCAGGCCGCCAATGCGGTGGCGGCGGCGTTGAAGAACGGCGGCGAAGGCGCTGACAGCGCCAAGCTGATACGGCTGGGGCTGAAGGAGTTGTCGCGGTGAGTTGTCCTCCGAATTTGTCTCGTTCCGACATTTCTGATAAAGTTGGAAAAACATCAAAACGTCGGAGACTCTGATGAAAACATGGGAAGTTACCATGTCCCCCAAAGGTCAGATCACCATTCCGAAAGAAATGCGTGAGCTGCTCAATCTGAGTCCCGGCGATCAGTTGGTCTACAGCGTGATTGACGGCGAAATTGTCATCACTCCCAAGAACATCGACCTCAAGGATCTGGCCGGTTTTCTTGGCAAGCCGCCAAACGGACACGCAACACTGGAGGAAATCGACGAAGCAGTCGTCCAGACGGCAGGCGCAAACGCACTTTCTACCGGGGGTGACGACCCATCGGATCTTGCGGCATGACCCTTGTTGGCCTTGATACGAACATCTTGATCCGGCTTCTGACCAATGACGATCCGGATCAACGGCGTCTGGCTCTAAGTTTTGCCGAAGGGCTTGGAAAGGACTACCTCGCCTTTCTCCCTCTGATTTGCGTATTGGAATTGGACTGGGCATTGCGCTCGCAACTTGGCTACGGAAGACGCGAAGCCTCGACGGCGATCGCGAAACTGCTGCAGGTCCGGGGCCTGACTGTCGAAAGCCACGACCTCGTCGTAAAAGCACTGCGGCAGGTCGACCAGAAGAATGCCGACTTCGCCGACGCCTTGATTGCCGCCCGGTCTATTCAAGAGGGCTGCACCTCCGTAAAGACCTTCGACAAACGCGCCGCCTCCCGTGTGCCCGCCATGGAACTTCTCGCATGATGACCAACAACCCCATCCTCTCGCCCGAAAAGAAGGGGGAAGATCTCGATGCAGCACTCCGCCCGCAGTCGCTGGATGACTTCACTGGCCAGGCGGAAGCACGCGCCAATCTGAAAATCTTCATCGAGGCTGCGAAGAACCGGGGCGAAGCGCTGGATCACGTGCTCTTCGTCGGCCCGCCGGGGCTTGGCAAGACGACGCTTGCCCAGATCATGGCCAAGGAACTCGGCGTCAATTTCCGCTCGACCTCGGGGCCCGTCATCGCCAAGGCTGGCGATCTCGCCGCCCTTTTGACCAATCTCGAAGAGCGCGATGTGCTCTTCATCGACGAAATCCATCGCTTGAGCCCCGCCGTCGAGGAAATCCTCTATCCGGCCATGGAGGACTTCCAGCTCGACCTGATCATCGGCGAAGGGCCGGCAGCCCGCTCGGTGAAGATCGACCTGTCGAAATTCACCCTCGTTGCCGCCACCACCCGTCTCGGCCTGTTGACCACCCCCTTGCGGGATCGTTTTGGCATTCCGGTACGGCTGAATTTCTACACGGTCGAGGAACTCGAATCGATCGTCCGCCGTGGCGCCCGGCTCCTCAATCTGCCGATGACGGACGACGGCGCCCGCGAAGTTGCCCGCCGCGCCCGCGGCACGCCACGCATTGCCGGCCGCCTGCTGCGCCGTGTCCGCGACTTCGCCGAGGTCGCCCGCGCGGAAGCGGTAACCCGGCAGATCGCGGACGAAGCACTCACGCGGCTCAACGTCGACAATATGGGCCTCGACCAGCTCGACATGCGCTATCTCTCGATGATCGCCGTGAATTTCGGCGGCGGCCCTGTCGGCATCGAAACCATCGCCGCCGGTCTCTCGGAACCGCGCGACGCGATCGAGGACATCATCGAGCCCTATATGATCCAGCAGGGCTTCATCCAGCGCACCCCGCGTGGCCGTGTCTTGACGGCGACTGCCTGGAAGCACCTGGGCATGACGCCGCCAAAAGATCTCGAAGCGGCGCAATTCCGCCTGACGCTCGAGGACGATTAAGACCGTGTCCAAACGCACCCTGATCACCATCAAGGACGGTAAGCAGCGGTTCAACCATCGCATCGCAGGCCTCGCCTTCCGCGACGGTCATGTTCTGGTCCACCGCGCCACCCATGAGAGTTTCTGGACCTTTCCCGGAGGCCGGGCCGAAATCGGCGAAACTTCGGCGGAAACGCTCATGCGCGAAATGCAGGAGGAACTGGGTGTCGAGGCCAGGGTCCAGGAACTGCTCTGGATCGTCGAGAATTTCTTCGACTACGAGGGCAAGGCCTGGCATGAACTGGGCCTTTACTACCGCATGGAGATCCCGGACCACTTCCCCTTCCATTCGACCGACATCATCCACCGCAACGAGGACGGCAAGAACAGCCTTGAGTTCAAATGGGTTCAGGCAACACGGGAAGCGCTGATTGCTCTCGATATTCCGCCTTACTTCATTGCCGACGAGATCGAATCCTTGCCGATCTCTCCGAAGCACATCGTCTGGCATGACGGCGATCTCGATGGGAAACAGGGCTGAGACTGGCTTCGACTTGTTGCGTCTGCTAGAGCCGAAAAACAAGCGAGGACTGCACGTGAGCGAAACCAAATACTTTCCACTATCCGGTGAAATCATCGAGGGCGCCCACCACCTCACCCAGCGCGTCTACTACGAAGACACGGACTTTTCCGGCGCTGTCTATCATGCCCGCTATCTGCATTTCATGGAACGCGCCCGCACGGACTACCTGCGTTGTCTAGGCGTCGAACAGTCCGCTCTTTTTGAGGCTAGTGACGAAGGCCTTGCCTTCATGGTCCACCGCATGGAAATCGACTTCAAAGCGCCGGCTCGGATGGATGACGTCATCACCGTCGTGACCAGAACGGGAAAAGCAGGTGGCGCCAAGATGATTCTCGAACAGACGATCAGCCGGGGCACGCAGCTGCTGATTGATGCGAAGGTCATCATTGCGGTGGTGAACAGACAGGGGCGCCCCAGGCGGCTGCCGGAGCAATTAGCTTACCAATTCCTTGCCAAAGGCCAGGAAAACAGCGCAAAGTAAGACAGTCTTAACCATAATGATGGCTTAATCCGGCAGCAGAAATTTGTGCGCCGCACGCCTTCCTTTGACCAAAATTTTCAGCCACGAAGCAGGCTGGGAGCTTGAAACGGGATAAGGGCGTCCACCTAAAGCGACCGTACTCTTTTCTACCGTTAAGCTGATGCGTCGCCCGGTCTATCGCCGGGCGTTTGGATTTCGAGGATTATTCGGCGATGGAACAAGTTGGAATGGCAGCGGCTGCCCATGACGTCAGCCTTTGGGGTCTGTTCATGCAGGCAGGCCTGATCGTGAAGCTCGTCATGATCGGCCTTGTCGGCGCCTCCATATGGACTTGGGCCATCATCATCGACAAATACCTTACCTATGCACGGGTTCGCCGTCAGTATGACCAGTTCGAACAGGTCTTCTGGTCGGGTCAATCGCTGGAAGAGCTCTATCGAACTCTCGCCGAGCGCAACAATACCGGCCTTGCTGCCATGTTCGTTGCCGCCATGCGGGAGTGGAAGAAAAGCTTTGAACGCGGTGCACGCTCTCCGATTGGACTGCAGATGCGCATAGACCGCGCCATGGACGTGACCATGGCACGGGAAAGCGAAGCGCTCGAGGCCCGCCTGCCATCGCTGGCGACCATCGGCTCGGCCGGTCCGTTTATCGGACTGTTCGGTACGGTTGTCGGTATCATGACCTCCTTCCAGGCGATCGCCGGTTCGAACAGTGCAAGCCTTGCCGTCGTAGCACCAGGTATCGCTGAAGCGCTGCTGGCAACCGCGATCGGTCTGATTGCCGCTATTCCCGCCGTCATGGCCTATAACAAGCTCTCTGGCGAAGCTGGAAAGCTGATCGGCCGCATGGAAGGCTTTGCTGACGAATTCTCTGCCATTCTCTCGCGCCAGATCGACGAGAAACTGCAGCCACGCCAGGCAGCGCAGTAAAGTAGAAGCGACGGGAGCAACAAATGGGTATGTCAGTCGGAGCAGGTGGCGGAGGCGGCGGACGTCGCGGTCGCCGACGCGGCAAGAAGGCGCTGGTCAGCGACATCAACGTAACGCCGTTCGTTGACGTGGTGCTCGTGCTGCTGATCATCTTCATGGTGGCGGCACCTATGATGACCGTCGGCGTGCCGATCGATCTGCCGCAGACACGTGCCGGCGCCCTGAACACGGAAACTCAACCAATCACGGTGTCGGTAAATCCGCAGGGTGAAATCTACCTGCAGGAAACGGTCATCGGTATTGATGAAGTTGTGCCGAAGCTGGAGGCCATCGCCCAGACCGGTTACAACGAACGGATATTCGTCCGCGCCGACACCGCGGCACAATACGGAACCGTCATGCAGGTCATGGCGCGTATCTCCGCAGCCGGCTTCACCAATATCGGTCTTGTGACCCTACAGGAACAGCAGAACTGATAGGTCGATATGAAGGGCAGTATCATTGCATCGTCGCTGATACACGGACTGGCGCTCTCGGTGGCGCTGGTCAGCCTTGGCTCGCCTGAAAAACTCGAATTCGCCAATGTCGAAACGCTCCCGGTCGACATCGTGCCGATCGAGGAATTCACCCAGATTCAGCGAGGCGACAAGAACGCACCGCTGGGCGAGAGATCGGCACCGGTTCCGACCTCACGGCCGCCGATTGCCGAGCAGGCCGAGAATTTCGGTGATAACGATGTCGATCTGAAGACACCACCACGTCCGTCGGAGCGACCGCCACGGGAAGAGGTGGCCACAGCCCCGCCAAAGGTCGAAGAGCCCGCTCCGGCACCGGTTCCGACACCGACCGAGGTTGCCGAAGCTGCTCCCGCAGAGACAGCACCACCATCACCACCGGAAGAAACACCTCAGGAGGCCGCGCCGGAACCACAGCCTGCCGCCGAAGCCATTCCCTTGCCTGAAAAGGCACCCGTGCCACCTGCACGTCCCAAGGTCGAGACCGCCAGCATCCCTCAGCGGTCCGAACCGAAGCCTGAGGTCAAGCCCGATCCTCAGCGCGAGGAAACAACACGGCAGCAGCAGCCGCAGATGGACAGCAGCTTCAACGCCGACGAAGTGGCAGCACTTCTCAACAACGTGGATGCTGCGGGCGGCGGTGCGCGTCGATCAACCGACGAGGCGGCACTGGGTGGCCGCAGCGATACCGGCGGCGAGAAACTGAGCCAGAGTGAACTCGATGCCCTGCGCGGCATCATTGAGAACAACTGGCTGATCACTCCGGGCATGGCAGATGCCCAGGACGTCCGCGTTCGCGTCACATTCCGGCTTGATCCCGATGGTAACTTGATCGGGCAGCCAGAGGCCACCGCTACCGGAGGCTCACCAACTGCTCAACGGGTGTTGATCAGCGGCGCGGTCCGCGCCGTTCGCAAGTCGGCCCCCTTCTCGAATTTGCCCAAGGACAAATACGAGACCTGGTCCGAGGTTGTCGTCAATTTCGACCCCAGCCAACTGATGTAAGAGCTGAAAGGCTTCGATAGAATGAAAAAACTCCATCTCCTCCGCCTTCTGCTGGTCTGCATAGGCATGGCAGGCGCGTTTGCCTCCCCCGTAAAGGCGGCCGTCGAGATCAACATCAATCGCGGCAATGTACAGCCTTTGCCAATTGCCATTACCGATTTCGTCTCAACGGACGGCATTGGGGCACAGATTTCCGCAGTTGTTGAGGCAAACCTCAAGCGTTCCGGACTGTTTGCCCCTGTGAGTCGGGGCGCATTCATTGAAACAATCTCCAATCCGGATCAGCCCCCGCGTTTTGCCGACTGGACCGTCTTGAAGGCGGAGGCCCTCGTGGTCGGACGCATCAGCCGCGAGCCCGATGGTCGCCTTCGTGCGGAATTTCGCCTCTGGGATACATTTGCCGGACAGCAGATGACCGGACAGCAATTCTTCACCCAGCCGGAAAACTGGCGCCGGGTTGCCCACATCATTTCGGACGCGATCTACGAACGCATCACCGGTGAGAAGGGCTATTTCGATACGCGTATTGTCTTTGTCTCCGAAAGCGGTCCGAAGACCGACCGCAAGCGTCAGCTGGCGATCATGGACCAGGACGGCGAGAACGTCCGCATGCTGACAAGCTCTGAAAACATCGTTCTCACCCCCCGCTTCTCCCCAAGCCGGCAGGAAATCACCTACATGTCGTTTGAAGGTGATCAGCCACGCGTTTATCTGCTACAACTGGAAACGGGTCAGCGCGAAGTGGTGGGCAATTTTCCCGGCATGACATTCTCGCCACGCTTCTCTCCAGACGGACAGCGGGTCATCATGAGTCTGCAACAGGACGGGAATGCCAATATCTATACGATGGATCTCCGCTCGCGCACGACCACGCGTCTCACAAACACCAATGCAATCGACACCTCTCCATCCTATTCGCCGGACGGAAGCCAGATCGTTTTCGAAAGCGATCGTGGCGGGCGTCAACAGCTTTACGTCATGAATGCAGACGGTTCTGGCCAGACGCGCATCTCATTTGGTGATGGGTCCTATTCGACACCGGTCTGGTCACCGCGTGGTGATCTGATCGCCTTCACCAAGCAGTCCGGTGGTCGCTTCTCGATCGGCGTGATGAAAACCGACGGATCGGGCGAACGCATCCTGACGACCGGCTTCCACAACGAAGGACCCACCTGGGCACCCAATGGACGCGTCCTGATGTTCTTCCGCCAGAACGCAGGTGCAGGTGGCCCGCAGCTCTATTCAATCGACCTGACGGGCTATAACGAGCAGCAGGTCAGGACACCCAGTTTTGCCTCTGATCCGGCCTGGTCACCTCTCCTCGAATAGGACATCGGATGGCCGTGTTCTTGCCGCAAACAAGAGCGAATCATGGGCTTCTGCACCTGAATTGATAACTTGTTAACCACGATCATTCGGCACCGGTTAACCGCGAATGGTTATAATCCGGCAACCTTAATTGAGACACTCAAGGAGACTGGCGATGAGCCGCACTCACACCCCGGCCAAAAGCCGCCTGCAGCAACTCGCAACGAACCCGGCCCTGCTCGCGCTGGCTATGGCGCTGGCGCTTGCTGGCTGCGCAAATAAACGAAACCTTCCCAACAATGCCGGCGAATTGGGACTTGGAGCCGGAGCAGGTGCAGCAACACCCGGCTCGACGCAGGACTTTACCGTGAACGTCGGCGACCGGATTTTCTTCGATACCGATTCCTCTGCAATTCGCGCCGATGCCGCCCAGACGCTCGACCGCCAGGCGCAGTGGCTCATGCAGTATCCGAACTACGCGATCACGATCGAAGGCCATGCCGACGAACGCGGTACCCGTGAATACAACCTTGCACTCGGTGCCCGTCGTGCCGCGACGACACGCGACTATCTCGTCTCGCGTGGCGTGCCGGCAAACCGCCTGCGCACGATTTCCTACGGCAAGGAACGCCCGGTCGCCGTCTGCGATGACATCTCGTGCTGGTCACAGAACCGCCGCGCCGTTACCGTTCTGGGTGGCGCCGGTTCGTAACGAGAACCGCGTACACAATCAGCAATTCGTGAAGGCGGCCTTGTGCCGCCTTTGCTTTTCTCCATACTTTGGCCGAACTTGATTGCTTTTTCCCGACAATTGGAAAAATCTCCTGTCGACGCCGGTTCGGCGCAAATCACCGTGACACAGGATAAGGGATATGAACAAACTCGTGATGGCCGCGATGCTCGCGACGGCCTCGCTGGCGGGGCTTCCCGGAAGTGCAGGCGCCTTCCAGATCACCCTGCCATTCTCGATCGGTCAGCCCAAGACCCCACCCGCTGCGGTGCCGCAGGCGACCGTGCCACAGGCCGGTGTGGAAATGGTCCAGGCAACCGATCCGTCGCTGCGCATTCTGGAATTGGAAGAGCAGATCCGTTCATTGAACGGACGTATCGAGGAAATGAGTTTCCAATTGCTCCAGATGCAGGAGCAGATGCGCAAGACGCAGGAAGACAACGAATTCCGCTTCCAGGACCTTGAAGGCGGCGCTGCAAAGCCAGGCGGCCAACAAAATGGCTCGCTGCAGCGACCGGCAACGGCCGCTGCGCCGAGTGACAGCGTCGCCGGGATCATCACCCAGACACCGGATGCCGGCCTGCCCGCCGGCACAAATCAGACCTCACCCGGTACGGCACCGGGTGAGCAACTGCTGGGCTCGATCCAGCTCGATCAGAACGGCATGCCGACCATTGCCACGCGTAACGAAGGTGTCTCCAATTCCGCAGCGCTTCCCGGCGTCGATCCGGGGCTAGCCCCAGGTCAGACCGCGGCGCTGACATCGGAAAATGATGTCTATCAGGTGGCTTATGCCCATGTTCTATCCGGAGACTATGCCCTCGCGGAAAACGAGTTTCGCCAGTTCATCGAGCGCTTCCCCAACAGTCAGAGAGTGGCCGACGCAAATTTCTGGCTTGGCGAAGCCCAGTTTTCCCAGGGCAACTTCAACGAAGCCGCCAAGACATTCCTGAATGCCCACCAGACCTATGGCTCATCACCCAAGGCTCCAGAAATGCTGTTGAAACTCGGCATGTCGCTTGCTGCGCTCGAAAACGTCGAAACTGCATGCGCGACCATGCGTGAAGTGACCAAACGCTACCCGAAGGCGTCACGGGCCGTTGTATCCAAGGTCGCGAGCGAACAGAAGCGCCTAGGCTGCTGATGCGCGGCGGCACAGGCCCATGACCGTGCCAGATCCCTTGCGCGAAACACAATCCCCACAGGAAACCGCCCAGCGGTTTTTGCAAAGGCTCAAGGAACCGAGCCGCATCTGCGTTGCCGTATCGGGAGGCAGCGATTCGCTTGGCGCACTGCTCGCGCTTCACAGCGCCAATGCCCGCGAGCAGCGCCATAGCCTCTACGCTATTACAGTCGATCACGCGCTTCGGTCTGAGGCAGCTGAAGAAGCAATCAAGGTCGGCGAAATCTGCCACACACTTGGCATCCACCATCAGATCCGACGCTGGACCGGTGAAAAACCAGACAGCGGACTACCGGCAAAAGCTCGTGAAGCACGCTACAATCTTCTCAGGGAGGCAGCGGATGGATTGGGGAGCAGTGTTCTGGTTACCGGCCATACGCTGGATGATCAGGCGGAAACGATTGCCATGCGTCGGACACGGAACGACCAGAACAATCGCGGTCTTTCAGGAATGGCCGAAGCCACGCTTTACCGACGCAGCCTCTGGATCATGCGCCCATTCCTCGCGACACGCCGTGTTGCTTTCAGGATGCTACTGCTTGAACGGAACCTCTCCTGGATCGAAGACCCCAGCAATGACAATGACCGCTATGAGCGCGTCCAGAAGCGCAAGGCCGGCGTTGTGGCAGACCTCGCCGAACTCACCCGCCATGCAAAAGCACGCCTGGAACGCTCCGACAAGGTTGCGCGCTGGATCAGGGGGGCCTGTCGGCTTGAAGCCGGATCGATTCTCCGGATCAAGGGTGACGCCTTGCATAAGGATCCTGAAACGCTTGTCGAGGCGATGTCGGTGCTACTTGCAGTCATGGGTGGCAAGGCTCATCTGCCGCCCAAGACTCGCGTGGAACAGATGCTGACGGACCTCGCATCCGAGGCGATGCGCCGCTTCACCCTCTCTCGCACGCTCGTCGTAGCGCAACCTGACGAGGTCTGGATGATGCGGGAAAAGCGCGGTCTTTTGCCGCTCTTTCTCGAACCGGGCGAGGAAAAGCTCTGGGACGGACGTTTCAGTATCAGAAATGTGACCGAGGCAATGGGCCGCATCGACCCAGGCCCAGTTGAGGGGGCTCCAGCTGAACTGCCCGCGCCCCTGAAGCCGTCAATCCTGTCGACCTGGCCGCACATGATTTTAGATAACTCATTAAATCAATCAGTTAAGGCAGCAACCATGGAGCATTTCATCCCCCTGATTGACAACTTCCTTCCGTCATTCGACCTCGTCATGGCGGAAGCCCTGAATGACCTTTTCGGACGGGAACCACTTTCAGCCCCTCCGGTTTAAGACTTATTGACGGAAAATCCGAGCTTATGCCTCCTTTGCCTTGGCAACGCCACGCTGCAATCCTATGTTAGGAAGGAATTTCGCGGGGTACCTCCCCGCTTGTACGACTCGGGGAGTTCAATGAACCCAAATTTTCGGAATTTCGCGCTCTGGGCCATCATCGCCCTCTTGCTGATTGCCTTGTTCAGCATGTTCCAGACGTCGCCGTCACAAACGAGTTCGCGCGAGATACCCTATTCGCAATTCCTTCGCGAAGTGGAAGCCGGCAGCGTTCGTGAGGTGACCGTCACGGGCAACCGTGTTCTCGGCACCTATACCCAGAACGGGACGGCTTTCCAGACCTATGCTCCGGTGGTTGACGACGGCCTGTTGTCGAAGCTTGAAGCCAACAATGTCATGATTGTTGCGCGCCCGGAGACCGACGGGTCATCCGGCTTCCTGAGCTATATCGGCACGCTTCTCCCAATGCTGCTGATCCTCGGCGTCTGGCTCTTCTTCATGCGCCAGATGCAGGGCGGCTCCCGCGGCGCCATGGGCTTTGGCAAGTCGAAGGCAAAACTTCTGACGGAAGCCCACGGACGCGTCACGTTTGAAGATGTGGCGGGTGTCGACGAGGCCAAGCAGGATCTGGAGGAAATCGTCGAGTTTCTCCGCGACCCGCAGAAGTTCCAGCGGCTCGGCGGCAAGATTCCGCGTGGCGTACTTCTCGTCGGGCCTCCCGGCACGGGTAAGACGCTCCTGGCACGCTCCGTCGCCGGTGAAGCAAACGTTCCTTTCTTCACGATCTCCGGCTCGGACTTCGTTGAAATGTTCGTCGGTGTCGGTGCAAGCCGTGTCCGTGACATGTTCGAGCAGGCCAAAAAGAACGCGCCCTGCATCATCTTCATTGACGAAATCGACGCCGTCGGTCGCCATCGTGGTGCCGGTCTCGGCGGTGGCAATGATGAGCGCGAGCAGACGCTGAACCAATTGCTGGTCGAGATGGACGGCTTCGAAGCCAATGAGGGGATCATCCTGATCGCTGCGACCAACCGCCCCGACGTTCTCGACCCGGCGCTTTTGCGTCCGGGCCGTTTCGACCGTCAGGTTGTCGTCCCGAACCCGGATATCGTCGGTCGTGAGCGCATCCTGAAGGTTCATGCCCGCAACGTGCCGCTGGCACCGAATGTCGACCTGAAGGTTCTGGCCCGCGGGACGCCCGGCTTCTCCGGTGCCGATCTTGCCAACCTTGTCAACGAAGCCGCTCTTATGGCCGCACGCCGCAACAAGCGCGTCGTCACCATGTCGGAATTCGAAGACGCCAAGGACAAGATCATGATGGGCGCGGAACGTCGCTCGTCCGCCATGACCGAAGCCGAAAAGAAGCTGACGGCCTATCACGAAGCGGGCCATGCGATCACCGCGCTCAACGTGCCGGTCGCAGACCCACTGCACAAGGCGACGATCATTCCGCGCGGTCGCGCACTCGGCATGGTCATGCAGCTCCCCGAGGGCGACCGCTACTCGATGAGCTACAAGTGGATGATCTCGCGCCTCGTGATCATGATGGGTGGCCGAGTTGCGGAAGAACTGACCTTCGGCAAGGAGAACATCACCTCGGGCGCATCCTCCGATATCGAGCAGGCCACCAAGCTGGCGCGTGCCATGGTGACGCAATGGGGCTTCTCGGACATTCTGGGTCACGTCGCCTATGGCGAAAACCAGCAGGAAGTGTTCCTCGGTCACTCGGTCTCGCAAACCCGCAATGTATCGGAATCGACTGCCCAGAAGATCGATACTGAAGTGCGTCGACTGATCGAAGAAGCTTATAACGAGGCGCGCCGGATCCTGACGGAGAAACACGAGGATTTTGTAGCCCTGGCCGAAGGTCTGCTCGAATACGAGACCCTGTCCGGGGACGAGATCAAGGCGTTGCTCAAGGGTGTAAAGCCGTCGCGCGACACGGGCGAAGATGGCCCCCCGAGCCGTGGCTCTGCCGTACCGACCGCCGGCAAAAAGGACTCGCCGAAAGGCGACGAGCCGGAAGCCGGTATGGAGCCACAGCCGCAATAAGGCCTGCCTAAACAAAGCCGTTGAAAAGCCCGTCCTCGCGACGGGCTTTTCTTGTTATGTGACGGTAACGGGATGTAAGCGTCATTGATGGTATTTTATGTGCCTTGCCCGGGTTTTTGTGGCATGTGCAGCCTCACTTGAAGCGCCAAAGACCGATTGCGGCAGCATTGGTTTGGCGCAGGAACTGCAGGAGCTTCTATGACACGTCGCTATTTCGGCACCGATGGCATTCGCGGTCTGTCTAATCGTTTCCCCATGACACCCGACCTCGCCATGCGGGTAGGTATTGCGGTCGGCACGATCTTCCGTCGGGGCGATCACCGCCACCGGGTTGTCATCGGCAAGGATACAAGGCTCTCGGGTTACATGCTGGAGAACGCCATGGTGGCGGGTTTTACGGCAGCAGGGCTGGATGTCTTCCTGCTTGGTCCGATCCCGACGCCGGCTGTCGCGATGCTCACCCGCTCGCTACGTGCCGATATCGGCGTCATGATCTCCGCCTCGCACAACCCCTTTGCCGATAATGGCATCAAGCTTTTCGGCCCGGACGGCTACAAGCTGTCGGACGAAATCGAGGCGCGGATTGAAGATCTCCTGGAACAGGACATCTATGGCCAGTTGGCGCCTGCGCACGAGATCGGGCGGGCCAAGCGCGTCGAAGGCGATATCTATCGCTACATCGAATTCGTCAAGCGTACACTGCCCCGCGACGTTACTCTGCATGGACTTCGCGTTGCCATCGACTGCGCCAATGGTGCGGCCTATAAGGTCGCCCCGCTGGCGCTTTGGGAGCTCGGTGCCGAAATCGTCACCATCGGCAACGAACCGAACGGCACGAACATCAATTTTGAATGTGGCTCGACCCACACGGCTGCCCTGCAGAAGAAGGTGCACGAGGTGCGGGCCGATATCGGCATTGCACTCGATGGCGATGCCGACCGCGTGATCATCGTAGACGAGACGGGTGCCGTCGTGGACGGCGATCAGCTGATGGCCGTGATTGCAGAAACCTGGGCGCAGGACCAGATCCTGCGGGGTGATGGCATCGTCGCAACCATCATGTCGAACTTGGGCCTGGAACGCTTCCTCTCGAACAAGGGCCTGGCGCTGGCACGCACCAAGGTTGGCGACCGTTATGTTGTTGAGCACATGCGCCAGCATAACTTCAACGTCGGCGGCGAGCAGTCTGGTCATATCGTGCTCTCCGACTTCGGCACGACCGGAGACGGGCTGGTTGCGGCACTTCAGATCCTGTCGGCTGTCAAGCGAACCGGCAGGACCGTGAGCGAAATCTGCCGCCGCTTCGAGCCAGTCCCGCAGCTTTTGCGCAATGTACGCATCTCGGGCGGAAAGCCGCTGGATAATCCGGTGGTCCAGCAGGCGATTGCCGATGCAGAGAGCGAACTTGTGGGCAAAGGTCGTCTTGTTATTCGCCCATCCGGCACAGAACCGCTGATCCGCGTCATGGCCGAAGGCGACGACCGTGAACAGGTCGAGCGCATTGTCAACGAACTGGTCGACGTCATCGGCAGTGTACGCAGCGCGGCTGCCTAAAACCAAATCCACCGCCTGCAGGAAGACGGAAATGCAAGAAGCCCGGCTGGGGATACAGCCGGGCTTCTTGTTGTCAGTCGGAAGAAGCCTCTGTCAGGCCGACAACTTGGCCATCACTTCGTCGGAAATCTCGAAGTTCGAATAGACATTCTGCACGTCGTCATCGTCTTCCAGCGTGTCGATCAGCTTCATCAGCGACTGCGCCTTCTCCTCGTCGACTTCGATGGTGTTCTGCGGCTTCCAGATTGCCTTGACGGATTCGGCGGCACCGAGGACGGCTTCCAGCGACTTCGAAACCTCGTTCATGTCCTCGAAGGCGCAGTAGATGGTATGGCCATCCTCATCGGATACCACATCTTCCGCACCGGCCTCGATCGCGGCTTCCATGACCTTGTCGGCATCGCCCACAGAACCCTTGTAGGTGATTTCACCAACATGGTCGAAGGAGAAGGACACCGAGCCGGTTTCGCCAAGAGCACCGCCGGCCTTGGAAAAGGTCGACCGGACAGTGGATGCCGTGCGGTTGCGATTGTCGGTCAGCGTCTCGACGATGATGGCAACGCCGCCCGGGCCGTAGCCTTCGTAACGGATCGCGTCATAGCTCTCAGCATCGGCACCGGATGCCTTCTTGATAGCGCGCTCGATATTGTCCTTCGGCATCGACTGCGCCTTGGCATTCTGGACGGCAAGACGAAGTGCCGCGTTCATGGCCGGGTCGGGCAGACCGGTCTTTGCAGCAACAGTGATTTCGCGCGCCAGCTTGGAAAACATTTTCGAACGGATACCATCCTGCTTCCCCTTGCGGTGCATGATGTTTTTAAACTGTGAATGGCCAGCCATGGCACCCCTGATCAGGTCTAATTATTGGGAATGGGGGCCTTATAAGGGCGAAACCGACCCGGTTCAAGGGGAACTCGGCGCAAGCCAATACACGGCGCTCTCCGTCAGGAACATCTCTTCCAATCATCCGTTCACCCAGCAACCGCAAGGGATCAAAGGAGAATGATGATGGCAAGCTTTTCGGAAGCCCGCGAAACACCGATCGAACAGCTCTGGGATGAGATTGATGATGTGCATGCCGGTATGCTGGGTATTGAGGGCTCATCTTCCCATCTGCAGCCCATGGCGCCCTTTACCGACCGCAAGACCAATACAATCTGGTTCTTCACCAAGAAGGACTCGGATCTTGTCCAGGAGCTAAAGCCCGGCAAGCGCGGCATGTTCTGCATCATCGGAAAGGACCACGACTATCATGCCTGCCTCAGCGGCGCTCTGGAAGAACGCCTCGACAAGGAGAAAGTGGACAGATACTGGAGTGCAACGGTCGAAGCCTGGTATCACGAGGGTAAATCCGACCCGAACCTGACGCTGCTCGCCCTTCACCTCGACGACGGCTCCATCTGGGCCTCAACCGGCAGTGCCTTGAAGTTCGGCTGGGAGATTGCCAAAGCCAATATGAACGACAACAAGGAGCCGGATGTCGGCGTGCACCGGCGCGTGACCTTCGCCTGACTTATAGCTTTGGCACCACAACCTGTGAGGCATCTCGTCCCTTCATCGGCGTATCAGATGCCTTGCAAGACCATGATCAGTGGCTTGCGCGGCATGGTCCGCATCGACACTGTCACGCTTCGCTCCTGAGACATCGTCACGTCAAAGCTCTCGTCAAACATAGACAGGAAGGTCTCGATCGGCTGTCCACGACGATGCATGGGCAGAATTAGCGCCGAACGCAGTCGCTGAACGATACGACTCATACTGTCTGCACCGAGGGTCAGCCCTCCGTCGACCGGCACCATCAGAATATCAAGACGACCGATTTCTGCGTAATGGGCATCAGTCAGTTCATGATGCAGATGGCCCAGATGGCCGATGCAAAGCCCTGCAGCCTCAATGATGAAGATCGAATTGCCATTGGCCTCGAACGAGCCACCCCAGCTTCTGATATCGGTCGGCACGTTGCGAACATAGGCATCGCCCACGACAATCTTGTGCTCGATCTTCTCGCCCGGAGCCTGCTCGTTCCAGCCGGGCAGCACATGGGCAATCGCAGGGTCGGGATTGCTGGTGTAGTGGCTGGAATGCGCCTTGTTCATCGTCACGACATCCGGCACCTTGGGCGTTTGGTACCATCCGTTGTAGTCGGTCGCGATGGAAATGCCGCCAGGGGTCTCTATCAGGAATGAGGCATGGCCGAGAAAGGTAATCCTGACATCCTCCGCCAGTTGTGCCTTCTCTACTGCAAACAATGCGCCGTCATCCGGCGGCTGGAACTTCGCGAAGGTCACGCTCGGCAACGCCTCCGCTATCAGCTGGCACTGGCTCACCTGTGGGCGGTCCTGCGCGCTCGCAGGAAAGCCGAACACTACGAAAGCCAAGGCGGTAAGGGCATACTTCAGCATCATGCTGCTCCCAAGCTGGACATCGCTTGAGAAATAAGGATGGGGCAGCAGCCCCCGAACGTAAAGTTGGGCTGCGGACGCTTCACGTCACATTGACGTTATCGCGCATCCGCCAATCAGGCCCAGAAGTCCGGGATGGTTTCAGCCAATCGAGGCCCAATCCGCAGCGGCGCAATCTTTTCGGCCAGACCGGTGCTGTCGGAAATCTCGACGCCAACGCCGCAGATCGTCGCGGGGCCATTCGCAGCCTCAAAGCGGCCCTTCGGCATTTTCGAGATGAAGCGGTTCAACGGTTCCTCCTTGTCCATGCCGAGCGAGGAGTCGTAATCGCCGCACATGCCCGCGTCAGACATGTAAGCCGTGCCACCGTTGAGGATCTGATGATCGGCTGTGGGCACATGCGTATGCGTGCCAACCACAAAACTAGCGCGACCATCGACAAAATGACCGAAACACTGCTTCTCGCTGGTCGCCTCCGCATGAAAGTCGAACATCACCACATCAGCCTGCTCCTTCAGCGGACAGGCTTGGAGAATGGCCTCTGCCGACTTGAAAGGATCGTCCAGCTCGGGATGCATGAAGACGCGTCCCATGATGTTGGCCACAAGGACACGGGCGCCGTTGCGGGCATAATAGAGGCCCGAACCCCTGCCAGGCGTGCCTGCAGGATAATTGGCGGGACGCAGGAACTGGTCATGGCGCGAGCAGAAGGAGACAGCTTCCTTCTGATCCCAGACATGGTTGCCGGTCGTGACGACATCGGCACCGGCATTGATTGTTTCGAGGAAGATATCCTCAGTGATTCCGAAACCGCCGGCGGCATTCTCGCCATTGACCACGACGAAATCGAGCTTCAGGTCGGAGATCAGTCCTGGCAGTTTGTCCCACACGGCAGTGCGTCCTGTCTTGCCAACCATGTCGCCGAGAAAAAGAAGTCTCATTCGCGCATCCAATCAATCCACAAACCGTCGATACCCGCTTTCGGTGATGATCGCGTCAAGGGGAACATCATGGGGTTCTAAGGGCACTTCTGCCACCTCCTGACAATCAAAAGCAATGCCGATAAGCCGAGGCGACCGTCCTTTTTGCCGCAATCGGGCTATGGCGCGATCATAGTGACCGGCCCCATAGCCGATGCGGTTGCCCCGACCATCAAAGACCGACAGCGGAACAAGCAAGACATCAGGGTCAAGAACCTCAGCCTCAGGACCCGGCCCGCGAGTCCCAAATCCGGTATCGACAAGTGCGGCGCCGACGACCAGCTCCCTGAAGACGATGGTTTCACGGTCGATGACAACCGGCAGACAAATCCGGGCACCAGCTGCCTTAAGCCCCGCCATGAGCGGCCGAATGTCTGCCTCTGATCGAATGGGGAAAAAACCGGAAAAGACAGCGCCGGGCTCAACAGCAAGACCTTCAAAAGCATGATCTGCAATCCTGAGACTATACTCCAGACGCAACTCAGGGTCTATATTGTCACGTAGCGCAAGTTTTGTCTTCCGTAGTTCCGATTTTATACTGTTTCGTTCCACTTCTGCTCCTCTAAAAATTCTCACCCGTCAGAATTAGGGGATACCAGGTTGATGATCGTCAATTTTTCCCAAGAAAAGTACTCTCTTAATGCTTGGCAGCATCAATCCATTATTAACTCACCCCTTTTAATTTATGGATATGGATATTTGTATGGGAGGTCGCTGACCATGAACATGCTTACTCGATTCGGCATCACCAAGACCGTGGCCACGGCCGCGGTCGTGGTTCTGACAGCGTCCCTCGGCGTGGTCACCTTTGTTATTGCGAACAAGATCAGTTCGCATATCGAACAGAATGCCATCACCAGTCAGGACACCAGCCTGCGCACTGCGGCAACGATCATTGAGCGAGACCTGCCGGGCACCAAGGTGACCTGGGCGAGCGACGGCAATGTCGACCGCATCGTCATGGAAGCAATCCCGACGGAATTCACCGACCACACGATGATCGACACGATCGGTCGCATGACGGGTCAAACCGCGACTATCTTCGCCTGGGATGCTGAAAGCAAGGATTTCTGGCGTCGGACCACCAACATCATCAAGCCGGATGGCAACCGCGCCGTCGGCACACCGCTTGGTCAGACCGGTGCCGTCTACCCCTATTCGGTGAAGGGTGAGCTCTATCGCGGCGAGGCGGTCATTCTCGGCACGCCCTATTACACGATCTATGAACCCATTTTCTCGCCTGCTGGTGATGTCATCGGCATTCTTTATGCCGGCGTCCGCTCATCCGACATCAAGGCGATTGCCAGCGAGATCAACAATGCGATCGGCCTGACGGCCATCATCGCGACGATCATCTCCGCGATCCTCATGGTGCTGCTTGTCCGCCAGATCGTGGGTGCTCTGCCACGCCTGACGGCCGTTGCCGACAAACTGTCCAAGGGGCATCTCGATACCGAGGTTCCCGACACCCATTTTCGAAACGAGATCGGTTCGCTCGCCCGCGCCCTCAACGTTTTCCGCGAAAGCGCAATCCAGAAGATCGACATCGAGCGTCAGGCCCGCGAAACCGAGGCGCAGAGCGAACGCGAGCGCATGGAACGCGACGCCGCCAAGATCGAAGACGCGCGCACCGTTCAGCAGGCCGTCGATGTTCTGGCCGAATGCCTGCACAAGCTCAGCGACGGCGACCTGACGGTTCGCATCGAGAAGAGCTTCCCCGGCAATCTCGACAAGCTGCGCATGGACTTCAATTCGGCCGTTGACAAGCTCAGCAACACCCTTGCGGAAATCCGGCTCGAAACCTCTGGGATCGATGCAGGCTCCAGCGAAATCCGCTCTGCAACCGACGACCTGTCAAAGCGCACCGAACAGCAGGCAGCCTCGCTTGAAGAAACCTCGGCAGCCCTGGAAGAGATCACGTCGACCGTGCGCGGCTCCTCTGCCAAGGCGGACGAAGCGGCAAACATGGCTGAAAAGGCCCGCCTCAGCACGGAAAACTCCAGCAAGGTGGTTTCCAATGCCATCGAGGCCATGAGCCGCATCGAACAGGCATCCAGCGAAATCTCGAAGATCATCAACGTGATCGACGAAATCGCCTTCCAGACCAACCTTCTGGCACTTAATGCCGGTGTCGAGGCCGCCCGTGCCGGTGAGGCCGGAAAGGGTTTCGCGGTTGTCGCCCAGGAAGTGCGCGAGCTTGCACAGCGCTCCGCCAATGCCGCGAAGGACATCAAGGCTTTGATCCACAAGTCCGGCGAGGCAGTGTCGGGCGGTGTTGCCCTGGTGCAGCAGACCGGGTCGGCGCTTGGCGAAATCTCCGGTCAGGTCGCCGCAATCAACGAACACATTGGCGCGATTGCCTCGGCGGCGCGCGAACAATCAACCGCCCTCAATGAGATCAGCGGTTCCGTCAACCACATGGACCAGTTCACCCAGAAGAACGCTGCCATGGTCGAGGAAGCAACAGCGGTATCGCACCGGCTCGCCGACAGCGCGCGCCAGCTGAGCGGTTTGATTGGCCAGTTCCAGATGGGACAACACGGCCATGGGATGGCAGCGGCTACACAAAAGCACACGCCAACGACCACGCAAGCCACTTCACGAACCGCAGCAGCCAAAACCGCGGCACCACAGCCGGCAGCAGAAGCAACACGCCCTGTCGCTTCCCCGGCCCGCAAGATGGTTGGCACGCTTGCCAAGGCCTTTGGTGGCGCGAACACGGCAGCTGCACCCTCCAAGGACAATTGGGAAGAATTCTGATCGTAGGGTTGGATAGACAAAAAGCCGTCGCGTTCCATCGCGGCGGCTTTTTCATTGGTCCTGAACGTGCAGCAAAAATGCTTCAGGAATCAACATCTGCGATAAGGGTGCGATCCACGGCAACCGATGGAGATTTACGATCCTGGGCGCCTACAAAAGTAGGTGGGCGCCATATGTCCAAGCCCACGGGCCTGGTCAGGGACAGCTCCCATTGGATCGAGTATGGCCCCAGGGATTGTGGTTCCTGTCGGGAAGCGCAGACCGCATTTAAGATATAGTCTTCTAAACCGGTCGACGCCAGTGGCGTGCAGCGTTCAAGACCAAAAATTAATTGCCGGGTCGCGCTTCCGGTGCCGCTCTGGCTGTCAGCTTTCGGGTAATGCCGTTGATATGCTGCGTCAGCTCATCCAGCACTTCGACAACCTGGGCTTCACGGTGGTCAACCACGTTCATGACTTCCTCGCGTCCGGCGCGAAGTCCAACCATCTCATGTTCAAGCGCTGCCACGCGTCTCTTGATATCTGACAGCTCGTCCATCACCATGATGCCGGCCATCACCGTGATCCTCAAATCGCCGATCTCGCCGAATTGTGCCTTGAGATGAGTAACATAACGGTCGAAGTCAGTTGCAAGCGAGGTAAGGTGATCTTCCTGCCCCTCCTCACATGCCATCCGGTAGGCCTTGCCATCGATCGTTACTGTCACTTGAGCCATTAGCCTACCAACTCTCTCCAACGCGTGGGCTCAATTGCCCCTTGGCATCTGTCTGTCCGCTCCATGGCCGAGCCTTGGGTTAACGATCAAGCACCGCGCGAATGGTCTCCATGGCCGTTACCAGCCGCCTCGAAACTTCACGATTGACTTCTTCCAGGCGGTTCGCCCGAAACTCGCTCTCGTCGAGTTCCTGAGCAAGCCGGGCCCGGTCGGCATGGACGCGGCGCACCTCGCCCTCGACTTCCTGTCCCTCGCGTTGCGCTTCAAAGCGCAGATCTATGGCATTCTCAAGACCGGCCATGGCCTGTCGGAGTGCGCCGAGCGCCGCATCCATCGCGTTTTCCGTCGGCATGAATTCGCCTCTGCAATTCTTAACAATGATCCGAATCGAGCCAGCAGACCCTGTCAATTTTGGCGAGACAGTAAGCGTCGCAATTGTCGCGCGTCAATAAACGCTGACGGACTGTCACCCGCCAATTCTGTGGACGATCGGTTTGTTACACCGACATTACGGCATCATTTCGGGCATCGCCCACCAAACAGGCAGACTGCGGATTTCTTGCCTGATAAACGGCCAGAATGCCGGGCATTTGTTGACTTGCCGGATGCAGGTGTTAAGGATCACCCCCGTTCAAACGAGCCGCCCCGCGCGCTCGCATTTCGAAGCCCCGGAACCAGCGGATTAGTCATGATTTCTCCCGAAAAACATCAGCGGATGGCCAATGCGATCCGCTTTCTGTCGATGGATGCCGTCGAGAAGGCCAATTCAGGCCATCCCGGCATGCCCATGGGCTGCGCCGATGTCGCGACTGTGCTTTTTTCTCGCTACTTGAGCTTCGATCCCAAAAACCCGCTCTGGCCTGACCGCGACCGCTTCGTTCTGTCCGCGGGACACGGCTCCATGCTGATCTACTCGCTCCTTTATCTGACCGGATATGAGGACATGACCATCGAGGACATCAAGGGCTTCCGCCAGATGGGCTCGAAGACGGCAGGGCATCCGGAATACGGCCATGCCTCGGGCATCGAGACCACGACCGGGCCGCTTGGCCAGGGTATCGCCAATGCCGTTGGCATGGCGCTCGCCGAAAAGAAGCTCGCCGACGAATTCGGCTCCGACCTGCAGGACCACTATACCTACGCGCTCGCCGGTGACGGCTGCCTGATGGAAGGTATCAGCCAGGAAGCGATTACGCTTGCGGGTCATCTGAAGCTGAACAAGCTCATTGTCTTCTGGGATGACAACGGCATCTCCATCGACGGCGCGATCTCGCTTGCCGACTCGACGGATCAACATGCCCGTTTCCGCTCCGCCGGCTGGAACACGCTTGCCATTGACGGCCACGATCCGGATGCGATCGCCGCTGCGATCGAGCAGGCCCAGGCATCCGACAAACCGACGATGATTGCCTGCAAGACGGTAATCGGATTTGGCGCCCCCAACAAAGCCGGCACCCACAAGGTCCACGGCTCGCCGCTGGGTGCTGACGAAATCGCCGCAACGCGCAAGGCGCTGGGCTGGGAAGAGGAAGCCTTCTCGATCCCTGCGGACGTGCTTGACGCATGGCGTCTGGCCGGACTGCGCTCCACGAAGACCCGCAAGGACTGGGAAGCCCGTCTCGCGAGTGCTGACGCTGAAAAGCGCGCGGAATTCAGCCGTCGTTTCGCAGGCGAACTGCCGGGCACGCTCGCAAGCGCCATCGACAATTACAAGAAAAAGCTGGCCGACACCAAGCCGACGATCGCAACCCGCAAGGCATCGGAAGACGCGCTTGAAGTCATCAATGGCGTCGTGCCGGAGACTGTTGGCGGCTCGGCCGACCTGACCGGCTCGAACAACACCAAGACCAGCCAGACCAAGTCGATCACCCCGACCGACTTCTCCGGTCGTTACATCCATTACGGCATCCGCGAGCACGGCATGGCCGCTGCCATGAACGGTATGGCCCTGCATGGGGGCCTGATCCCCTATTCCGGCGGCTTCCTGATCTTTTCGGATTACTGCCGCCCGTCGATCCGTCTGGCCGCCCTCATGGGCATCCGCGTCATCCATGTTCTGACCCATGACTCGATCGGTCTTGGCGAAGACGGCCCGACGCACCAGCCGGTCGAGCATATGGCAGCGCTCCGCGCCATCCCGAACCTGCTGATGTTCCGCCCGGCCGACGCCACGGAAACCGTCGAGTGCTGGCAGGTGGCGCTGGAGAACAAGGAACGTCCGTCCGGCCTCGCCCTGACCCGTCAGAACCTGATGCCTGTGCGTAACGAATACGAAGAAAAGAACCTCTGCGCCTCCGGTGCCTATGAGTTGATCTCGGCAAGCGATGCACAGGTTTCGATCTTCGCTTCCGGTTCGGAAGTCGAGATCGCGGTAAAGGCACAACAGCAACTGGCAGCAAAGGGCATCTCGACCCGCGTGGTTTCCGTGCCCTGCTTCGAGCTCTTTTTCGAGCAGGATGCCGACTATCAGGAAGCCATCATCGGCAATGCTCCGGTGAAGATCGCCGTTGAAGCCGGTATCCGCCAGGGCTGGGATGCGATCATCGGCTCCACCGGCACCTTTATCGGCATGAAATCATTCGGCGCTTCGGGCCCCTATAAGGAACTCTACAAGCACTTTGGCATCACGGCAGAAGCCGTCGTTGCCGCCGCTGAAGCGAAGCTTGCCTGACACCATCCCGCCAGGGCGCAGGCACTGCGCCCTGACATTGCCCAAGAGTTCAATATCCAATCGGGAGTGCACCCATGACTGTGAAAGTTGCCATCAACGGCTTCGGCCGTATCGGACGTAACGTTCTCCGCGCCATCGTCGAATCCGGCCGCACCGACATCGAAGTCGTGGCCATCAACGATCTCGGCCCGGTCGAGACCAATGCGCATCTGCTTCGCTACGACAGCGTACACGGCAAGTTTCCGGCTTCGGTTGAAGTGTCCGGCGACTCGATCATCGTCGGCGGCGGCAAGCCGATCAAGGTGACCGCCATCAAGGACCCGAAGGAACTGCCTTGGGGCGACGTCGACATCGCCATGGAATGCACCGGTATCTTCACCTCGAAGGAAAAGGCCTCGCTGCACCTTGCGAACGGCTCGAAGCGCGTCCTCGTCTCGGCCCCGGCTGACGGCGCCGACAAGACCATCGTTTTCGGCGTCAACCACAATGCCCTGACCAAGGACGACATCATCGTCTCCAACGCCTCCTGCACGACCAACTGCCTGGCACCGGTCGCCTATATCCTCAACAAGGAATTCGGCATCGAAAAGGGCTACATGACGACGATCCATTCCTACACCGGCGACCAGCCGACGCTGGACACCATGCACAAGGATCTCTACCGCGCCCGTGCAGCCGCTCTCTCGATGATCCCGACCTCGACCGGTGCAGCCAAGGCCGTCGGCCTCGTCCTGCCGGAACTGAAGGGCAAGCTCGATGGCTCGGCCATTCGCGTTCCGACCCCGAACGTATCCGTCGTCGACCTGAAGTTCATCGCCAAGCGCGCTGTGACTGCCGAGGAAGTCAATGCCGCCATCAAGGCAGCCGCCGAAGGCGAACTGAAGGGTATTCTTGCCTACAGCGAAGAGCCGCTGGTTTCGGTTGACTTCAACCACGACAGCCACTCGTCAAGCTTTGCTGGCGCGCAGACAAAGGTCATGGACGGCACGCTCGTGCGCATCCTGACCTGGTACGACAACGAGTGGGGCTTCTCCAACCGTATGTCGGACACGGCCGTGGCCATGGCCAAGCTGATCTGAGATCTCAGTCAGTCATGATCTGACAAAGGGCGGGCCGCCAGCGGTCCGCCCTTTTTTTTCGTGCCTGCCTTCAGGTTCAGGGTTGAATTACGGCTTCTTAAAAAAATCCGATGTGACGATGGAACAATCGTCTCGCTGCTTTGTTGACCTCGGCAATTGTGGCGCAAACGCGGCATTTCGGCCATCCGGCACCAAGCCGGCAGCAGCCACTCCATCAGAAGACAACGGATATCGAAACCGACCGCCCCCAACGGAAAGGAAGTCGACCTTTTGGCCCATACAACCACAGACCAGGATATTGGCCCGTCCGGCGAAGCCCTGCCGGCACCGGAAGGTGAAACCCAGATCATCAAGACGCCCTATGAAATCGGGCAGGACAATATCAGCTATTCTAGGCCCTTCGTCCTCGAACTGGACATTCATAACATCGTCTTCAGCGTTTCAGCTCTGACCATCGTCGCCTTCACCTTCCTGACGCTTGCATTCCAGTCGACGCTTGAGCCAGCCTTCACGGCTCTGCGCGACGCACTTACCGGCAATCTCGACTGGTTCTTCCTGCTGAGCGGCAATATCTTTGTTCTGGTCTGCATCGGCCTGATTGCCTCGCCCCTGGGCCGCATTCGCCTTGGGGGTCCGGAGGCCATTCCGGACTATTCGAACATCTCATGGTTCTCCATGCTGTTTGCCGCCGGGATGGGGATCGGCCTGATGTTCTACGGCGTCGCCGAACCGCTTGGCCATTTCACGGCCGCCTTGGAAGGACCAGTGATCGAAAACGGCGTCCGCACGGACTGGGCGCCGCTCAATGGCGCGGAGGGCGATCCGGAGGCTGCGCGGCGCCTCGCCATGGCCGCCACCATCTTTCACTGGGGCCTGCATCCCTGGGCAATCTATGCGATCGTCGCCCTGTCGCTTGCGCTCTTTGCCTTTAACAAGGGATTGCCGCTCACTTTGCGATCAGTTTTCTACCCGATCTTCGGAGAGCGCGTCTGGGGCTGGCCGGGTCACGTGATCGATATCCTCGCGGTCTTCGCCACCATCTTTGGCCTGTCGACCTCGCTCGGCATTGGCGCCCAGCAGGCAAGCGGCGGGCTGGACTTCCTGTTCGGCATTCCGGCGACCGATGCAACGATCATCCTGCTGGTCATCGGCATCACGGGTATCGCGATTGCCTCCGTCATCGCCGGCATGGACAAGGGTGTGAAAACGCTTTCCGAGGTGAACATGGCGCTCGCTGCCTTGCTTCTGATCTTCGTGATTGCCGTCGGCCCGACCATGCAGATCGTCAGCGGGTTCTTCCTCAATCTTGCCGCCTATGCACAGAACCTAGTGGCGCTTTCCAATCCCTTCGGACGCGAGGACGCCAATTTCTCGCAAGGCTGGACCGCCTTCTATTGGGCCTGGTGGATCAGCTGGTCACCCTTCGTTGGCATGTTCATCGCCCGCGTCAGCCGAGGCCGGACAGTGCGCGCCTTTCTCACCGCCGTCCTCCTGATCCCCTCGCTGGTGTCGGTTCTCTGGATGACCGCCCTCGGCGGGACGGCGATCAGCCAGGTAACGGTTGACGGCCTGTCATCGGTTGCTGACGCGGCGCTGGAACTGCAGCTTTTCGAGATGCTCACGCATCTGCCCCTGACCGGCATCACCTCCTTTATCGGCATCGTGCTGGTCATCGTCTTCTTCGTGACCTCCTCGGACTCTGGATCCCTGGTCATCGATACGATCGCTGCCGGTGGCAAAGTCAACGCCCCGGTCCCCCAGCGCGTGTTCTGGGCAACCTTTGAAGGACTGGTCGCAATTGCGCTCTTGCTCGGTGGTGGCCTCGCTGCCTTGCAGGCGATGGCCGTGTCGACCGGTCTCCCTTTCGCCCTTGTCTTGCTGGGCGCGACCTTCGCGCTGGTGAAAGGCCTGATGGCAGAACCTCGGTGAAGCCGCGCCGACATACCGGAAGAACCGCCTTCCGGTATGTCGGCAGGACACAACCGAAATTGAACGGCGTGCAACAATAAAAAGACAATCTTTCTAGTCTATCGCCCAAGTGTCAGCATGATCATGGGCTACATCATGATCATGCCATCCAGGCAGTGTCTTTCACCCCTCGAAAGCATCTGTGTTCAGCGGGTCAGGACCCTTTTTGGCGCTGTGGTTTGACAGCTGCAGCACCACGCGGGACACTTGGTTGTTGGGTTTGGCAAGGACGGTTTGAAGGGAGCATGATTTGCAGGAATTCTATGCGATTACGCTGGTTGCGACGGCCCTCGTTCTGCTGGCCGCCTTTTCCAGCCTCATCGCATTTCGCTTCGGCGCGCCTCTGCTTCTCCTCTTCCTGCTGATCGGACTGGGCGCCGGTGTTGACGGACTGGGCATCGATTTTTCCAATTTCTCCCTTGCCTATGTGGTCGGTTCAATCGCGCTGTCCATCATTCTGTTTGATTCCGGCTATGGGACGTCGTTGCAATCCTTCAAGCTCTCGGCAGCCCCCGCCCTGACACTGGCGACGCTCGGCGTTCTTCTGACCAGCTTCATTTTGGGCGTTGCCGCTCACCTGCTCCTCGGAATGAGCTACATGGAAGGCCTGCTGCTCGGTGCCATTCTCGGCTCGACGGATGCCGCCGCCGTGTTCTTCCTGCTGCGCATCGGCGGCATCAATATTCGTGACCGCGTCCGTTCGGCGCTGGAAGTGGAATCGGGGACCAACGACCCGATGGCGATCTTTCTGGCAATCGCCCTGGTTGAACTGATCTCCAGCGGAGCTGGCGCCGAGGGCTTCAATCTCGAGCTCGTCCGTCTGTTTGTCGAGCAGATGGGCATTGGCCTTGCCTTCGGCATCCTCGGCGGTGTCATCATCGTCTTCATTTTGCGACGGATGCAGGTGGAACGCGGCCTCGCCCCGATCTTCATGCTCGCCTTGGCGCTGATGATCTTCTCCTTCACCGGAGCAGTCGGCGGCAGCGGATTCCTGGCAGTCTATGTGGCTGGCATCTACGCCGGTGCCCGCAAGCTGCCGGCGACAACAACGATCAGCCGCTTCCAGGACGGCATGACCTGGCTTGCACAGATCATCATGTTTCTTGTGCTTGGTCTTCTGGCCACACCCTCGCAGTTTCCGAGCATCCTGCTGCCGGCAATCCTGCTGGCCCTTTTCCTGATCTTCGTTGCACGTCCACTGGCCGTGTGGCTCTGTCTCCTCCCCTTCGACTTCACGCAGCGCGAAACCGGCTTCATCGCCTGGGTTGGCCTCCGAGGTGCAGTCTCCATCCTGCTGGGCATTCTCCCGGTGATCGGCAATCTGGAAGATGGCCAGACCTTCTTCAACACCGCCTTCATCGTCGTGATGATCTCCCTCGTGGTCCAGGGCTGGACGATCAAGCCCGTCGCCAAGCGTCTGGGATTGATCGTCCCGCCGCGGATCGGCGCCATCGACAAGGTCGAACTGGACCTTCCGGGTTCGGCCAATCACGAGCTTCTGGCCTACAGGGTCGTCGCCGGCAGCCCCGTGCTGCGCGGTGAGCGTATTCCGCGCTGGGCCATGCCATCGCTGGTCATCCGGGACGGCAAGTCGATGCGGTATCAGTATGCCGGTCGACTGCGCGAGAACGACCATGTCTATCTGTTCATCGCCCCAAGCTATTCGAAGCTGCTGGACCGTCTCTTTGCCACGGAAGCACCTGTCGAAGCCGATGACAGCGAATTCTTCGGCACTTTTGCAATTTCGCCGACAACCCAGGTACAATCTCTCGACGATGCCTATGGACCTCTGACGATTTCGGAAGGGGAACGCGGCAGGAACGTTGCAGACATGATCAACCAGCGCCTTGGCGGTCGCGCCGACTATGCCGATCGCGTACGTCTCGGGCCAATCGTGCTGATCGTCCGCGACATTGACGAACATGGTCACATCGCCTCGGTTGGCGTCTCGATGGAACCAGTCGAGCCGGCCACCACCTGGCCCATCTTCCTCAATATCCGCGAACTGGCTCACGCCGTACGCGATTATCTGCGTCGAAAGCGCGGCACGCTCAAGAGCGATGACAAGGTCGAAAATTAGGTCCCCTCGCCTTGCGTCGTGATGGAAGCGGTGTAAGGTCCGGCCCGTCCGCCCAATTCAACAGCATTCAAAACGGGTAAACTCATGCCGGCTTTCAAGACCCTCGACGACCTCACCGACATCGCAGGCAAGCGCGTCCTCGTTCGTGTCGATCTCAACGTTCCCGTCACTGATGGCAAGGTGTCGGACAAGACCCGAATCGAACGGGTAGCCCCGACAATCCAGGAACTCTCCGAAAAGGGAGCCAAGGTGATCCTGCTTGCACATTTCGGACGTCCGAAGGGTGAGCCCGTGGCCGACCAGTCGCTATCGCTGATCGCACCCGCCGTCGAAGAAGTGCTCGACCAGAGTGTGGCTTTCGCCTCCGATTGCATTGGCGAGCCTGCTGCGACTGCCATCGCCAAGATGAACAATGGCGACATTCTTCTTCTGGAAAACACCCGCTTCCACAAGGGTGAGGAAAAGAACACACCGGAATTTGTCGCAGAGCTTGCCAGGAATGGCGACATTTATGTGAACGACGCCTTCTCGGCTGCGCATCGCGCCCACGCCTCGACCGAGGGGCTGGCCCATCATATGCCCGCCTATGCCGGTCGCACCATGCAGGCCGAACTCGAAGCACTGGAAAAAGGTCTCGGCCAACCAACCCGTCCCGTTGTGGCTATCGTGGGTGGCGCAAAGGTCTCAACCAAGATCGACCTTTTGTCGAACCTTGTGACCAAGGTCGACGCACTCGTCATCGGTGGCGGCATGGCCAACACCTTCATCGCGGCCCAGGGCATCAATGTCGGCAAGTCGCTCTGCGAGCATGACCTGGCGGACACCGCCCGCTCGATCATGGAAACAGCCGCCAAAGCCGGCTGTGATATCGTGCTTCCCATCGACGGCGTGGTTGCCCGCGAGTTCAAGGCCAATGCCGAGAACGAAACGGTCGATATCAACGCCATCCCTGCCGATGCCATGATGCTCGACGTCGGCCCGAAGTCGGTCGAGCTGATCAATGGCTGGATCGAGAGGGCAGCGACCCTCGTCTGGAACGGTCCGCTCGGCGCCTTCGAAATTGCCCCCTTCGACAAGGCGACTGTTTCCGCCGCCCTGCATGCCGCCGACCAGACCAAGGCCGGCAAGCTCGTCTCGGTCGCCGGTGGCGGCGACACCGTGTCGGCTCTCAATCATGCCGATGTGGCTGAAGACTTTTCTTACGTCTCGACAGCCGGCGGTGCATTCCTCGAATGGATGGAAGGCAAGGAACTGCCGGGCGTTGCTGTCCTGACCAAGGGCTGAGTCTGATTACATCCTCGGCTTGCTTCAGAACCGCGTACCCGTTTGGTGCGCGGTTTTTCGTTGTCACGACAGCGTGTTAGATGACGTGACAAAGGGAACTTCAGAGGATTTTTGAGATTGTATCGGAGCGTCACGAACAGCAGGAGCGGAGACAGCCTCCATGCAAATTGAACTGCGTTTAAAAATTTTTGAATTTTCAAACGATTGAAATGATTTCAATCGTTTCAATAGCTTAGCCCGCCATTTTCCCATCCTGCAAGTTCTGTTATCGGCGGTGTCATCGTGATGTGCCAGACTGCAGGCTCTGATGAGGTGCAGGTCTGGACGGGAATTTGGCCGGATCGGCTTGCGCGGACCGGCCCCGGCAAATGATGAATGATTGTTGGCGCAAGCGCGCCATATTGAGGGATAGGAGTAGAATATGGTGGACGCAAAGATGTTGAACAAAATCAGCTCGGCGCCCGGGTTTATTGCGGCGCTGGATCAGAGCGGTGGTTCGACACCCGGGGCTTTGCGTCTCTACGGTATTTCTGAAAATGACTATCAGGGTGACGAGGAAATGTTCCGCCTGATGCATGCCATGCGGGTGCGCATCATGCAGGCACCGGCTTTCTCCGGCGACAAGGTCATTGGCGCTATCCTGTTTGAACGAACCATGGATGGCGATGCCGATGGCGTGCCGGTACCGTCATACCTCTGGGAGAAGCGTGGCGTTGTCCCTTTCCTCAAGATCGACAAGGGCCTGATGGACGAGGAAAATGGCGTTCAGCTGATGAAGCCCATGCCTGATCTTGATTCTTTGCTGATCCGTGGTCGCGAGAAGGGCGTTTTCGGCACCAAGATGCGATCCGTGATCGCCCATGCCGACAATGCG